>WGMG01000001.1:365811-731622 GCA_016125185.1 Armatimonadota bacterium | reverse complement strand
TTTGTAGTTGCCTGCAGCCTGCGAGGTCGTGAAGCTGAACGTGTTACCCGAGCCAAGACCCGTGATGTTGTGCGTTTCGATCAGCGCGTTCGTCGAGGCGTCGCGCAGTTCGTAAACGAACTGGAGACCGGAGACCGAACCCGTGTAGCTCGTCAGAGCCAACGTGCCAGAGACCGTCTTCAGACCAGTATTGACCGTGATCGAGCCGGTTGCCGTTTGGCCATCCGGGTTCGTCAGGGTCACTGTTCGCGAGCCCGTCGCGGCGCTTCCACCAACCGTAATGTTCACGGTTGCCTGCGTCGCGCTGTTCCAAGTGACCGAATTGACCGTGATGTTTGCGCCGAAGCTGAACGCCAGATGGTCCGGGTAGGTGGAGTCGGGGTCGAAGATGCCGGTACCGGTCACCACGATATTCGTGGTGTCGCCTTGCGTGACCGAGGACGGCGAAAGGCCGCTCACGGTCGGAGCCGGAGCCAGGATCTTCATACAGCGAACCTGCCACGAGTTGTTGGAGTTGCAGTATTCCTGGAAGGTCCAGAAGCTCATCATGTCGCGCGGATCGACCATCGTAAACGAGTAGTCGCCCCATCGCTGGGTACCGGACGTGCCCTGCACCGCATAGTAGTTTGCGCCGGCATTGATGAGCGTCGGAGAAGAGACCAGCGCGTCGGACGTAAGGCGAAGAGAGCCGCCCACGCCAGGCGAATTCGTCGCATTGCCCATGGTGAAGCCAATGTACTGATGGCCCTGGCCATTCATTCCTACCGACGGGATCGAGAGGTACTTGAAGCCGCTGCTCGCGCCATCCACAACGGTTCCTGAGTTGAGCAGGCTTGCCGTTCCCGAGAAGACGCTTCCGATGTTGTACCATCGAGCGCCGCTTCGATCGCCGCCGCTAGAGCCGACGCCAGCGGAAGTCATTCGAATACCGTGAGCGGTATGAACGTTGACTTCACCGGTCAGGCGGTTTCGGCAGACGCGAGCGTAGAAGAGTCGGTCATCGAGCGAGTCGATGGCACCCGTCGTAGAGGCCGAGGTTGGAATCGGCATCGCGAGAGGGCTGTAAGTGGTCGGAACCGTCAGCCCAGAGTTACCAGAGATGCTGAACGTACCCGAAGAGTAGGTGATGCGACGATAGTCGAGCTTGCCGTAGACGCCGGCGTCGACACCGACTACGAAGGCGACCGTTGCGGTCGGATCGTCGTTGGTGGCGGGCCACGGTGTGAACATGCCGGTGCTGCTCGAAATCATATTTCGGAACGGCGTAACCGTCAGGGTGCCGCTCAACAGGTTGGCCTTGTTGATGGCGAAGACATCGCAGTTCTGGAAGGACGAGGTGAATCGGTTGGTGCCGACATAGACGCCGTTAGCATCGACGCCGAGCGTTCCGTAGTCGGCAAAGCCGGATGCACCGCCGCCAACGTTCTGCGCGAATTGGAAGAACGTCCAGGTGGTGGAGGCGTTGATGACCTCGCCATTGCTATAAGCGATGCAGATTCGGTTATTCGAGCTCGTGACGTCGATGATCTCGACGAACCATCGGTTCGTAATCTTATCGAAAACGACTCGCGGGTCACTGGTACTGGAACCTCGAACGGAGGCAAAGAAGTTGTCTGTCGTTGCGTTGAGCGAACTCAGGTTACCGAGCCGATCGTAGCCCTTGATCCGGCCGTTAGCGGCGACAATGACCGAGCTGTAGCTGACATCGCCGTCGGAGTCGGGCGGAACGAAGCCACTTTCGCCGAGGGTCGGTCCACCAAAGTTGACCGGCACCGAGAAGTTGGGCGGAGGAGGCGTCTTGCCATCGCCGATGGTTGTGTCACCGGGAGGAAGAATCTTGACGTCGTTGACGACCGGGGGCCACATAGGCGAGGCCGGGGACAACGGGTTTTGAGGAAGATGGTCTCGATCGATCTCGTGTTCAGTTTCTGTGTCTTTCAGCTTGCGAATGGGAAGCTTCGGACCGAACTGGCGCTCACGCTGCATAATTTGCGCTGTCGTCTCGACAATCGGTTTGGTGCTGAGCGTATAAGCCTTGCCGACGGTCTGCGCGCTCGATACAGCGATCGAACCGAGCATTACCGAAGCAACAACCCCACCCTTCAGCAATCGACCGAAAGAGAATGTATTTCTGGATTTTGCGTTTAGTTTCATTGATGACCCACCCAAAGTTAGGAGCGACGGGGAGCACCGAAGGCCGCGTCCACTGGGTACTAGGAATAGAAAGAAAGTTTTTCGCATCGGTGCCTGCGCCGAGAAGACTCGACGCAGACACGCTACGAATTTGGTTTACTTCTTGCGGCGTCGGATAAGAGCGACGGCGCCAAGGCCGAGAACAGCCAGCGAGGCAGGTTCCGGAACGGGGTTGACCACATGCAGATTTGCAGTGTAGGCCTGCGGAGCAGCGCTCACCGAGTTGGAATCGAAGACTTCCGAATCCCATGCGCCCGGCATCGAAGGCAGAGCGTAGATGGTGATCGGTCGCAGCGAACCATCGGCCAGCGATCCGTCAACCGTCAGCGTGACATCGAACATTCGGGTCGCCGAGGTATCGGTGAAGCCGAAGTCGCCGAAGGTCACGTTGGAGGTCCACAAGCCAAACGGTCGGCTCGCGGAAGAAGCGTCGAAACCGCCACCAAGCTTGTTGAGGACCACGCCACCACTGAACGACGACGACCATGCGAGCGGGAGTCCGGTCGGAGAAGCGTTGGTTCCGCCATGGGCGATAGTGATGCCGCTGCCATCCGGCACTGCGGTATCCGTCATCGAGTTGGTTGTATCGTAGCCAAGGAAAACGGAGACAGCCGACAGGTTGCCCGTGAAGCCAGACGTCGAGAGATAAACGCTCAAAGTGACGGTCGAACCGGCGACGACGTCGACGGTCGGCGGCATGAGGGTCGCGGAGTCACCCGACTTATTCCACCACATGCTTGTCGTCTGAGCGTTAGCGAAGATCGCACTGGAGGCGAATACGACGACTGCCGCACCGCGCGTAAGTTTGCCCAAATTCATAGTTATGAGAACCTCAGATTCAGATTGAAAACCTGATTCCCTACCATGATAGCGCGAAAGCCGATTTGGCGCAATGCACTTGGGAAAACCTAACAATTTTCTCAAGGGTTTTAGTTGGAATCTCGTAAAAATACTAGTTAGGACTTTCGGCCCGTCCGTCCTCGCGAGTGTCCGTAGAGGAAAATTCCCCGATTTGCGATCACCGAGCCCAGCCAGGTCATGAGGATGAGCAGGAGGATTTTGACGATCACGCCCATCATTCCATTGAAGGCGCTCGCGAGTTCAACCGGCTTGCCAGGTTGAACCGTTAGTTCTACTCTTGGCGGAGTTCGGAAGAGTTCGAGGGCCTGACTGAATACGGTGTAGAGGATGGCGATTCCGCCGAGGAAGATGGCGAGGCCCACAAAGGTGCCCAACCAATCTCGCTGATGTTTGGATGGGGTCTCCCGGGTCTCGGTCTTTTCAACGGCTTCTTCGCTCATCGTAATCTAGTGGACGTTGGCGAAGGCGACTTCGTCCTTGTCCTGGGGCACAGGTTTAAGGATAGCCCAAGAAAGGATAGCGGGTATGCAGGCGAGGCCCGCACCATATAGATATGGGTATGACGGGCGCATCTGGAACAGAAAGTTTGCGAATACGGGTCCGATGACTCGGGCAAGAGAGCCCAGCGACTGCGTGAGGCCCATGATGCTTCCCTGCATTTCGCGAGGGGCACGCTGGGAGACAAGGGCATTCATACTTGGCCCACTGAGACCGTTCGTGACTCCTAACATGATCACTCCGATGATTCCCGGCCAATAGAACTGGAAGTACGGGATGCAAAGGAACACGGGAATGAACATGCTGTAAAAGAATCTCACCGTCTTGAGTTCACCCAACTTGGGCACGATCACGCGCACGAGTCCGCCTTGCGTGAAAACGCCGGTGATACCCACGACGGTCAGGATGATTGCGCCAACGGTTTTTACATGATCCGATGGGATCTGGAATATCCAGTTCTTGGCCTCGAGGAGGCGGAAGAATGTCGTTTCCAAGTTGGTGAAGGCGAGATTCATCATAAAGAACATCAGCATGACGATGCCGAGGCCCTTGACGCTGGCTGCATGCGAGATATTTCCGATGAGCGAGCCGCGATGCGAATCAAGTCGGTCGAAGTTGGACTCCTTCACCAAGCGGTAGATGAGGATGAAGTTGACGAAGGACAGGGCGGCGGCGAAGTAACCGAGGAGGGCCGGGCTGTCGTGATTCATTGCGAGTAGCCCAGCACCGAGAGCAGGGCCGATCACGAATCCGGCACCGAAGGCGGCACCGAGCATGCCCATCTTGGCGGATCGCTCTTCTGGTTTGCTGACATCGGCCACGTAGGCGAACGCGACGCCGAGGTTGGCGGCGGCTACACCTGAGAGGGCCCGCGAAAGATAGAGCAGGAAAATGCTGTGGGCGTTCGCATAGAGAATGTAGGCGAACACCGAGAGCGCACTGCTGATCAGGAGGACTATTCTTCGACCATTGGTATCGCTCAGCCGCCCCAGCCAGGTTCCAGTGAGGAGTTGAGCGATCGAGTAGACCGACTGACCCAGCCCGATCAAAAGGCCCACTTGGAGAGCCTTATTGTCCATGTGGAGGAACTGTGTGGCGAGCAGTTGGCCTCGGAGCTGAAGGTCGGGGATGAACATCGCAAACCCTAACAAATCGAGAAAAACTGTCAGAACCAAAGGAAATAGCTTCGGTTTTTCGTTAAAATCAGGCTGCTGAAGAGGATCCACGGAAAATAAGAGGGTACCTCTGCGACTCATCCGTCAACATTTTTCATACGAGTTTCCGGTTGAGAATTCGTATTCTCCGTGTAAGATCAGCTTAAACTTGGACTGTTTCGATGAAGAGCCTTCAAAGGATTCTCACCTGCCTGCTGCTCGTTCTTACGACCACAGTATTTGCGCAAACCGCGCCACCAAAGAAGGAAGTCGTGTTTTGGGGGCTCTCGCTAGGACCCGACACGAAGGGACAAGACGCCGCGATTCGAGCCTTTGAGGAGGAAAACCCAGACCTCAAGGTTAAGCTGCTCAGCATGGGCGCGGGTCGGATGGACCCGCAGAAGCTGATGACGTCGATCGTGGGCAACGTGGCGCCCGACGTGATTAATCAGGACCGCTTTACGATTTCGGACTGGGCTTCGCGCGGGGCTTTTCGTCCGCTCGACGACCTGATTGCCCGAGATTCAAAAACGGACCCGCTTTGCCCGCAGGAGAAGCAGTACTATCCGGCAACCTGGCAAGAGGCCTCGTACGACGGAAAGGTCTACGCAATTCCGACCGGCTCCGACAACCGAATCCTGTACTGGAACCGAAAGATTTTCAACGAAGAGGCGGATAACCTTCGAAAGGCCGGGCTAGACCCGACGCGGGCACCAAGAACGTGGTCTGAGCTGCTGGCTTATAGCAAGGTTCTAACCAAATTTGACAAGAGCGGGAAGTTAATCCGAGCCGGAGTCATGCCCAATTTCGGCAACTCGTGGCTGTACATGTACGCGTTTCAGAACAACGCGAACTTTATGAGCCCGGATGGCCGCAAGTGCACGATGAACACTCCAGAGGCGCGCGAGGCGCTGGACTTCATCGTGAAGGGGTACGACCTCGAGGGCGGCTACGAGAAAGCGAAGAACTTCGAGTCTGGTTTCCAGGGTAACGAGAACGACGCGTTCATTGTCGGCCAGGTCGTGATGAAGATCGATGGCGACTGGATTCTCAACACCCTGTCGCGATACGCACCCGACCTCGATTTCCAGGCATCACCAGCTCCAGTTCCCGACGATCGCTACTACCACCGTGGGAGATTTGCCAACGAGAAAGACACGTTTGTGACGTGGATGGGCGGATTTTCGCTCGCGATTCCGCGCGGGGCGAAGAACGTCGAGGGGGCTTGGCGCCTCATCAAGTTTCTGACCTCGACCAAGGGCCGCTTGATCGACAATACGGCGCAGGCGGGATGGGAGCGAATGCGCGGCCGCGTATTCATTCCGCGCCAGATCGCGAACATAGAGGCGAACGAGCTCTCGGCCAAAATGTTCAAACCAGCGTCGCCGAACTATGCTGAGGCGGTCGAAATGCATACCAAAATGGCCAGGTTTGGACGCATTCGGCCAGCGACGTTCGTGGGGCAGATTTTGTGGTCGGAGCATGTCAAGGCGATGGAAGCCGCGTGCTACAAGAAGGCGAGTTCCGAGCAGGCGCTTGCCGATGCCCAGCGGACGGTCCAGCGTGAACTGGATGCGTTCTTCAATAAGGATAAGTATCCGGTCATCAACCTCGCCATCCCGGCGTACCTTGGGTTTGCGGCGGTTATCATCCTTCTCACGTACTTCATCGCCAAGTTCACTCGGTCGAAGATTGGCAGGCTGGAGAAGCATGAGGCGAAGTGGGCGTACCTCTTCATCACACCGTGGGTCATCGGCTTTGTCCTGCTGATGATCGGTCCAATGATCGCCTCGTTATTCTTCAGTTTTACGCAATGGGACGTTTTGAATGAGGCGCATTTCATTGGCCTTAAGAACTACCAAGACATGTTTGGCGCCGACTGGAAGTCAGTGAGCCAGGCACTGGGGAATGCGGCCTACTTGACCGGCGTCGGGGTTCCACTGGGGTTATCGACTGGCCTCGCCATCGCATTGCTTTTGAACACGGGGACCCGAGGAATTCGGTTTTTCCGTACCATTTTCTACATGCCAGCGATTATTCCGGTCATCGCTAGCTCGGTGCTTTGGACGTGGGTTCTGACCGCCGATCCCGGGAAGGGCCTCATTAATACTTATTGGGTCGATACGATCACCAAGTGGCTGAATGTTCAGCCGCCGGGGTGGCTGAACTCGGCTGAGTGGAGTAAACCGGCGCTCATTCTTCAGGGCGTGTGGGGCGCGGGAGGCGGAATGATCCTGTGGCTTGCGGGCCTCAAGGGCGTTCCGACCTCGCTGTACGAGGCGGCGTCGATCGACGGAGCGAACTCGAAGAAGCAGTTCTGGTCGATCACGTTCCCGCAACTCAGCCCCATCATCTTCTTCAACGCCGTCACCGGGTTCATCGGATCCATGCAAGAGTTTGACCGTGTTTATGTCATGCGGCCCTCGCTCGACGGCCCGATCGGTCCCGACGACAGCATGCTGACCCCGACCTACCACCTCTTCAACAATGGCTTCGCCTTCTTCAAAATGGGATACGCATCGGCCCTCGCGTGGCTGATCTTCATCATCGTCATGATCGTTACGTTCATCCAATGGAAGCTAAAAGATAAGTGGGTCCACACGGAGGTGAGCTCGTGATCGAAGGAATCGTCTACTCGGCCGCGTCAGTCGCGACTTGGATCGCGATCATCCTGACCTTCCAAGTCGCCCGCAATGCGGTTTTCTTCATGCGAAAGCCGGAACTGAAGCCGTCGACCACGTCAATTTTGACTTCGGGCGGAGTTGCGCTCGCTCTGTTTATTTTTGGGATCGCCGTTACAAAGTCGTTCGCGCAAGGCGGATTCAAACTGCCGGTGTTCTGGTTCGTGATGCCTTGGACGGCGTGGATCGCGGTTTCCTGCGCGGTGTATGCGATTTGGAGTCTGATCCGTGTGTCTTCGGCGATCAACGATGAGGAGCGGGGAGCGGCGTGGAAGGGCGTGACCATGGGTGCGGTTTCTACGGCGCTGATGGCGCTTGTCTATCACTTGATCCCCGATAGCAAGATCACCGTTTTGACAGGGGGCATCCAGCTCTCGGTGACGGACATTGCGTTCGTGGTTCTCCTGTTCGCGGTTGCGTTGGTGGCGGTTGCCGCAAGCGCACGGTCAGCCAAGGCGCGGGACTACAGCAAGGGCTTTGTGACTC
Organism: Armatimonadota bacterium; assembly: GCA_016125185.1. NCBI lineage: Bacteria > Bacillati > Armatimonadota > Armatimonadota bacterium. The sequence goes on along the minus strand of WGMG01000001.1, from coordinate 723,749 downwards.
TGTGCGGGTTGTTGGCGGGCTCGGTAGTGTTCGGTATTCCGTTCGTGTTCCTGTTGGTCACGTCGTTTAAGGAAGATCGAGACATGACGTCGAAGGCAGGCATCATTTGGGTTCCGCGGGTGACGGACACGGTTCCGTACATGAACCCCGACCCGACGATGAAACATTATGTGACGGATTACAACGGTCAGCAGGTCGAGGCGTTGGTGATTGGCGAGGAGCAAGGCAAGCTGAAGATGGACATCTTCCGTCCGCTCTCCATTCGCGGAATTGACTTTTTGACGACGCGCGACAAGCTGAAAGAGGTGCCGGTCGATGCCAACGTCTATACGGCGGTGGTCGATGGACAACAGATCAAAGGTTTTGAGAAGCAAAGCCTGGAGGACGGCCGGCGGGTTCTGAGCGTGATGGAGCCGGACGAGATGAAGGGCAAGGATGTGACCGTCCTGGGCGAGAAGACGGAGCCAGTGCGCCATATCGGCTTGCGGACCCAGAACTATAGCGAGGCGCTGCAGTACATGCCGCCTGAGACTTATAGCGGCTTGGTGTACCTGAAGAACACCCTTTTCCTCGTGGTGATGGGGGTTGTGGGGACGATCCTGAGCTGTTCGATCGTGGCTTATGCGTTTTCCCGGATGAAGTTTCCGGGCAAGAACGTGCTATTCAATATTTTGTTGGCCACGATGATGTTGCCAGGCGTTGTCACGTTGTTGCCTCAGTTCTTGATCTTCCGAACCTTGGGTTGGGTGGACACACTCTATCCGCTTTGGGTCCCGGCGTTCTTTGGTTCGGCGTTCAACATCTTCTTGTTGCGGCAATTCTTCTCGCAGATTCCGATGGAGCTTGAGGATGCGGCGAAGATCGACGGCTGTACTTATCTGAAAACGTTTTGGGACATCATGCTTCCGCAAATCAAACCGGCGTTGGCGGTTATCGCAGTGGGGACGTTCCTGGGGGCTTGGAACAACTTTATGGGGCCGTTGATTTACATCAACTCACCGGAGAATATGCCGCTTAGCTATGCTTTGCAGTTGTTTAAGGGTGACCGCGGCGGCGAGCCGGGACTGTTGATGGCGTTTACGACGATGACGGTCGTTCCGGTCGTGCTGGTGTTCTTCTTCGCGCAGAAGTATTTCATCGAAGGTGTGACGTTGTCGGGGTTTGGGGGAAGGTAGCTTCTAGCTTCTTTGAAGGGGATGGTACTAACCCTCTGACTTTAATGTGCGAATGAGACTCGTGAGCATCTTGGCAAGTTCCCGTGTCTTTTCTTGCCAAGGATCAACGGACTCAATGTAACCAAGCTCGAAAGCTATCCTTACCAGCGTTTCAAGCTCCTGCACGGAGCCGATGCTTATATAGAGGAAGCGAATGAAGTCTTGGTTCGTACTACGTCCATGGCCCTCAGCGATATTGGTGGGTATCGATGCCACCGCCCGTTGCATCTGGCTAGTAAGTCCGAACTTCTCGCTGTCGGGGAAGGTCTTGGTGAGCCGATAGATTTCTGGGCACAGCAATATTCCTTTCTGCCATACCTGCAAATCTTGGTAGTCCGACTATCTCATCCGGCCCCGCTGATCAATCGGACTCCGCTAGAAGCTAAAAGCTAGTAGCTTTTTTAGACCGCCATCACGTTGTAGCCGCTATCCACAAAAATGATTTGACCGGTGACGCCTTTGCTCAGGTCGCTGAGGAGGTACATCGCGGCACCAGCGGCTTCTTCCTGGCCATATTCGCGCTTCAGCGGCGCGACATCGTGGACATGCTTGATGAAATCGGACAGGCCGGAGACGCCTCGGCCGGAGATGGTATTGACGGGACCGGGGGAGACGGTGTTGACGCGGATGCCACGGTCGCCGAGTTCGTAGGCGAGGTATCGAGCGGTCGATTCCAGGGCGGCCTTGCAGAGACCCATCACCTTATAGTTGTTCATCACGCGGGTCGAGCCGATGTAGCTGAGTGTGATGATGCTCGCGTCATCGTTTAGGCAAGGTTCGAGTTCCTTGACGACGCGCAGGAATGAGTAGACGCTGGCGTTCATCGCCACCTGGAAATCCTCGAGCGTGGTGTCCATGAATCGGCCCTGGAGCGATTCTTTTGGCGCGAAGCCAACGGAATGGACCAGGAAGTCGAGCTTACCGAGCTTCTTTTCGACATCTTGTCGCAGGGTTTCGTACTGCTCCTCAAAGCTGAAGTCGATGAGTACATTCTCGAAGCCGGTTCGGCCATCGAGAAGCTTGTTGACGCCTTCTTGGAGTCTTTCGTTTTGCGCGCCGATCCCCACAATCGCGCCTTGCTGGTTCGCTGCGTCGGCGATCGCCCAGCCAATCGAATTCTTATTAGTGACGTTAAGGACTAGACCCTTTTTGCCCTGAAGAAGCATGAGTCCATTATGGCCCAATCGCAAGCAACGCGGGAAGTAGCCCCTCGGTGCGAACGGGCATGGGATGCGCTGACTAAAATCGGAGCACTTGGGCAATCGTCAACGTCGTTCGATTGTTCGAGAATCCGGCCGCTCCATTCTGAAAGTAGTTCGAGTTGGCTTGGTCGAACCTGAGTTCCAGGCGAATCGTGCTCGCCTCTGTCGTCCTTACGTTATAGGTCCCCGTCCATGAACTGATGGAACCGGGAGCGCCGCGAAGCATCTGGGGATCATTCACTATGGAGAACCGAATCGAAGCGTCTTTTGAATCGCTCAGCTTGTGGTTCGAGTAGACCGAGTAACCATACCAATGGCCGCTGTTCGCGCCCGCCGACGATGCATAGTCGCCATTGAACATAATCGTATGCTTGTCCGAGACCGTATAAGTTGCAATCAGATCCGCCATGTGGACATCCGACTGGCCAATATTAGGCAATCCGATTCCGTTCGTGCCTTCCTTTCCACCGATGTAGCCGAAAGTCGCCGAGAGTTTCTTCGAAATCGTCTTCGCGTACGATGCCCCAAGCGTCTTGCTCCCGTTCGTATCCTGAATTTCGTTCCAGCCGTTGACAACATAGAGGGCTCCGGTCGAAGTGTCGTTGAAGGGTTTTGTCCAACGCATGCCGACGTGCCAGTTCGGCTGGGCGTACCAAAATAAGCTTCCTAGGGAGTAGTTGGGGTTGTCGACGGTATACACGCTCTCAAGGCCAATCCATGTGTTGAACTTTCCTAGGTCGAGGGTCGAACCATCCTTTTGCGGCAAGGAGAGATAGAACTGCTGGACGATTTCGTCGTGGTGGGCATTCTTAGCATCCAAACCATTGTTAATCTCTACGTTTCGTCCCGTACCCAGATCGAGCACGACCGAGAATGGGGCGCCCTTCTTTGCATAAACCATGTTCAACTCAGCATTGGCCAGTTCGAATGCTCCAGCCTTCAAATCGAACTCTCGCCCAGTTAGGTTCCTGCCGAAAGGACTGCGGTTAAAATCGTATTGATAGAAGAGGTCGACCCAGCCCTTAAACTTCAGCCCCTCTGGTAATGAGGGCGAAGCGACGGCCAAGCAGGTAGTCGAAAGCCCTAAGACGATGGCAAGATTTCTCTTCATAAATGTGACCGGCCCGATCGCAATCGTGCGTTGCCAGAAGAGAGTACAGACAAAAAAAGAGAGAGGTGAACTCTCTCTTTTCATATTGTCAGAATCTTGATGTCTCCCTCTGGAGACTTGACGAGGACTTAAGAGCCGCTGCTGCAGCCGCAACCGCCGCCGCATCCACCGCTACCACAACCGCTTCCCTCGGTCTTGAAGGAGGAGCCGCAACCGCAGGTCGAAGTGGCGTTAGGGTTTTCGATTTTGAATCCGCCGCCGAGGACGTCATCAACGTAGTCCACCGAACTGCCTTCCATATAGCCGAGGCTGAGGGAGTCAATGATCAGCTTCACGCCATCATTCTCAAACACCTGATCGTCGGCTTCCGGCTCATTCTCATCGAGAGCCATGCCGTAGGACAGGCCCGAGCATCCGCCGCCAGCAACCCAAACCCGCAACGCGGCGTTCTCTTTGTTCTGGCTGGACATCAAGTCTTTCAACTCGGTAGCGGCACGTTCGGTAAGGGTAATCATTTCTCTCAACTATTCTACGTCTGCAAAAACAAAAATGAGACCAGATTTTTAACCTGATCTCATTTCTGTCAGTCTTATGGTGGACCCTGCAAGCCATCTCAAAAATGGCCCAGCCACCTGCTACACGGATAGGTGTGCTGTCCGACAAGCGTCGCCAAAGACTCGCTTGCACCTATCCGTGCCACCCTTTGGACACCATTGTGCCGGGGGAGACTAGAAGCGGATGACAGAAGTCAGACTGAGCGGGGCTTTTCCGCCAAGCTGAATATTGAAGCCACCAACGCTAAAACCGTACGTGAACGCGGTCTGGGTGTTGTAACCGGTTCGGAAGTACGAGTTGCCACCGATCTTGAATTCGGCGCCAGCGCGGAATTGCTGCCCGCCGGAATTGTTGCCGATATCAACAAGGTCGGCCGCCATGAGGACTTTGTCCTGAACATAGCCTAGACCCAAGTTGAACGTTCGTTTGTAGGGGTCGAAACCGCCGGGGATGATCGGCTGACCGCCGCCCGGAGCCTCGTAGTTGAAGGCGATGTTCGGCTCGATGAAGTTCTCGATCACGGTTCCGATGTAAAGGTTATTTACGTTCGGGAAGTTATAGAGGAGGCCGACATCGACGCCGGTCGAATCTTGCGTGGCGAAGTCGCCGGTGATGCCCGATCCGTTCTGAACGCCGTTCGAGTCGCCGCTGGCGATGGTAGCCGAGTCAGCAAACTTGTGGGCATAGTAGGCTTTGATTCGCCGAACGTTGGCACCGAGAGTGAACTTGCCGGCCTTCGAGCGGACGCTGTTGCCATAGCCGACTTCTACCTGTTGGTAGCCATAGCCGTAAGCATCGAGTCGAGCGTCGGCAGGAACGTTGTTGGTGTCACCGCCAGCCTGCGCCCATGTCTGGAGAGAAGCATTAGGAATCGAGTTGATGCCGGCTTCGCCTTTGGCACCGATGGCGAGACCACCCATGCGAAAACCGACGTTCCCGTTGAAGGCAACCGCCTTGGGGCTTTCGCCATACTTGCTTGCGAGGGTCAGAATGCCGTTGGCATCCAAGCCGCCGTGATCGATGGTTCCGACGACGTCGCGGACGTTGCTGATACTGATGCCGTCGAGCTTGTAACCAAGACCTGGCCACTGAAGAGTCGGGGCCTTTGAACCGAAGGCGAGGAACGCCGGATTCATCCGGTAGTTGTTTCCAACATCGACGGGGAGGGCGAGTCCCGCGCCGCCCATTCCTGCGGCGCGAGCGCCGCCAAAAGTGACGTCGGCATGGGCTGTAGCCGCGAGGCTAGCGAGGGCAAGGCCGTAAAGAGGAACACGTTTCATATCCATTTCCCTGTTAGAAATACTAGGAAGGATAAGTAGAATTCTTAGGCGTGTCAAGCAAAAAAGCCACGTTGGGACCAAATTCTGGGCCTACGAAAGCCGTTATTCGATGCCGTTCTTTCCTGTACGAACGGCTTGTTCTAAGCGCTTTTCTGCTTCGATTGTTAGCTGTCGAGGGCAAAAAGTTCGAGCAAGGCCGAAATCTTGGGCCCGTTCGGGTCAAAATTGTGGTGGAGTTTCTGAAAAGTTGCCATACATCATTGCGGAACCTTGTATCGGTGTTAAGGACAAATCCTGTATGACGGTTTGTCCGGTTGACTGCATTTATGAAGCAGACGACCAGCTTGTTATTCACCCAGACCAGTGCATCGACTGCGGCCTATGCGAAGCCGAATGCCCGGTCACGGCGATTTTCGTGGACACCGATGTTCCGGCCAATTGGAAAGACTACATTCAGAAGAATGCCGACGAAGCCAAGCGGATTGCCGGCGAGTAGGGCCTAGAGAGCGCCGTCTTCGGAGAGGCGGCTCCAGCGAGCGGTTTCGATGCGTCCAAGTTGGACGAATAGGAAGCCCATGCGGTGCTTCAGCGAGTCCTTAGTGTCTTGACGACAGTAGCGGACTTCGGCTTTACCCGACACGTTTCCGAATTGAGTATCGACTTCGATATCGACGACGGTGCCTCGGGGCAGAGCGCCATCGATGACCGCGCCAAAGCCTTTGGTCGAAACGTCTGTCACCTGCATTTCAATCTCGGTGTCATCGAGCCTAATCACTCCCGTGAGGCCGGTCACCTGACGGCGAGCGGACTCGGACGGGTTGAGGTAACGCAAAGGCCCGTCGAAGTGGAGCGTGATGAAACCGGGCGACTGATTGTCCAACGTGGCTTGGACCGCGGCGGCCGATTGCACACCGTTAATGGTGATGTAAAACTTGGTTCCAGACTCAAACCAATCTTGGCTTGGGAAGTCGATGACGATTTCGGTATCCGAGAAGGTGCGAACCCAACCGGCATAGAATTTGGCATCCTTCAGTCGCTGGAGACGCACGCGGACGTTGATAAAGCTTTCCCTTCGTTCCGCCGATTCGAGTTTGTAGCCCATGATGACCTGTTGCGACTTCCTTTACGATTGCTGGAGAACCTTTGACCATCGTGCCCGGCTGACACGATCCATCGAGAGGATCTTCATGCCGCCCCGATAATTCTGCGTCGTCGGTTCCTTTCTTACATATCGGATTTCTCCCTCGACAGTCACAGCCCCATGCTCGGATTTTAGGACAGCGGTGCACTTGGCGTTATTAAAGGGATCGTCGGAGAAGAAGCCAACCCCGTTTTCGGAAACGTCGGCGATGGTGATGCCGATCGTGATGTCGCCCTGCTTCAGCGAACCACTGAACGGGGTGACCAACAAGCGGGATTCGGTCTTTAGCGGCCGCTCATCAACGTCGGACGTCACTTTGAGTTCGAATTTGGTCGATTGGAAGGAAAGTACGTAGGCGACAAACGTGATGACGGTCGCGGGGGCGTCTACCTCGATATAGAGAAAGTCGCCAACATTCGGGCATTTGGGTGAAGTCGAACTGACTGTGATGACGCCGCCTTCCATCTTGAGGACCCAGCCGGTGTACATCTGGGCGTCGTTTAGACCCTGGAGGCGACAGCGCCTGCAGTTAATCGTCGAAAGGAGAATCTCATTTCGATCGTGAATCTTAACCGCGCCTGACGCCCGAGCCATCGCCAATTTTCTTCCTTATATACACGAGAGGAATCAAGGCACATTTACTAGGATGGATGGACCAATCGGTTATACTGAACTTCGTGAATTTTTTGAAAGTTCGCACTTTTTGAAACATGGTCAAAGAACCCAACTCCAACCTTCTTCGAGCTCAGGATCTTTTCATTTTGGAGTGGGGGCGAATGAGCAGTTCATGGGGAATCAACCGCACCATGGCGCAAATTCACGCGCTGCTTTTCATCACTGGTCAGGCTCTCGAGGTGAACGAGATCATGGATCGACTGCAAATTTCGCGAGGCAATGCGTCTATGAATCTTCGAGAACTGATGGATTGGGGCATTGTTCGCCGATTCCGCCAGCCGGGAGATCGAAAGGACACCTATGTCTCGGAGACCGATCCTTATCAAATGTTCCTTCGTGTGGTGCGCGAGCGTAAGCGGCGTGAGATCGATCCCACAGCCGATGCGATTCGGGAGGTTTTGGGCAAGCTTCCCGAGTCGGACCCTGACGAAGAGGTGAAGGGTTTACGCACCCGTCTTTTCGCCTTGTTGGAGATCTTCGATCTAATCGATATCGCCTATAACCAGGTCTTCGGTTCGGAGATCGGCGTGGACGAGATTCGGGACCTGGTTCGGAACACGAAGCTGGACAAACTGGCAATGAAGCGAGAAATATCCTCGTAATCTTCCGGTAATAGACTCAATTTTTCACCAAAACTTACCCCTCAGTGGTAGGTTTTAAGTGTTCTATGGCTCACAAGAGCGTTCCATTAAAGGGCTTGGTTGGTTCCGCTTGGATTCTTCCGATCCGAGATCAGGTGATGATGCCTGGCGCCATTCTGACGCTTCAGATCACTCGTCCGGCGTCGGAAGCCGCGATTCAGGAGTCGATTGCGAGCGACCGGCTCTTGCTGGCGATCACCCAACAAGACTCTAGCCACGAGGATCCGACTCCCGAAAACCTGTTTGCGATCGGCACTCTCGCCGAAGTCATCCACACGGTGCCGATGCCCGATGGATCGACCCGCCTGGTCCTCAAAGGATTGCGCCGATGCGGCGTGATCGAATCGCCGACCGGACCGGCGCCGCGACAGGCCAAGTACCGGGAAATTGCCGACGTGGTTCCGACCGACTCCGGCATTGAGGCTTACAGCCGACTGCTCAAGCAGACCTTTACTCGAATAGCCGGCCGCAACGAGCAGATTCCGACCGAGAGCATCGAGGGTGTTTCGCTGGCTGCGAACGCGTTGACCACTGCTTTCCTGATCACCCACTTCCTGCCTTGCCCTACAGAGCAAAAGCAAGAAGTTCTTGAGATTGCCGAGCTTGAAACCCTGCTTGAGCACGTGGTCTCGATGTGCAAACGGGAAGAGGCCCTGCTGGACGCGCAGGACGACATCCGTAACCGGGTCGAAGGTGACATTTCCCAGGTTCAGCGGCAGTTCTTTCTCCGAGAGCAGCTTCGTGCGATCCAGCAGGAATTGGGGATCAAGGGGCCGTTTACCGAGGAATGCGAATCGTACCGAGACGCGATCGAGAATAACGTTCCTGAACCGGCGCGCACGCAGGCGTTGATTGAGCTGCGAAAGCTGGAGCAAGCGACGGAGAGCAGCCCGGACATCCACGTCACCAGAAACTATTTGCAGACGCTGATGCGGATTCCGTGGAGCGACAGCGTCGAGGAAGAAATCGACATCGCGGAGGCGGAAGCGCGCCTTGATCAGGCTCACTTCGGCCTTTCGGGGGTGAAGGAGCGGATTATCGAATTCTTGGCGGTCAAGAAACTGCGTGGCTCGACCAAGGGCGCAGTGCTTTGCTTTGTCGGGCCTCCCGGCGTAGGCAAAACCAGCTTTGCACGGTCCATCGCTAAGGTGATGAACCGTCGATGCGGGCACATCGCTCTGGGTGGTGTGCGCGACGAGGCGGAGATTCGTGGCCACCGCCGGACATACGTTGGCGCTCGGCCGGGGCGAATCGTTCAGGCCATTCTGGAAGCGGGACGGATGAACCCGGTTCTGGTGCTCGACGAGGTCGATAAGCTGTGCCAAGGCATCGGTGGCGACCCAACGAGTGCGTTGTTGGAGCTTCTCGATCCTTCCCAGAATTCACAGTTCGTCGACCACTTTCTGGAGGTTCCGATGGATCTCTCGAACGTGCTGTTCATCGTGACGGCGAACGTTTTGGATAGCATTCCGTCGGCTCTGCTAGACCGCATGGAGATCATTGAGTTTTCGGGCTATAGCGAGGAGGAGCGCAAGGCGATCGCCGTGCAGTATGTGATTCCCGAAGTTCGGGAGACGAGCGGCTTGGGCTCCAACTTTCCGGCTTTGGGTTCGGACGCGTTGCTGGCGCTGGTACGGGATTACTCTCGAGAGTCCGGCGTTCGGTCGCTCAGTCGAGAGATTGCCCGGCTGGGGCGGAAGCTCGCCAAGCAAACCGCGCTCGGCCATGCGATTCCGAAGGAGCTCTCACGGGCCGACCTTTCCGACTTGTTGGGTCTGCCACAGATTCCGGTTTCGGAGCTTACCGAGGACGAAGAGGTGGGCATCGTCAACGGATTGGTGGTGTGCGGCTACGGCGGTGACCACATGCAGGTCGAGGTGAGCTTGACCAAACCAGTAGGATCGGAGTTGAAGCTGACGCTGACGGGCTCGATTGGGCCTGTGATGCAGGAGTCGGTTCAGACAGCGCTAACCTGCGTTCGGTCTTTGCTCGACACGAAGGGGATCGACTCGCGGTTCGACGTCCACGTTCACCTGCCGCAAGCGGCGATTCCGAAAGATGGTCCGAGCGCGGGCTTGACGGTAGCGGTGGCCTTGTTCTCCGCTTTTTCGGGCCGGGCGGTTCAGCCAAAGGTGGCGATGACCGGCGAGTTGAACTTGCGTGGGCATACGCTGGCGGTCGGCGGATTGCGCGAAAAGCTCCTGGCCGCTAAGCGATATGGCTATGAGCGGGTACTGATTCCAGCGGTGCAGGCAACCGAGTTAGCCAACTTCCCGAAGGAGATCGTCCAGGGTGTCGATGTTGAGCCGGTGGCCAACCTGACTGAGGCGTTGAAGTTCGCGATCGCTCAGGCGCAGACGGTCAACATTCTCTGAAGCGAGACCAGCGCGTTTTCGCGAATCTTTTCGGGCACTACTATCTGATTCACCACGTCGCCGTTAGCGATGTGGTCGAGCGACCAGAGTAGGAAGCTCGGGTGGATACGGTACATCGTGCTACATGGGCAGATTTCGGGATCGAGACAGAAGATCGTCTTGTCTGGCTGTTCCTTGGCGATTCGCGAGACGAGGTTGATTTCGGTACCGACGGCCCAGATGGAACCCGGTGCGGATTCGGTGACGGTCTTGAGAATGAACTCGGTCGAGCCGTTGAGGTCGGCGGCCTTCACGACATCGAGTTCGCATTCGGGGTGGACCAGGACCTTCACACCTGGGTGCTCGCGTCGGGCCTTTTCGATCTGCTCGACACTAAACCGTTTGTGGACCGAACAATGGCCCTTCCAGAGGATGAACTTGGCGGTGCGGATGGACTCTTCCGTGTTGCCGCCCAGCGGCTTGAACGGATCCCAGAGGATCATCTGGGTTTCGGGGTCGTAGCCGAGCTTGACTCCGGTGTTGCGTCCGAGGTGCTGGTCGGGGAAGAAGAAGACCTTGTCGCCCTGCTCCAGCGCCCAAGCGACGGCGGTGGGGGCATTGGTGCTGGTGCAGACTGTGCCGTCGTGCTCGCCCACGAACGCCTTGAGGTTGGCGGCGGAGTTGATGTAGGTGACAGGCACAACACGCTGCGTGTCGCCGATGATTTCGTGGATCTGCTTCCAAGCGCTTCGCACTTGGAAGAGATTGGCCATGTCGGCCATGCTACATCCAGCAGCGAGGTTGGGGAGGATGACCTTTTGGTTGTCGGGGGTCAGGATGTCGGCGGATTCGGCCATGAAGTGGACGCCACAGAACACGATGAATTCGGCTTCGGGGGTGGCGGCGGCGTTCTTGGCGAGCTTGTAGCTATCGCCGCGGAAGTCGGCGTGCTTGATGATCTCGTCGCGCTGATAGTGGTGGCCGAGGATCACGAGGCGATTACCCAGCTTTTCCTTGATGGCCGTGATGCGAGCGTCGATCTCGTCTTGAGGAAGATTGACGTATTCTTGCGGAAGAGGCTCCTGATACATCGCTACTCTTTTCTACGGCTGTTTGACGGTGATATTCGTCGAAAGAATGGTGCCTCGAACGTAGGCTTGCAAGGTGGCGGTGCCTTCCTGCAGACCAGAAACTTGTCCGCCTTGGTCCACCCATGCCGCGCCCTGGAGCGACCAAAAGACCTCGATGTTCGGCACTTCTCGTCCGTCCTTATCGACAACCTTCGCTTGCGCGGTTCCGTTGACGTTCATCGAAGCGGGAACTACGATCTTGAGCTTTTGGTCGGCGGTCAGCGGCTTGGGGCCATAGAAGGCGATTCCATTCGCGACAGGGCGCTCGCCGGTTTTGTCGCTGGGTCGGCTCATGTCGAGCCCGAAAATGTTCATGCAGGTCGATCCGCCACCGTCGAGGTTGAGAGCGTCGCGGCAACCCAGGCCTTGCATGATTTCGGCGAGTTCGCCGAGGGTCGCGCCAACGCTGACCTTTTGGCGGCCGTCAACGGTGACGAACACGAGGTCGCCATCGCCGGTTCGTCCGACGGCGGTTCGCGGGTGTCGAGTGTCGACAAAATCCTTTCCGAAGCCTTCATTTTCGGCGTCCACCGCGATTTCACCGTTGCGCAGGAGGAGCGGTCCGCCGCCTACCGCGTTGTCCAGTTTTTCCCAATCGAAACCAGTCGTGGTGAGCTTGATGGTGAGCCGGTCGCCGGGTTTGAGGCCGGATAGCTGACTCATCTTGTTACCTTGAGCTACGAGCGTGAACTGCCCGGCCTTCAGCGGCATATTGGCCCCATCGTTGGAGGAAGCGATCACGGATGCACCGATTTGCGTCGTGGGCATCAATCGTCCGCCATCGAGTTTGAGGACGACGGTTAGGCAGGGGTTCTTCGACTTGCTGATGCCAGCTTCGGGGCCGTTAAGGGTCACGCGGTTTTCTTGGCATTCCTCGTCGAGTCCGTCGATATCAACAGACGTTCCCTTCTCGGTCGTCACCGAGCCGGAGAATCGCGAAAAGCCAAAGACGGAGGTATTGGGACCCCAGGCGAAGGCGGCACGCTTGGGGTGCGGAAGGCTAATGAATTGCCCTTCGCGGACCATCAGTCCGAGGGGGTCGCCGGTGAACGGGAAGAAGTCGGCGTTGATGGCGGCGAGGGCGTTGGTGTCCTTGACCATCTGGGAGACGGTGGATCGACCGTCGGACTTCGAGTCGTACACGGTTCGGTTTCCGAGCTCGGGAATGACCGATGTGACGGGGTTACTACTGATGAGCTTGAGTACATGAATGACCCTCGGAGGGTCCTGTGTGATTTCCATTCTGTACACAAGGCCGGGCGCCACCGGTTTTTCCCAAACCTGATTTGCGGCGACATGACTCGACGCAAGGAGGAGCCCCAAAATCCCAAAATACTTCACTTGCATAGCGACTCGATGTAGTTCATGGTACCGCGCGCGGCGTCCATCTCCGCGCGGATGCCAAACGGCAGACTTAACATCTGCGGCGCGTGGCCGCAGGGGAAGTCGATGATGATCGGCATGTCGAGACCGCTTAGTCGATCGGCCACGATCTCCCGCCAAGGCATTTCGCCGATGCCCTTATCCACGCGCTCATCCGTTCGCGTCATTTCTCCAATGACGATTCCGGCCGCCTTTTGGATGCTTCCTGAGTTGAGAAGATGAGTGAGCATGGCATCGACTCGGTGGGGCGCTTCGTCGACATCCTCCAGGAGGATGATCTTATCGGTCATGTCGATCTGCTCGGGAGTGCCGATGAGATCGCAGATGAGAATGAGGCAGCCGCCCACGACCTCGCCTGTGGCGGCACCTGGTTTGAGGCACTTGCCGGTGAAGGCTTCGGGCGGAATCGGGTCGTCGCCACGGAGGGCGCGGAAAAGGGACTCGTACACCCAGGGTTGGCGTTCGTAGCCGACCGTGATCGCCATTGGTCCGTGAACAGTAGGGAGTCCACGGCGGTTGAGGCAGGCGTGGAGCACAGTGATGTCGCTAAAGCCGATGAACAGCTTTTCGGTGGCGGCGAGTTGGTCGAAGTCGAGATACGGCAAGAGGCGCGCGCATCCGTAGCCGCCTCGAGCGCAGTACACGGCTTGCGTTTCCGGGTCCAGAAACGCGTCGGTTAGGTCCTTTGCACGTGCCTCGTCTGAGCCCGCCAGATAGCCGGTGGCGGCATACGTCGATGGATATTCTTTGACTTGGTAGCCCTGCTCTTCCAAAAGACGGATGCCGGTGGCAGCTTTCTCGCGGGTGAGGGGAGAGGCCGGAGAGACGAGACCGATCGTATCTCCCGGTTTGAGAGCCTTGGGCTTTCCCATTCGAAAGTTAGTATATCTCTGAGGGAGGGCGGGCTAGGCTAGGGAAGGTTTTCTTTTGCGGTCGTAACGACCGGGTCGTCCCGAGGTTTGGGACTCCCTGGACTTTTTCCGGTTCGGATCCTTACCCAGGCCTTCGTTCCTGTCGGAACTGCGACCTGGGCTAAGCTAGAACGGGCCTACAGCCCTACGTTGTTCAAAGGGTAAAGGGCTCGCGCTATGCGCTAGGGCTCACTGCGTTAGGGCGCGCTTTGCGCTAGGGCAGAGGGCTCACTGCGCTAGGGCGACGGACAATGGTCAGTGATCGGTCAGAGACTAAGTGTCAGAGATTCGAGTAGCCGCTTCCGCGATCGACATTCGTTTTGGCATTTTGGTTTTCGCTTCGCGAAACCAATCGGCAAAGCTCTGATCGTCGGCATCAAACGACTCGATTTCTCGTCCCCATGAGAATTTGGGTTTCGGTTGTCCAAGTTCGCATCGAAGCCAGTACCTCACCAGATCTTCGCTCAGGTCGTCGCCGAGATTGGGCAGGCGGTAGCCACCGAAGCCAAATTGAGCCTCGAACCGTTTCTGGATTTCGGACCGGGTTCGTTTCTCGGTTGGAAGTTCGGTGAGAAGAAGCTCTAACCATTTGGCCTGAATCGGTTCGATGAAGCGTAGGCGCCCGTAAACGGACCAGGTCGACGAGGTTTGTTCCTCTTGAAGCGTTAGAAAGCGATCGGCCGATGCTCCGATCGCCATTTTGCGTATCGTTGGGAAGGCGACTTCCTCAATAAGAACCCACTCGTTCACCCGGCTTACCTTGATTGCTATCGAATTTCCAGCACTGGTTCGCCGATCACTTCTCGGCGGGGTTCGATTCCGAGGCCTGGCGAGGGCGAGGCATTCATCTTCCCATTGACTCGTTGCGGAGCGCCGGTTGCGATGCTCACGGTGACGTAGCTGTTGAAGTCGGTCGACGTGAAGCGGATCGGTTCCGGCGTACTGTGGGCTAAGTGCGCGATAGCGGCGGTGACGATGTCACCGCCCCAGCTATCTTCGATCGTCATGGCGATGCCGAGCGAAACACACATGTCTCTGACTTGCCGCGCCTTTGCGATGCCACCAAGCTTGCTGATCTTGATGTTCACGACATCCATCGCGAGGTCACGTTGGGCGCGCAAGAGCATTTCCAAGCTGTCGATGTTTTCATCTAAGACGAATGGGTGGTTGGTGTGCCGCCGGACGGAGAGGCACTCTTCGTAGGTGCGACAGGGCTGTTCGATGTAAACATCGATGTCCCTTACGGCGAGCGCTACGCGCATGGCTTCGTGCAGGGTCCAGCCGGTGTTGGCATCGGCGACGAGCCGGTCGCCAGATTCGAGCTTGGCCGAGACAGCCTTGATTCGCTCAATATCGACATCGGGATCGCCGCCGACCTTCAGTTGAAATCGACGATAGCCTTCGGCGCGGTATTTGGCCACTTTGTCAGCCATCGCTTCTGGCGATTCCTGAGAAATGGCTCGATAGAGCGTGATTTCCTCGCCGGACTGTCCACCAAGAAGTTTGCAGACGGGCATTCCGGCGGCCTTGCCCAAGATATCCCAACACGCCATGTCGATGCCGGACTTCACATAGGGATGGCCCTGGAGAGCGGCATCCATGCGGGCATTGAGAACGCCAATTTCGCAGGCGTCGTAGCCGATCAGGTGCGGTCCCAACTCCTTGATTCCGGCTCTTACTCCTTCGGCGTAGGCGGGCAAGTAAAAGGGTCCTAACGGGCAAACCTCACCCCACCCGGTGATACCCTCGCTGGTCTCGACCTCGACAACGGTGGAGTCGAAAACCGAGACGGATTTTCCTCCCGACCAGTTATAGCTTCCTTCGAAGAGGGGAAGATCGACTTGATACGCCCGGATCGCAACGATGCTCACAGTTGAACCATGTTAACCGATTCACCTTCGCTGGCGCAAAAGAAAAGGGACCGGAGAAGATTTCTCCGGTCCCAGACAGTTAGCTTTGTTCGACGATCAGTCGATCGGCGCGATGACGACTCGGCGATCCGGCTCTTCGCCTTCGCTGTAGGTCGTCACGCCTTCGATGTCCTGAAGGGCCTTGTGAATGACGCGTCGCTCGAATGCAGGCAGGGCCTCGAGAACGGCTTCCTCGCCTCGCTCCTTCACCTTGTCGGCAATCTTGGTGGCCAGGTTGGTTAGGGATTCGGCTCGGCGCTTTCGGTAATCGTTTCCGTCGAGGGTGACGCGCACGCCGTTAGCGAGCTGTTGCTTGGCGACGAGGTTGATCAGGTATTGGAGTGAATTCAAAACCTCGCCGTTCTTGCCCACCAGGTAGCTGGCGTCGCGACCGTCGATCGAAAGATTGATGTACTTGCCTTGCAGTTCGCCGACGGCGATCTGGGCGTCGAGACCGGACTTCTTTGCCAGGGTCTTGAGGATCGTTCCGAGCTTGGAAGCGTCCTCATCGGTGGCGGTGACGTCGGGACCACCGTCGTCTTCGCCGTTGGCCTCAGCGGCGGGTTCGGCGGCCGGAGCTTCAGCCGTCTTTTCCGTCTTAGCTTTGGTGGTCTTGGCGGCTTTGGCCTTGGGTGCCGGAGCGGCTTCGGCTTCTTCTTCGGCCGGGGCGGCTTCAGCCTTGGGCTCATCAGCTTTCTTGCTTCCGAGCTTCTTGCGCGGGCCTTCGCTAGCGGAGGCGGCGGGAGCGGCTGGCGCCGGAGCAGCTTCGGCCGGCTTCTCGGCCTTGGCGGCCTTGCCCGAAGACTTCACTTCGGCCTTGACCTTGTAGCTCACCTTGCCAAACAGCTTCTTGGATTCGTCGAGAACGGTAATCTTCACTTGATCCGGGCTGACGCCAAGTTGTTCCGCGGCAGCTGCGGCGGCTTCGTCCAGATTTTTTACGGTTAGTTCAATCGATTGCATGTTTTAGAACCTACTTTTTGGGTTTGTGTTGTTTCGGCTTGCCGGTCTTCGTCGACGTTTGGATATTCGGTTTGCCATTAGCGGCCGGATTGCTCTTCGCCTCGACATTCTTTAGCCAGGGGAAGAGCTGGCTAGGGTCCTGCGGGTAGAGACCTCCGTCCTTCGTGTTCACCTTTTGCAAGGGAGCGAGTGGTAAGCGGTAGGCTCTCAGCGACTGCACTGTCGCAAAGATATTGGTGAACGTCCAGTAAAGGACGAATCCACTCACGACCGGAAACGCACCGGTAAACATGAAAACTGTAAAGGCTACGGAGATGCCGATGCCCATCAGTCGCATCTGCTTCTTTTGGCTCGGGTCGTTGACCGGAGTGAGCATCTGCGAACAGATCATCGAGATTCCGTAGAGAATGATAAGAATCGTGTCCTGGGTACCCAGGTTAGGGGCGGTGAAGCCGTGCGTGAGCTTGCTGACGTCCTTGTTGATCCAAAGGAAGGTGCCCTTTTGGAACTCGAACTGGTACAGCAACATGCACTGGTACACCGAGAGGAAAAGCGGCATCTGGACGAAGGCCGGGGCGCATCCCGCCGCCGGATTGAGGCCGTACTCCTTGTACAGCTCCATCACCTTCATGTTCATCTGCTGAGGGTCTTCTTTGTATTCCTCACGAATCTTGGTGATCAGCGGACTGAGCTGAGACATCTGTCGCGAGTGCATGATCGTCTTTTGCGAGAATGGGAAGACGATGATGCGAACCACTAGTGCCAGCAAGAACGCGCCAAACCAGTAGCTGAATCCGGGAATCCGTCCGGTCAGGCCCACCAACGTGTCGATGAAGTTGTATCCGCCGGGGATGAAGCCCCAGATGATTTCCTTCTTGTTGCGCGCACTGAGGATGTCGCTAACTTTGTCGAAAAGCTGTTGCCCCGATGCGGATTGGGGAATGTCGGGAAAGCGTGAATCGGGAGCGGCCGTGAACTGTTTGTCTTTCCAGTCGGGCGTGTCCACGCCGTGCTTTTGGTATTCCCAAAGCGTTTGATAGGCCAGGCGAACACGCGCGGTTTCGTTGCGCATGATGCCGGCTCGGAGTTGGGTGTTGGCGACGAGGACGGCCGCTTCGTACCGCTTGACCTGCGCTTCCGGCTCGGTCAGCTTCTTCTCTTTGACATCGCGGTCCAGAAGCGACTTGTACGTGTGGTAGTCACTATTGGCAGAAACGTCTTTCGTCTCCGCGTTGTCCTTTTGAATCTGTTTGTAGACATCCACCGTGGACCGGGTATCCGGTTGGCGGTTCTGCATAGTGGTGAAAAGCCATACGACCGAGATCATCCAGATCACCCAGATGAAGGTCATGTTGCGCTTGGGGGCAGGTGCGTTAGCCATTCTCTTAAACTAAAAAACCCTCGATCTAAGGAACCGGGTCATGTCCTCCGGGGTGCCAAGGTCCGCATCGGCAGATGCGTTTGAATCCCATCCAGGATCCCTTGATGAGCCCATATTTCTCGATCGCTTCCAGGGTGTATTGAGAGCAACTCGGTGTGTACCGGCAGGTAGGCGGCATCCACGCGAAACCGCGTTGATAGCTTCGTACTAAGAAGATGCCGATCCTCCGACCCAAGAGTTTGCCTCTCCAATTAAGTGCGTCAACTCAATGCGAAGCGTTGCATATTCGGTGCGAAGACACTTCATACCGACGACGAGGACCCAGTCCTGCGTGGTCGGTTGCATCTGAGTCGAAATCATTGCCCGGATACGCCTCTTCTGTCGATTGCGCTGCGGCTTCGCTCCAAGCTTCTTACTCGTTGCAATCCCAACGAGTCCTTGACCCGGCGTGACAATAAGCGTTAAAAAGTCGCCTCTGAAACGGCGACCCTGATTGTAAATCTCGTCAAACCGGCGCTTGGAAGGACCTTTTATGCGCTGAGTTTGTGACGCCCTTTGACTCGTCGTCGTTTCAGGACGTTTTGACCGTCGGTGGACTTCATTCGGACTCGAAAACCGTGTGTTTTGCTTCGTTTGCGGTTATTTGGCTGAAATGTGCGCTTCATATTAGGCAGCCTTCACTTATGGCAGTGGGTTGGAAGTATACCCCTAGATTCCGGGAAGATTCGCCTTTTTCAGCGCGAGCTCGACGCGAGATAAATCTTTCTGCATCTGCGCGATGGTTGGCGGCTCGAAGCCCAACAGCAATTTTACAGTCTGCGGATTGCTGAGCGCCACGACATTGATGGCCCCGCGCAGCTTCCAAAGTTCGAGGGCGAGCAATTGCTTTTCGTGGAACGTCTTGGGGATTTCGAGCTTGTCGATGCGCTTGACGAAGTCTTGGAGGCCGGCTTTCGACTGCTTGTAGTACTCCGGCGCGGCTTTAAGCAGTTTCTCGGCCAGGGGCTGACCCTGTTCCTGGAGTTTGGTCCAAAGGTTTTTGGCGATGGAGATGCTGACCGAGGTGGCACGATCCCAAAGGCTCGGCGAATCCTGGGCGACGGCTGTACCAGCCAGCATCAGAACCGTGAGCGCCAGAATCCTTTTCATCTCTCTACCGATTATTGGACGACTCGTAGAATATCATTTCTTTCGATGACGGGCGAAAAGTGCGACATTTTGATCGTGGGCGGAGGCACCGGCGGCGTGGCGGCCGCGATGATGGCGTGCGACCTGGGGCACCACGTGATCCTGACCGAGGAAACTGATTGGGTCGGCGGTCAGTTGACCTCGCAGATCGTGCCGCCGGACGAGCATCCGTGGATCGAGCAGTTCGGGTGTACGCACCGCTATCGCACTTACCGAAATCGAGTGCGACAGTATTACTTTGACCATCGACGGCTGGGCGCCGCGACAAAGAGGCTGGTGGACTTCAATCCCGGCGGCGGATGGGTCAGCCGACTTTGCCATGAGCCCAAGGTTGGGCATGCCGTCTTGGAATCGATGCTTTTGCCTTACGTTCGAAGTGGGCACCTGACAATACGACTCGGCTTGAAGCCACATAGCGCCGAGGTTGCGGGGGATGAGGTTCGGAGCGTGCGGTTCGTCGATCTGACGACGGGAGGCTTCGTGCAGATTGAGTCCACGATCTTCATCGACGCCACCGAGCTAGGCGACCTGCTCCCGATGTCGGGCACCGAATATGTGGTGGGCGCGGAGTCGAAAGCCGAGACCCAAGAGCCGAACGCGGTGGACGGTCCGACTGAGCCGGACAATGTGCAGGGCATCACGTGGTGCTTCGCGCTGGGCTACGACGAGGATGGCGACCACCGGATTACGAAGCCGGAGCAATACGATAAGTGGAAGGATTGGGGTCCCGATTTCTGGCCCGGTCCGCTTTTGGGCTTTCAGATATTGAATCCGCACACGCTGGAAGTCCGGGAGTTGCCGCTTTTTGGCAAAGACCCGAGCGACTGGTATTCCCTTTTTCGGTATCGCCAAGTCGTACGGCCCGAAATTTACGAGAATCCCGACCAGTATCGGCCCGTCACCATCGCCAACTGGCCCCAGAACGACTACTTTGAGGCAACGATCACCGACGTGGACCCTTTGCCCTCAGGCGACCACGTTCCCGACGGTTTTGACGTTCCCGGTGCCATGGGTCCGGTTTCGGCGAGCCGACTCTATGACGCCAAGCAGTTGTCGCTTTCCGTGGTGTACTGGCTTCAGAACCAAGCTCCACGGCATGACGGCCAGCCCGGAGCTTATCCCGGCGTTTTCATGGACGGCGGAATTTCCGATACTTCCGACGGGTTTGCGAAGTATCCCTACATTCGCGAGTCGCGGCGAATCGTAGCGCAATACACGGTGAAGGAGCAGGACGTGGCGGCCTACACCAATCCGAATATGGATCGAGCGCCGTCGTTTGACGATTCGGTTGGCATAGGGGCGTATCGCATCGATCTTCACCCCAGCACCAACGGTAAGAACACGATCGACACTTCGACCCTTCCGTTCGAAATTCCGGCGAGGTCGCTGATTCCTGTTCGGATGAGAAACCTGATACCGGCGTGCAAGAACATTGGGACGACGCACATCACAAACGGGTGCTATCGACTGCATCCGGTCGAGTGGAATATCGGCGAGGCAGCGGGGGCGATGGCCTCCCTTTGCGTATCCCACGGCGAGCCCGTACAGGCGATCGTGACAAAAATCGAAGAATTGCAGGCATTGCTCACGAGCCAAGGAATTGAAATTCGATGGCCGAAATTAAGTGCACTTTAGGTGTGCTTTACGCTTGAGCCAACAATTTTTGTGGAAAGAACGTAGCAAAATATTGAAGGAGACGGCTGTTCTTTTCACCAGCTTTTGGGGTGGGAATGGTATCGTTATATATCTATGTCTAACGACATTTTTGAGCGCGTAAAAAAGGTCACCGTCGAAGAACTCGACGTCAAGCCGGAAGAAGTGACCATGGAAGCCAGCTTCACCGACGATCTTGGTGCAGATTCTCTCGACGTTGTCGAACTCGTCATGGCTTTTGAAGACGAATTCGAAATCGACATCCCCGACGAGGAAGTAGGCGAGATCAAGACGGTCGGCAACGCCGTAGACTACATCTCCAAGAAGAAAAGCTAATGAGCTTTCCGCCCGAACCATCCGGGCGTGTCGTTGTTACCGGCGTCGGTGCGGTCACTCCGCTCGGCACCGGTGTAGACGTCTTTTGGCCCCGAGTCGTCGCCGGCGAGTCTGGGGTACGCCGGATTACCAACATCGACCCGACCCCGTATGCCACGCAGGTCGCGGCCGAAGTGCCTGACTTCAACATCGAAGACTGGTACTGTGAAAACTTCGAAAAGAAGGATGCCCGGCGAATGGATAAGTTCATCCATTTTGCCATTGCCTCCGCCCGACAGGCCCTCGACGATTCGGGGATCGAGCTGACCGAGGACCTCCGAAATGAATTCGGTGTGCTCATCGGCACCGGCGTCGGCGGGTTGGGGATCATGTACGACAACACCGCGTTCATTCACGGCGGAAAGCCGGATCGCGTGTCGCCGTTCTTTGTTCCCTACATGATCGCGGACATGGCTAGCGGCATGGTCTCGATCATCAACGATTTGCGCGGGCCGAACCACACCGTGGTTTCCGCCTGCTCGACCGGGGCGAACGCCATCGGCGATTCGTACGAAATGATCAAGCGCGGCGACGCCGTCGCGATGCTTGCGGGCGGCACCGAAGCGGCGATAAACGACATCGGCATCGCGGGATTCTGCGCTTGCCGAGCCATGACGAACCGAAACGACGAACCCCTGCGGGCCTCGCGGCCGTTCGATGTCGACCGAGACGGATTTGTGATGGGCGAAGGCTCAGCAGTTTTGGTCTTGGAGGATCGCGACCACGCGATCGCTAGAGGCGCGAAGATTTATGCCGAGATCATCGGCTACGGTATGTCGGCCGATGCTTACCACATCACATCTCCCCACCCCGAAGGACGCGGCGCGGCAAAGTCGATGACGATGGCGCTTCGCAAGGCGAAGCTTCAGCCAGAGCAGATCGACTACATCAACGCTCATGGCACTTCGACGCCGGTTGGCGATCCGATGGAGGTCTCGGCGGTGAAGAAGGTTTTTGGCGATCATGCCTACAAGCTGGCGATGAGTTCGACGAAGTCGATGCACGGGCATACGCTCGGCGCGGCGGGCGCGATCGAGTCGCTGATCTGCATCCTGGCGATGCGAGATGGCGTTATGCCACCGACGATCAACCTGGAGAATCCTGATCCGGCGTGCGACCTGAACCACGTTCCGAACGTGGCTCAGAAGCGAGAATTGACCTATGTGCTGAACAATTCGTTCGGGTTCGGCGGACATAACGTGTCGCTGATCATGACGAAGGGCTGATTTTCTAGTCGGCAGGTAGTCTCATCCACCCCTCCAATCCTTGGAGGGGAAATTTGTTCTTCGCCGCGAGTAGGTTTCTGGCACGGCTAAACTAACTTCATGGCCGAGAAGGGAATGGACCAACACATCCAGCATTTTCTCGACCATCTGCGCGCAAGGCGTTCGGAAGCGACGGTTCGCGCGTACGGGGCCGACCTGAGTCAGCTTGCCGAGTTCACGGACGGCGAGTTTTCGTTCGACACCGAGACGCTGCGGCGATTTCTGCGCAAGCATGGTGGGAGTCCGCGCACTCGGGCGCGAAAGCTATCGACGCTGCGGACGTTCGCCAAGTACCTTCGCGTTTCGGAGGTGATCGACCGGGACCCCACCGAGCCGTTGGAAGCTCCGTTCCGTCGTCGAAACCTGCCCAAAAGCCTGAACCAGCCGCAGACCGTCGATTTGCTTGATCAGGGGGACGTGGGACGAACGCCGAAGCGGGATCGCGCGATTTTGGAGCTGATCTATTCGGCGGGTCTTCGGGCGGCCGAGACGATCGGCCTCGAACTTGGTGACCTCAATTTCTCGGATAACTCGGTTCGGGTTATCGGTAAGGGCGACAAGGAGCGGATCACCTTCTTCGGCGGGGCGGCGGCACGGGCGGTGCAGGAATACGTCGAGGGTGAGCGGGTTTTGCCGGTGGCGAACGACGCTTTGTTCACGAATGATAAGGGTGGGCGGTTAACGACGCGCACGGTTCAGAAGATCGTGAAGCGATGGGCTCTGGCGGTCGGTTTGCCGCCGGAGACGTCGCCGCACACGTTGCGGCATACGTTTGCGACGCACCTGCTGGACGGGGGCGCCGACTTGAAGACGGTTCAGCAGTTGTTAGGTCATTCTAGCCTGGCGACGACGCAGATTTACACGCACGTCAGCATCGAGCGCCTACACGAAACGGTTCAGAAGGCGCATCCGAAGGGTAAGGCTTGACTGACGCTCGTCAAATTCTGCCGCCATAATGGCGGGGTCGCCCCGATTCCGCTTCGCTCCAATTGCCTCGCTTTGCTCGGCGGGGTCTTCGACTTCGCTCCTCGGACTCTTGTTTGTAACGAGCTTTCCAGGGGTCTACGCTTCCTTCGGTCGCTTCGACACCCTGGCTACCTTCTGCGATCCCTCCGGGATCGTCCGTTGCGGTAAGCAAGTCGCTTTTGTTTGATCGGATTGAAGAGATTTGATGTCTACTGGACTGGCACAAGGCGGACGACGATATCGGGTTCATTGACGGTCACGTACACGAAACCATCCGGTCCGATGGCGATGTCGCGAACTCGGCCAAGGTTGAACAAAATCGTTTCTCGCTCGACCACTTTCTCGTTCTTCACCCTGACACGGTCGATCACTTTGCCAGCTAGACCACCGGCCAACAGGTCGCCGTTCCACTTGGAGAAGGGCGACCCTTTGTACACGCGCAGGCCAGACGTGGCGCTGGACGGCAACCATCGAGTGATCGGCATTTTGAACTTCTGATCGGCGGTCGGCCAGGGCACCTCTAACGACGAGTCGTTATAGTTGATGCCGAAGGTGATCACCGGCCAACCGTAATTCGTGCCGGGAACGATGTGGTTGAGTTCGTCGCCGCCACGGGGTGCGTGCTCGGTGTCGTACAAGTCGCCTTTGTCATCCATCGCCAGCCCCTGCGGGTTGCGATGGCCGTAGGTCCAGATCGCGGGGATCGCGCCGGGAGTATTCACAAAGGGATTGTCCTTGGGGATCGACCCGTCTTCGTTTAGGCGGAAGATTTTGCCGTTTGGCTTGTCGAGGCGTTGGGCCAGGGGTCCGTTGCCGCGCTCACCCTGAGTGATGAAAATGTGACCCTTGCCGTCGAAGACGATTTTGCCGCCGTAGTGGATGCCCGACCCATTGTAGTTGTCGATCGGCACCTTGAAGATGTCCTGCTGGTCGGTCCAGGTTACTTTGTCGCCATCAAATTTGAGGCGGCCACGATACGTGCGGGTGAACGCTTCTCGGCGGTTTCCTTCTTTGGGATCGGCAACGGTCAGGTATATCCAGCCGTTTTTGGCGTAGTCTGGGTGAACCGCAACCTCCATCAGGCCGCCCTGGCCGATTTCCGTTGAAGCGGGCAAATTGTCGACCCTCGACACGACTTTGCCACCCTTGACCACGGTGAGGTAGCCCGAGCGATTGGTAACGAGCATGGTGCCGTCGGGGAGCCAAGCCGTACACCAAGGTGTCTTCAATCCTTGGTCCTTATCGACCACGGTTTCTATCCGATATTTGTAGTACTGAGTTTGGAAAACGCCGTTCGTGTTTTTCGGCGCAGTCATTGGGCGGATCGCCTTGTATTGAAGCTCTCGAATGTGGACGACCAGGGCCCAGACTTCTTGGTCCGACATCGTGTCGCCGTAGGCCTCCATTCCCATCGTCGGAACGCCGTTGCGAGTGGCGTCGAAAAACGGCTTGTCCCACTTCTCGTCGAACTTGTCGACGGTGAGAAGGGATTGGGTGCCGCCACCGCCGCCCTCGGCGTTAACGCCGTGACATTTGGCACAAGTATCGTTATAAAGTTGAGTGACATTCACGCCACTGCGTTTAACTTTAGTACTCTTTTCGTAATCGCTTTTTTGCTGGTCAGCCTGAGATTTAGTACCCCCAACAAACGACGAACAAGAAATAACGGTTGCCAGACCGGCAAAGACATAAATCGGACGGACCATTGCGTTACTTTACCTACGCAACCGGTCCGTCCAAAGTCAGCGGATTATTTCTGTTTGAGCAGAACCGCGAGCTTGGTCAATTGTTCGTCGAGCTTCTTCGAGAGCATCTTGAAGACTTCGTACGACTGGCTGGTGGGCCGGAAATTGCCACCCGACACGTTGCTGAAGACACCCGCGAGCTTGTCATTGAGACGGATCGGATAGTTGAGGGGATCCTGGCCGCTTTTATTTTTGGTCTGGTAGATCGCTTCTTCGACGGCGGTTATGTCGGCCAGCCATTTCGGATCGGCCTTGTCGCCTCGCTCTTCCTTCGCCTTCTTGATGTCGGCCAGCGCCTTGTGAGCCTGATCGATCTTGGCGACGATCTCCATCTGGAATCGGAATTTCTCCTGCAGGTCGGCGTCGCTCGCCGTCGTGCGCGGGTCCTTCGACCAGCGGAAGTCGGTCGAGAAGGTCTGGCCGTCGGCAGTCATCGTCAGCTTGTACGTTCCTGGCGGAGCCGTGATGGGCGACGGGAAGCCCGACCATAGGATCATGCCGCTCGGCATCGAGAACGAGCGATAGCGCAGGAAGGTGCTAGTGCGGTGGAACCCAGCTTCGGATGCACCGCTTTCGACGGTTTGGACGACGTTTCCTTTCGGGTCGGTGATCTGGAATTTCAGAGACTTGACCGGTTGGGCCAAGTAGCAATCGATCACCAATCCGCTGGGCGGGTTCATGCCAGACTTGCTATCGCCCCGACCGCCGTACGACACCGGATAGGCGTCGCGGGGCGTGAACAGACGCGTAGCGTTGTCGCCTTTCTGGGCCAATTGCTGAAGCGAGGAGATGTCATCGAGAATCCAGAAGCCGCGCCCGTGGGTTGCGATCACCAGATCGTTGTCTTTCCAGATCAGATCGTGCACGGGCGTCACGGGCAGATTGTTCTGCAGGGATTGCCAGGACGAGCCGCCATTGAAGCTGACATAGACGCCGTTCTCGGTACCTGCGTAGAGCAGATTCTTCTGCTTGTGGTCCTCGCGCACGACTCGAACGAAGGTGTCCTTCGGGATTCCGGTCGTGATCGGAGTCCAAGTTTTGCCATAGTCGGTTGTCTTGTAGGCGTACGGCTGGTAATCATCGCTTTCGTGGTTGTCGACGGCGGCGTAGGCAGTCCCGGCATCGAACGGCGACGGATCGATCATACTGACGAGACCCCACTTGGGCATCTGCGGCGGCGTGACATCGGTCCAGTGCTTACCCCCGTCCATCGTCACGTGGATCAATCCATCGTCCGAACCGGCCCAAATCACTCCTCGGCGCTTGGGCGACTCGGCCACGGTGAACACGGTTCCGTAGTACTCCACGCTGGTGTTGTCTTTTGTGATCGGCCCACCCGAGGAGCCGAGAGTGGACTTGTCGTTCCGCGTCAGGTCGGGGCTGATCTTCTTCCAGCTTTGGCCCATGTCGTGGCTGGTCATCACGTACTGTGAGCAGGTGTAGATCAGGTTCGGATCGTTGGGCGAAAAAACGATCGGGTAGGTCCACTGGAAGCGGTAGTCGAGGTCTTCGGCTCCATGGCCCATCGGGTTATCGGGCCAGGGGTCAATGGCACGAGAGACCTTTGTGCGGTGGTTGTACCACGAGAGATCGCCGCCGTAGCTTCCGCCGAAGACGATGTCGGGATCATCGGGTTTCGGTGTGACATAGCCCGATTCGCCGCCAGCCGTGCTGGTCCAGTCGTCCTTGGTGATGCCTCGGCCAAAGGTTCGGCTGGCGATGCGGACGGTGCTGTTGTCCTGTTGAGCACCGAGGATGTTGTATGGGAAGGCGTTGTCGGCGGAGACGTGGTAGAACTGCGCGGTCGGCATTTCGAGTGCGCTGAAGGTTTTGCCACCGTCGGCGGTGATGGTCGCGCCGCCATCGTTCGCCTCGATCATCCGTTGGGGATCATCCGGGGCGATCCAAAGATCGTGGTTGTCGCCGTGGGGCGGGCGAAGGTTCGAGAAGGTTTTGCCGCCGTTGGTGGAGCGACCCCATCCGACGTTTAGCACGTAGACGGTTTCTTTGTCCTTCGGGTCGGCGTAAACGTGGGTGTAGTACCACGCCCGCTGTCGCCAGTTTCGGTCCTCGTTGACCTTGCGCCAGGTCTTGCCGGCGTCATCGGAGCAGAAGAGGCCGCCGTCCTGCGCCTCGACGATGGCCCAGTAGCGGTTGGAATCGACTGGAGAAATCGAAAGGCCAATCTTCCCGAGTGTGTCTTTGGGCAACCCCTCGTTGCGGCTGATATCCGTCCAGGTGTCGCCGCCGTCCTCGGACTTGTACATGCCGCTATTGGGTCCGCCGGAGTTCAGCGAATAGGGGGTGCGCCAGGCGTCCCAAAACGAGGCTAGGAGGATGTTGGGGTGGTTCGGATCGACGACGAGATCAACGGCCCCGGTATGGTCGGTGGAGAAGAAGACGTGGTGCCAGGTCGCGCCGCCATCGGTGGACTTGTAGATTCCCCGCTCTGTGCTCTTGCCATACACATGGCCAAGAGCGGCTACCCACACGGTGTTGGGGTCTTTGGGATCGACGACGATGCGGGAGATGGTTCGAGTCGCTTCGAGGCCGATGTGCGACCAGGTCTTACCTCCATCAGAACTCTTGTAGATTCCGTCGCCTTCGGAAATGTCGCCGCGAATGTCGCGTTCGCCGGTGCCAGCGTAAATGACGTCGGGATTGGACGGAGCAATCGCGATGGCACCCACCGAGGATGAGCCGAGGGAGCCATCGGAGACGGGCGACCAGTTATCGCCACCGTCGGTGGTCTTCCAGATTCCGCCGCCGGTCGCGCCGAAGTAGTACTCCTTGGGACGCTGGGGGGAGCCTGCCACCGCAAGCGAGCGGCCGCCTCGAAATGGGCCAACGAAGCGCCATTCGAGACCCTTGTACTGGTCCGGCGATTGGCCGAACGACAATGAGGAGCCGGCGAGCATGAGCGCCAGCAGGAGGCTCTTCTGAGAAATCACTAAAGCGATATTACCAAGATCGCTATCGGCCCAAATCGCGGACCGGAAGCACGAGGTGGACCGGCTCACTTCGCTTAGGGATGAGTTGTCGAATCACGTACGGCTCCATACCGATTTTGCGACCGACGAACGGCAGGTTCTCCCGCTCGACGACTTGTTTGCCTGCATAGAGCAGGATTCGGCTGGACACAGTCTTGTTATTCGCGCTCATGAGCTCAAGACCGTGCTGGTGGACGGAACCGAGGTTCTCGCAGTCCACGGAAATCTGAGCCGGATTCGAGTTAGGAATCTTGCTGAAGGTCACGGAGCCGATGTTCATGTACAGCTTGATGGACCCATCTGGGAGGATTTCCCGTTCGGATTTGATGAGTTCGCGGTGGTAGACGTAGATCGTGCCGTCAATCTTTACTTTTGAGCCGGAGGGAGCATTCTGCACCGGCATGACGGAGTAGAGGTTCGGCGAAAACGTCCAGGTGGACGGACCGAACGATTTGACCTGACCGTTTGGGGTGATGAGGGAAAATGTGCCTTCCATCCGAATGACTTCGTCATCGTGCATTGGGCCGGTGGCAAACATTCGGGCGGCGACGATGGTGCGGTTCGCCTTAGCGTCCTTTTGGTAGAGCGCCTCGCCGCGCATAGTAAAGCCGGAGGCGCGGGATTCCTGTTGTTCGACCAACGGCTGGTTGATCGGGTTGGCGGCGTAGGCGAGGGGGTAGACGATGCCAAAACCTAGCGCCGTCATCGAAATCGACGCGATCCCCACCCAGTAAATCTTCTGATTCATCTTTCCCTGTTCATGGTTTGTACGGAACGACCGTACCTTTGCTCGTCCACCACGGATAGAGCTTCAATTCTAGCCTCTTTGCTCGAATCAGGGGGTCGACGGCGACCGCCTTTTGGATAACCTTGAGGTCATTGGTGCAGAAAACGAACACCCCTCGGCGCTTCTCATTCGATAGAAACGGTCCGGCGGCGGCAAGAATTCCGTCTTTCGCCATTTTCTGAATATTGGCCAAGTGCCCGGCCTGCATTTCCTCCAATTTCTGGTTAGGATAGCTGGGCGCTTTGTCCGGTCGCTCCAAGATGCCGAAGTAGACCTTCTCGACATCGAGGAACTTTTTGCCTTTACGGAAGGTGTTTTCCAGCATCCACGGCAATACGTCTACCTTCAATCTCCCTGATTTGACGAACGGATCATCCTTCATCAGATCCTTTGCCTCGTCGGCGCTATTGACGTCCATGACAGCCAAGCCAGCGTAGTCGGAGCCTTCCATTGGCCCCACGGCAACGGCCTTTCCCGCCGACCACAGGGCCTCTAATCCTTCCAGGTGTCGCTTCATCGCAACCTCCTGAAGATTCTTCGTGAGAGGCGTCGAATTTTCGCCGGGACGAAGCAAAACTAGCTGCATCGTCACCATTTTCGAGGTCTGGTAACCCGCGATGACACCAGCTAGTAAAGCTAACATCAGTATTTGCTCCTGATTTATCTAACCTCACCGACGGAGCCATGAGCAACCAAAGTTTTCCACCCGACCCAATACACGGAGGCTTTTGCTCCGGGGGTATATGGCATTACAGCACGATCTTCGTGATGAGGGGACGGAACTATCGCGCTTGCGGTCGCTCAGCGACGGCGTTTTTGCGATCGTTTTGACGTTCCTTATTTTTCGGCTCGACATCGCGAAATTCATCAATGCCGATAGCGATGCCGCCCTCTGGTTCAACCTAAAGTCTCAGAGTCAAGCTCTGCTCGGCTACACGCTGTCCTTCTTTATCATCGCCAGCTTTTGGATGCTTCATCAGCGCGTTTTTCGCCATGTCGGTAAATTTAATGGCACGCTGTTGTGGCAGAACATCACGTTCCTGTTCTTTGTGTCGATCCTGCCGCTGACGACCTCGATCCATAGCGGGAATCCGACCTTGCCCAGCGCCTGGCTCTTGTACGCCACCAACAACGCGGTGGCGGGCCTCAGCATGCTGTCCATTTGGCTGAAGTGCTGTCGGGCAGACCTGATGACGGAGCAGACATCGCGGGTGGTGCAGAGCTTCTTTGTGTGGCGCATTGGCACAATTCCGATCGTCTTCCTCGCGAGCATTCCGTTGGCGTACAAGAGCATGCACTACGCGATGTACAGTCCGATCGCGATTCCGATTCTGCTGATGGTCATCCACTCGGCGTTCAGTTCGAAAATGAAGAACTTGGTTCTGGTCAATCTCGGCCGGCCCGAGAAAGAGAAGAAGGCGGCCTAGGAAGTAAACTTTTGTGGTGGCGTCGTTCACCATTCCCATTCGATCCGACAAGCTCCAGATGTCGTTTTCCGTCGTTCGCGAGCTTTGTAACGTCCAGACCGACTTTCAAAAAGTCACAGTTTTGGAGACCGAAGTTTTTGGGAAGGCGCTGCTGCTGGATGGCCACATCCAACTGACTGATTTTGACGAGGCCGCATACCACGAGTGCCTAGTGCAGATTCCGGCTTTGAACCTGCCGAAGTTCGAGAAGGCGTTGGTGATCGGCGGCGGCGACGGCGGTGTGATCCGCGAAATTTGTCGTCACGCGTCGGTTTCGCAGATCGACATGGTGGAGATCGATCAGGGTGTGGTCGATGCCTGCCGCCAGTGGATGCCAAACCTCAGCGATGGGGCGTTCGACGACTCGCGTGTTAACCTTCAGATCACGGATGCTTTTCCGTTTGTGAAGCAGGCGACAGGACCTTACGATCTGATCGTCGTGGACTCGACGGACACCTACGAGGAAGAGGAAGGCGAGATCAGCGAGATGCTGTGGACGAAAGAGTTTTACACCGACCTTTCCCGTCTGCTGGCGCCGTCGGGCATCGTGGTCACCCAAGCCGACAACCACGTTTTCTGCCCCTACTCCTGCGAAGAAGTGCTCGACCTCTTCGGCGGCGTCTTTGCCCAAAAGGGCTTTTACTTTGGCCTGGTACCGTCTTTCGGCGGGTTTAGCGGGTTCGCGTGGGGAAGCAACGATCGGTCGCTGGCGGCCGAGCTATCGGTACCCGCAGGATACGGGTACCTGAACGACTTGACCTACCAACTGGCGTTCTCCGAGCTTTCGTTTAGCCGCTAGTCGTCTTGTGCTTGACGGGTTCTCGGCCCGCGCCGAACGTCACCTTCGTGGTCTTCGCATTGGGACCGGTCAGCCGATATTCCACCACGTGTCCGTTGCGCCAGTTGATTTCGACCGTCAGATCGCCACGGGCTCGCAAGCCCTTCACCGATCCTTTCGCGGCCCATTCGTCGGGCAGGGCGGGCAACAGCGTGATCTCGCCGTCGCGGCTCTGGAGAAGCATTTCGGCGATGCCAGCGGTCGCGCCGAAGTTTCCATCGATTTGGAAAGGCGGATGGGCGTCGAACAGGTTGGAGTAAGTGCCGCCACCGTTCGTGTAGTTGTAGCCTTCGACGCCGGTCGGCATGAGCAATCGGTGAAGAATCTTCAGCGCGTGGTTGCCGTCGTGGAGACGCGCCCAGAAATTGACCTTCCATGCCAGGCTCCAGCCGGTTCCGTCGTCACCTCGGGCTTCGAGGGATTTCTTGGCGGCTTCGGCTAGCGCAGGCGTTCCGTCCACCGTGATCTGGTTGGACGGGTAGAGACCGTAGAGATGCGACACGTGGCGATGGTGCGGCTCGGCTTCCTTGTAAGGCTCTAGCCATTCCTGCAGTCGGCCGTCGGGCGCGATCTGCATCGGTGCGAGCTTTGACAGCTTATCTTGGAGTTCCTTGCGGAAGTCGGGGTCCACGCCAAGAACCTCCGAGGCTTTGATCGTGTTCTCGAAGAGTTCGTGGACGATCTGCTGGTCCATGGTCGGGCCCATGCAGGTGTTGAGGTTGCCTTGGGTTGGGTGGATATAGGTGTTTTCCGGCGAATTGGAGGGCGCCGTCACCAGCCAGCCGTGCTTTGGCTCGGCGATAAGCATATCGGTGAAGAACAACGCGGCCTCCTTCATGACCGGGTACGCCGACTTTAGGTACGTCTTGTCGCCAGTGAAGGCGTAGTGGTCCCACTGATGCTCGGTGAGCCATGCGCCGCCGCTGACGGTCGAACCCCAGCCCGCACCCTCGCCGGGCGAGGTAAAGCACCACGGGTTGGTGACCACGTGCGCCACCCAGCCGCGGGCGTCGTAGTACGCCTTGGCGGTCTTGCGGCCGTTCGGAACCAGCTTCGGCAGGAAGTCGAGCAAGGGCTTGGTGCAGTCCGACAGGTTACACACCTCGGCGGGCCAATAGTTCATCTGCAGGTTGATGTCGAGGTGGAAATCGCCGTTCCACGGCGTCTGAAGTTCCTCGGCCCAGATGCCCTGCAGGTTGGCGGGCAAGGGGCTATCCGGTCGGGATGAACTGAAGAGGAGGTACCGCCCGAAGTTGAAGTACAACGCGGCCAGATCGGGGTCGGGCTTGCCTTTCGCCTGCTCGGCCAGCCGATCGATGGTCGGGAGCTTGCTGGATTCGGTTTTGGGCAGTTCGAGGTCGACTCGGCTGAAGAATTGGCGGACGTCGCGGATTTGGCGACCGTTGAGGTCTTTGAAGCTCCTTTTCGCCGCCCTTTCGAGTTGGTTGAGGCAGGTGACCTCGAAGTGAGGATCGAACATGCTGGTGCCTGCGGCGACGAGAATGAGAACTTCGTCGGCGTTCGTGACGTGGATTCCGGCACCGTCGGGGTGTTGCTGTCCGCCAATGTTGAGGACGCGAGCGTGGCCGAGGAAGCGAACGCCTTCGACGTTCGGCAGGCCGCTCTTGAGCTGACCAGCGAGGCGAATGTGGCTCCCGCTGACGGAAGAGGTCGCGTTCTCGGGGCGGTCCATCGAGATGTCGAGGTTCAGCTTTTCGCCTTTGCTGGCCTGGACATGATAGACAAACACCTGATCGGGGGCGGATACGAACGCCTTCCGCTCGATCTGGCCGTCGCCCGTTTTGTAGCTGACGATCGATGTGGCGGCCTTGAGATCGAGGATGCGTGAATAGTCGGTCGCCTGCTCGCCCAAATATCGAACCCGGAGGTTGCCGAGAATTTGATAGCACCCATACGGAGCGTCTTTGGCCGAACCGAAACTGGTGCCAGGCCCTTTGCAAATGAAGTTCTGCTGAAGCAGGTCCTGCGCCTTGCGGTTCTCGTCGTGCAGGAGCAGGTTTCTGATCTCGGGCAACACCTTATAGGCGTCTTCCCGGTCGGCGTCCTGCGGCCCGCCCGACCATACGGTCGACTCGTTCAGAACGATTCGATCCTCGCCGACGCCGCCAAAGACCATCGCCCCGATGCGCCCATTGCCGAGCGGGCTGGAGTCGTAGAACTTCGCGGCCGGGGCCGTGGCCCAAATCGTGGTGGAGGAATCGAATGCCATGATGGAGCCCGGAAGGAAGATTGCGAGGAGCAGGCTAGGCCATTTCACGAATTCTATTTTAGAACTTCGCCACGATCTTCGTCTTGTCCGACGACTCGGTGATCAGCGGAAAACCGTCGGTATCGAGCCAAACATCGACTTTCTTCGTGCCAATTTCCTGGGCGACATGATAGAGCGCCATCTTTTTTCCGTCGACGACCTTGGACTCGATGCCGATGTAGGTGCTCGTGGCGGTCTGCCATTTTTGGGTACTGGCGTCGAAGCTTTGGAACTTAAAGGCTTCGTCTTTGACGGGCTCGTCCCGCAGGAACCAGAACTCGGACAACTCGCGAATCTCGGCGTCGGCCGCGATCGGGACCGTCTTCTTGGTCGTTTTGTCGCCGACGGTCTCCATCACCGAGATTTCGTCGGCTTTGAAGTCGGCCCGAGTTCGGTGAGTTTCGTTGCCTTTGGCATCGAACATCTGCACGATCTTGAGGGTCGGGCGACCGGAGAACGCCCACACCTGGGTCGTGTGCATATCCAAGGTCTTTCCGCTCAGTTTGAGGGTCAGTTTGGTGTCGGTTCTCTTGCCGCCGTCCTGGGTGATCTTGATGAGAATCTTGGCTTCACCGATGAGGTCGGCGCCGCGATAAATGTCGTAGTTGAGCGTTTTGGATTGGAGTGCGAGGAGGAGAACGGCGCTAAGCATTGAGGAGCAGTTCTCCCACCCGGTAGCCACACTCGAACGCCTCTTCGATGCGCCCACCTAACAGGGCGTCGCTGGCGACTAGAACTCGCGAGCCCGGCTGGTTGACGGCTTCAAAGCGGGCCAGATTTTCGGGTTGGGAATACTTCCAACGCTTGACCTGGGCGACTTCGGCGGCTTCGAATTCGGGGCCGTAAAGGTTCTTGGTGAAGGCGAGTGCGGTCGAGACGATGAACTCGTCCGACTTGTCGAAATTGTCCTTCGAAAAGCGGGGACTCAACTGCATCACCATCGCCGTATGGTGCTCGGGAGCGCGACGCGGCGACTTCTCGGATTCGAGACTGAGCCACTGCATCGGGTGTACGCCTTCGGGGTCCACGATGGCGTGGTAGGGCGTTTCGTGAAGCTGGTTTTTGAACCCGAGCATGACACTGAGGCACGACCGGTAGGAGACGTTGGAGAGCGGGCGACTCTCGTTGAGCGACCACAGCAGTTGGGACGTCAACGGAAGCGGGAGGGCGAGGACGAGGTTGTCGAACATTTCGCCCTGAATTTCGAATCCGTCTCGGCTGGAAGCGATATCCGCCACTTCGCACATGGTTTTGACCTTCAGCGGCGTGGCGAGGCGGTTCGGGAATTCGGCGAGGCCGGTCGAGTAGGTGTAGCGCGAGGTCTCGTTGTGGAAGATCGACCCGGCGGAAACGCGAAGAGAATCATGAACCCAGATCGGTTTTTCGATGCGGACCAGATCGTCGGTTGGAAGCTCTTTCAGTAGAACTTCTTCGATGGCTCGGCCACGAGGAGCGATGCTCGTCGCGCCGTCATCAAAGGTGTAGCCGTCGATCACAACGGTCGAGGCGCGGCCGCCGACCTTTGAACTTTTTTCGAAGACGGTGGCGGTGACGCCGGCCCGCTCCAACCGCCATGCGACGGCCAAACCAGAAATTCCGGCTCCGACGATGGCAACTCTCATTCCTCAGATTCTACTCAGCCGAGGACCACGATGGACCGTGGAGGAAGCGCAGAGAGGATGCTGTGCTTGGCCGGTTCGGTCAGAACTTGCTTCCAATTCGAAACGTTGTCTTGGTCAAAAAGGTGGTATTCGCCCTTGATACCGACGGCCAAATTGTCGGCGGAGTCGAACGGAATCTGCTTGAAATATTCGGACGGCTCCCAACTAAGGTTGGCGAGGATCATTTTGCCGCACTCGATCATCACGAACTCGCGGTTGACATCCCAAACCCGGATGTCGTTCGAGCGGCGGTCAGCGAGTAGCGCGAGCGGGAGCGATGCCGGGCTCTTGAGGAGCGCCTCGGAGTCGAAGAGGGTTACGAAGTCGGCTTTGGCCTTGACGGCATTGGCGATGACGGCCATCGTGAAGAGGGCGGCTTCGATACCGTTGGTTCGGGCGTCGGGGGCGTCGCTGAGGCGCGCGGGGCCGACGATGATGGTCTTCGCGCCCATGTGGCGGGCCGACTTCACTTGGTCGGGGACGACCCAGCCGCACTCCATCATCGTGTCGGTGTCGAACTGGTGGGTTTTGGGCTGGAGACCGAGGCTGGAGCCATCAAGGCCGTCAAATGAGGGCTTCGAGCCATTCATCTCCATGAACCAGCCCTGCACGGCCAGGAATTTCTTGGCGCCGCGAACGGCGTTCAACTTCTTCCACTGATTCACGGGCGAGAAAAGGATGCCGTCATTAGGCGAAAGGGTTACGGGTATCGACGCGGCTTGGGTTTGGAGGAAAACCGGCCCTCCAACCAGCTTGGCGGATTCGATGCCTTCGAGGCTCGCCTGGGAATGCGTGAGATGCAGGCTCATGATGTGGTCCATCTCCTCGACGGTCATCTTGCGGCGGAAGATCGTACCCAGGCTGGGAAGCTGTCCGGAGGACGCAGTGGGGATCGTCGGTTCGTCTTTGTATCCATCGGCAGACACGATCAGCCGCGCCTTTTGCTTGATTTCTTGGCCCTTGGTCACACGGTATGGTGAGCCCGACTCCTGCCAGTGGCAATAGGTTTTGTACGAGGCGTCGCCGTAGTTGCGCTGATCTTCGGTCTCGAAGTCGTCGCCGGAGAGTTCGATTCGGATTCCGATGCCCGGCTTGACCTCGTAAGAGATCGCCTTGGTGTCTTTGAACGGCTGGTCCGCCTTGATCACTTCGGGAAAGGGGATCGTTTCGATCTTGCCCGGGTCGTGTTCGATTTGGGCCGGAATGCCTTCGAGAGTGGCGGGGTGGAGCAGACAGAGGCCGAGGCGGTTGGTCATTTGCTCGACGGGGACGATGCCGTCGAGAACGTATTCGATCTCGGCTTTGCCGTCGTCTCGCACCTTGCCCGTGATGGTGCCGTGCCAGGTGAAGTCCATTTTGTCGTCCTTGTGGACGGCAACAAAGGTGCAGGAGAACGACTCGCGCTTGCGATCGAATTTGAAATCGCTGACGGTTTGGACAACGGTTCCCCAGTCTGGACGCCGCACTGAACCATAAATGCCGCGGAGCAGTTCGTACGGGCCGACCTTCAGGTAACGGAGTTGGCCCGATTCAGGATCGACGAATCCCCTCAACTTTCCTAACTTAAACTCCATTGGTTCCGACGGCATGTGACAAGGTTATCTCAAATCGGGCAAACTATAGTCATCACTCCATGAAGCAAATCCGAGACAACATCTGGCAAGTCACCTACTCAGATTTGGGAGAGCCCGACGCGCGCGGTTACTATAAGGTCGAGGACCTTGGTGAAATCCTGATGGACCAGGCCGACGTGCGCTACATCAAGGAGATGGAGGACCAAGGTTACGAGCCGGTTTTCCATGTCAGTAAGTCGAAAGCCCTGAACGGCGCTTTCGTCGTTATCGGCCGCCAGCAGAAGGCCTAACCCATGCCCACCCGCCCTACGGTCGAGCGCATCCGGGTCCGCTACGGCGAGACCGACCAGATGGGGCATGCGTACTACGCCAACTACCTTTTTTGGTTCGAACAGGCGCGCGGGGCGTGGTGCCGAGACCGCGGATTCACCTACAAGCAGTTTGAGGAGCAGGGTGTTTTCCTGCCCGTCGTCGAGGTTCATATTCGCTACAAAGGCGAGGTGCATTACGACGACTGGATTCAGGTCGAAGTGACGGTGAGCGAGACCAAACGCGCCGCCGTGAAGTTTGAATATAAGATCGTCAATGAGTCCACCGGCAAGGTTTGCACCGAGGGGTACACCTGGCACGTGTTTATGGGCACCGAGAGGAAAGCGATTTCGATTCCCGAAAACATTAAGGTGCTGTTGGATCGAAATCCCGATGATTTTGAGACTTTGCGCTAAAATTTGTCGAAACACACCGTAGAAACAATTCGTACTCGTTTTCGCGGGGATGGTTATCGCATGAGCGAACCCAGTTGTATGAGTCTAAAGGAAGCCGTCCAGCAGGTCGGCTCTTTGGCGTCGGGTTCGAAGTTCCTCGCCCTCGGTCAGACCGTGTTTTGGGACGAACCGATGAAGGCCGGTTTAGCCCTTGAGGCCCAGCGGGCTGGCGTCGGCTTCGTAGCGGGCGTGCATGATACCGACTATTTTGCGAAGGTCTCGGGCGTAAAGGGCTCGCGAGCAAAGTTTAAGACGCTTCCCCACAACGACGGCTCAACGCGGAACCTCTGGAGCGCGGCGGCTGAGTTCTCGGCGCTGTTCGGTTCCGAGACGGTAGTGACGCGCGAAGAGCTGATCCGCGCGGGATTGCGGTTCGACCGTCTATCCGAAACTAGACCAGATTTTCTCGATGAAGCCACCGAAGCTTGGGGTTGGCGGGGCATCGTTTCGACCGACGAGAATCCGCCGATCACGCTGGAGGTTCCCGGCGACGACTTGGCTCGTGAGCTTTGTAACACGCTTCGATGGGCCATCGACGAATCGGTGGGATCGATTGGGGAAAGCAACCGAAGCCGGGCTCAAGAGGTCGGCGACAAGATCAACGAAGCTTTCTGCCTGTACGCCGAGGCTCCACACCGCAACCTGGCCGCCATCTACCGCGACCTGCTGAATCCGATTTATTCGCTGGTCGCGGGTGAGCCGCTGGAGTTTGAGACGACGCAGACGAGCGAACTTCTGCGGTTCAACACCCAGACCTACCACCTGCCACGGTTTGAGTTCTTTGCCAAGTATGTGGCGCATTCGACGCGGGCCGAGGCTTGCCAGGCTTACAACGAGGCGACCACCAGCTATCCTGGTCTGTATGATCTGACGCGGTTTGGATCGGGCGCGATTCCTTTCGACCTCGTGATTCCCGGCCTCGGTCGCGGCACCATCCGCCTCGGCAATCGTGGAGCGGTCATCACCACCCGAGTTCCCCAGTTCCTCAGCTACAAGAAGCCGCTGGAAACGCTGGCTGAACTTGCCGACTTGATCGAGAAGAAATTTGGTCCCAACTGCGCGGTCATCGGAAAGGCGGTCACCCTCATCGGCATGCTGGGGCGCGAGTTCACTTTTGCGTTCCACGAGGGCGCGTCGAGCTACGTGCGCGCCTCGCGGGTGCTCCATAACAAGCTGAATTTTCACGTCAACCCCATCCTGCGAATCCGCTATCAAACCTGGGATAGCCTAGCGTCAGTCGAGAATTGGTTCGACCTGCCGAAGCCGTTCCAAGCCGCCTTTGGAAGCGAGACAATTTGTGCGCCTTCGTTTGCGTCGCGTTGGCGAGCGGTGGTTGGTGAGCAGAAGTCGCGCATCGAACAGCTTGGGCAAATTCGCAAGCCCGGCGAGTTACTTTGCTACCTGGACCAGAAGGTCGGCGGGGCGTGGAGCCTTCAGGCGCAAGAGTACGAAGCGATCCATGGTCAATTGTCCGAGCTGAGCCAAGAGATTGAGTCGCTGAAGGAGAAACGACGCACCCTGCACAACGCTTGGAAAGCCGATGGTCAAATGTGGCAGGAAATTCAGCGCGAAATGGGCGACCATTTCCGAGCGAAGATTTTCGAAAAGATTCCCGATCAATCGGAATTGGACTGCCGTGCTGGGTTCACCGCTCAGCTAGAGCGACTGCGAAAACAGCGTGAGGCGTATCTGCACGAGATCGCGATGCTGGGCGAACGAGAACGGGCTGCTTCCCAAAGCGAGACCTTCTTGAAAGTCCACAAGCGACGTCGGGAGATCGAAATGGAGTCCGAATTTAAGCGGCTGAGCATGATTCGGGAAGCCACGATCAGCAGTCGCGGATTGGAGAGCGCAAACCGACGCCCAAGCGCGTGGTGGATTCCGCTGGTGAGCCCGGACGGCCGCTGGTTCCGCCGCATTACGGAGACGGCGACCTGCTATTGGGAGCCGATGATTTGAAATTCTGGAAGGTCGAATCGATCGGGAATCATTTCCCGCTCATCCATCTTGACAGTGTGACCGGCGCGACACCCGAAGAGGTCACGGACAAGCTATCGAAGCTGTCGATCGCCATGTGCCGGGAGCACTACAGCATCGGCGGCGACGGCTTGCTGGCGGTTGGCATGGAGGGGACCAACGTTCGCCTGCGGATGTTCAACCCCGACGGCACCGAGGACTTCTGCGGCAATGGAATTCGGTGTGCCGCTCAGCACGCGCATGAACAAGGGTGGGTTGGAACCCAGTTCAATATCCTTCATCTCGACCGCGCGGTTCCCGTCACCATCGACAATGGGCTCATCCGGTCGATGATCGGCACCGCTTCTTATGACCCCAAGGACGTGCCCACGAACATCATGGGCGAACTGTTCAACGTCACGATTTTTGCCGCGCGAGTGGACGACTGGTCGGTGGTTCTGCCCGGCAGTGCACTCTCGACGGGTTCGACGCACGTGGTTCTGCCCACCGGCTCTCTGCCGGATGACGACGGCTTTCGCAAGATTTCGTCGATGCTGGAGCACGACCCTCGGTTTCCCAAGCGCACCAGCGTTATTTGGGCGGTTCAGGATGGCGACGCGCTGAAGATTCGCATCTGGGAGCGTGGAGTGGGCGAGACGTTCGGATGCGGCACGGGCTCTTCGGCAGCGGCGGTCGATTGGATGCGCCGACGCGGGTCGGGAGGACGGATCGAGGTGAAGAACCCGGGCGGATCGGTATGGGTGTCGGCGGATACCTGGCATCATCCGATCACGATCGAGGGGACAGCGAAGACGCTGTTTGAAGGCGAGTTCTAGTCTTCGCGAAGATCAGATACAAGTTTCGATGCAAAGTGCGATCGCACTTCCTCAAGTGAAAACGAAGGTCCACCAGTCTCCAGATCCGCCGATATGGCATCGAGTTCAGCGATGATCGAAGGTGTAAAGAAGTCGCTGTAAGCAGTTGTTTGTACTAACGCAAACTTTTGCTGTTTTTGAAGGAGGAATCTCGTAACCCATGGATTACTGCTATTGTACGGCGAGGGATGTCAAGCTATGAGAGTCAGCCACTTTGCCTAAGGGTGAATTGGCGGCGCCTCTAAACGCCATTTACCCTCAGGACCTCTGGTAAGCTGTTCGAGGGGCCAGTCTATGCCTCAGCCCTGAGGGAGCGTTCCAAGGCTCTTACTTGGAAACGATGGTGTGGCAACCGTAAAACGGCAAGCTCTCTTTGATCTTGCCTTTGCCCGAGATCATCGCATCCAGCGTTTGCTCCACAAACGCACTGTCTTCGTTGTTGCAGAACCGCGCGATGTTGTACGACCCGCGATAGACGGCTTTGCCTGAGCGGTCGTACACGACCGCCGCCGGAGCGGCGAGGATATCGAAATCTTTGCAGATTTTGCCGTCGGCATCGAGGACCAGTTTGCCGGGCAGATGATGGTCTTTAGCCTTTTGGAGACCCGACTCGGCCCCCTCGTGATCGGTGACGATTACAGTCACAAAGGAGACGCCCTGGTTTGAGAATTTCTCCTCAAGATGCTTCACATGTGGCTCGGCAAACTCCGAGCAGCCACAATCGGGGTTCCAAAAATTGATGAGCAGAATCTTGCCATCGTACGCCGAGAGGTCGATGCCATCGATCTTTTCGTGGGTTGGAATCGGCGCCAAAGCTCCTGCCGCCTTCTGGCGAGGGATCAGGTAGGAGCCTTCGTATTTCCAGAAAGCTCCCCCCATCAGAACTACCCACAGAAATGTGAGAAGTCCGTACTTCACGGCTACGCCGCCTCAAGCGAAGAGCTCAGGTCGATCGTGTTATCGTCGTCCAAGGTTTCGATGTCGTGCAAAGCAAAACGGAAACCTTCTTGGATCGCGAACAGCGATTCCTGCTGACCGTTAACCGAGACTTTCGCTTCGGCCGCCGCGTTCTTGGCGTTTGTCGAGATGGACGCCACCGTTCCGATGAACGTCTTGGTTTCGGCCACCGAATGTTCGATGGAGTTCACTGATGCTTCGACGACCGGCAGGGATTCGACCTGCTCGTGGACGCTCGCCCTGAGTTCGGTACCAACGGCATCGAGTTCGTGGATCGCCATGCTGTTTCGCTCCACGATTTCAAGAATCGAGTCCATATGGACCGAAAGCTTTCCGGTTTCCTTTTGAACCTGCTGCGAGTTGCTCAGGACCGTATCGAAGTGCTCGCACAGATCGCGAACCGAGGTGGCAAGTTCTTCGACGACGCTTCGTGCTTCGGATCGCAGACCCTTCTTGCCCTTGCTGCCGCTGAATGATTCGACCACTTCGTTGATGCGCTGAATCATGTTCTGCACCGAGCGGTTGACTTCGGCGGACGACTGGGCCGATTGCTCGGCGAGAGATCGAACCTGGTCGGCGACGACTGCGAAACCGCGTCCGGCCTCACCGGCCCGGGCCGCTTCGATGGCCGCATTAAGGGCCAACATGTTGGTTTGCTCGGCAATGCCGTCGATAATGTCGACGAAGGAACGAATCTGGTTGGCGAACTCGGTCAGACCCTGGATATTGCCCTCAGCCTTGAGCATCGACTCGTCCAGCGAATCGACAAAGTCGGTGGTTCGCTTGGCGACGGTTTGGGCGGACTCCTGAGCATGTTCTGCCGTCTCGTAGGTGTTGGCGGCGGAAAGTTCGACCGAGCCCAACGCTTCGGCGGCTTGGCCGACCGTGCTCTTTTGGAGATCGCTCGATTCTTGAATCCGCTCTGCCTGGGTAAAGATCGACTCGATCGCGGACGAGAATTCGCCGATGGCACCCGCTTGGTGGCGGAAGTGTTGCTGAATTTCAGCGGCTTTGACAGCTAGGTCCTCAACCTGGTGGCCTGCCTCGATAGCGGAATCTTCGACCTTGTCGGTTAGCGTCGAGATGCGACCGGACTGCGATACAACCTGATCGCCAAGAGCGATGACACCCTGGATTCGATCGACGATGTGTCGTAAAACGTAATCGATATTCTGCATGCCATCGGCAGGCATGTACTTCTGCAGCGTCTCGGCGTCGATCCCACGAAGGGCGGCACCGACCCGAGTCGTATCTTCCATACGAATCAGGTCCTTACGACCGTCGAGGGCAATCTTGACCAGAATCGACGTTTCGAAGACGACGAAGAGCGCGTGGATCAACGTGAGCAGAAGCGGGTGCATCGCCGTGCTGTAAAGGTAGGCGGGCAAGCCAGCCATCATCAACAGAGCGAGCGTGAGGTGGTGAACCGCACCAACGGCGGCGGCCGTGACGGTCACGCGCCAGTCTCGATATGCGAGCGTGATGGCCAGCGCGGCAAAGATATGAAAGTGAAGTTCGGTGACGCCGTGGGACTGATAAATGAACAGTCCAGAGAACATAATCAGGGCGGAGCCGATCACGCACTTCGTCAGGGTTGCGTGGGGATTTTTCTTGGCCAGCCATGCTGGGAAAGCGGCAGCAGGAACTCCGATGAAGAGCGCGGGGAGAAACGTGTTGTGCCAAAAGGCGAGTCCGAAGCCGACCACGACATGAAACCAGAGAAGCGGAATCATGATACGGTGGACTGACAATTCGAAGTCTTCAATCGAGAAGCGCCGCAAAATCCTTCTTTCAGGACAATTCAGTAGGGAATCCATAAGCCTGGGATAATTGTCGGGTTTCTGAAACGCGCGGCTCAGGCAAAGATCAAACAA
The DNA here is from genome assembly GCA_016125185.1 of Armatimonadota bacterium. Lineage (NCBI taxonomy): Bacteria > Bacillati > Armatimonadota > Armatimonadota bacterium. The sequence goes on along the minus strand of WGMG01000001.1, from coordinate 680,695 downwards.
TTACGGTTCGGTTGCCCCGACGACAAAGAACGTCGAAAAGATTCACGGATTTTAGGTATGATTTCTTGTTGGCTGTCTCACGGCAGCTACAACCACGGGTACCGTACGACCGGATTCGCCTCCGACGCATACCTACCCGACAACGGTGAAAATCTATGGCGAAACAATGCTTAATTGAAAAACACAAGGTGCAATCCGCCAAGTGGGAGAAGCTTCTGGCCGAAGAACGAGCCATTTTGGAGCTCCCCAAGGATAAGCGAGATGAAGCCCTTGCCGCCTTCACGGCGAAGCGAGTTAAGAACCGAATGTTCAAGACTCGACGTTACAATCGATGCTCCATCACGGGCCGGTCTCATGGCGTCTCCCGATTCTTCGGGGTCTGCCGACAGGTCCTCCGAGAAAAGGCCCACCGCGGCGAACTGCCCGGCGTAGTCAAGTCGAGCTGGTAGTCGACGAGGAAATAAGAATATGCACAGTGATCCTATTGCAGACCTATTGACTCGCATTCGAAACGGTTGCCAGGCGAAGATGGTGAGCGTGGACGTCCCCCACAGCAAGATCAAGCTTGAGATTGTCAAGCTTCTTCAGGCCGAAGGATACGTCGAAGCCCACGAAGTCACGACCGAAAGCAAGTTCCCGAACATCCGAGTCACTCTCAAATACGACAACCGACGCCGAGCTCTCATCCATGAGATCAAGCGCGTCTCCAAGCCGGGTCTCCGGGTTTACGCGACCATGGACGAGCTTAAGCCGCTCCGAAACGGTCTCGCGACCCGAATCCTGACCACCAACCAAGGCTTGATGACCGACCGAGAAGCACGCCGACGCAAGATCGGTGGCGAAGTGCTTTGCGAGGTGTATTAATGTCTCGAATTGGAATTCGACCGATTGAGGTTCCGAGCGGCGTCACCGTGACCGTCGATGCAGCCACCAACGTGGTGAGCATCAAGGGTCCGAAGGGCGAACTCAACCAGCCGATCAGCCGACTTTTGACCGTCAAGCAGGAAGACGGAAAGCTCATGCTAGAGCGACCGAACAACCTGCGCGAAGCGCGAAGCCAGCACGGCCTCGCCCGAACGCTTCTGTTCAACATGGTGGAAGGCGTGACCAAGGGCCACAGCAAGCAGCTCGACGTCATCGGCGTCGGCTACCGTGCCACGATGCAAGGTTCCAACCTGCTTCTGAACATGGGCTACTCGCACCCGGTTACCGTCAACGCACCGGCGGGCATCACGCTCGAGGTCAAGGCCGATGAAAAGGCCCGAACCACCAGTATCACCGTCTCCGGTATCGATAAGGCCCTCGTTGGCCAAGTCGCCGCCGACATCCGAAAGGTCCGAAAGCCTGAACCGTACAAGGGTAAGGGTATTCGCTATCGTGGTGAAGTCATCAAGCTCAAGGCCGGTAAGCGCGCCTCGGCGAAGAAGTAAGGAGATCGTTCAGTTATGGCAACTAAGACAAGACAAACGCTGCGCCTTGCACGGCATGCTCGAATCCGAAAACGCGTCTCCGGTACTCCTGAGAAGCCGCGACTGTCGGTGTTCCGCAGCCTGAAGCACATTTCGGCGCAAATTATCGATGACACGACCGGTCAGACCCTGGTCGCCGCAAGCTCGAAAGAGAAAGACCTGAAGGCAGGCGGCAACATCGAGGGAGCCAAGAAGGTTGGCGCCGCTCTCGGAGAGCGCGCCAAGAAGGCTGGCCTTTCGACCGTTATTTTTGACCGTGGAGGCTTTCAGTACCACGGACGCGTCGCCTCGCTTGCCGATGGCGCTCGCGAAGCCGGGCTGGAGTTTTAAACCATGAAAATGCGAATGAGCGGAAAGCGCGAGAGCCGGAACACCGATGGTGGGCCGCAGCTCGACGTGCGAATCATCCGTACCAACAAGGTTTTCAAGACCCACAAGGGTGGTAAGACCGCCAGCTGGTCGATCCTCGTGGTCGTCGGCGACAACAAAGGCAGCGTCGGACTCGGACTCGGAAAGGCACGGGGCATCCCGGACGCCATCCGCAAGGCCGAAGAAGCCGCCCGAAAGGCGATGTTCAAGGTCCCGATGATCGGCGACACCATTCCGCACGCGATCAACGCGGTCAGCGGAACGGCTTCGGTCATTCTGCGACCGGCAGCGCCCGGTACCGGTGTTAAGGCCGGTGGCGCGGTTCGCCTTTGCCTGGAAGCGGCGGGCATCCACAACGTTCTCGCCAAGTCGCTGGGCAGCCGAAACGCGATCAACATGGCCTACGCCACGATCGCCGCGTTCCAAAGCCTGGCCAACCCGGAAGACGTCGCCGCTCGACGAGAGATGGACGTCAACGCGCTGGTCCCGTGGCTGGAGAAGGCACGAAAGGAGGAAGAGTTCAATGCTGCGCATTAAGCTGGTCCGATCCACCGTCGCCCACCAGTGGCGAACTCGTCGAGTCGTCGAGTCCCTTGGACTTCGAAAGATCAACCAGGTCGTCGAACATGACGACACGCCCGCGATCCGCGGCATGGTTCATCGCGTGAAGGAACTCCTTCACGTCGAAGAGGTCGAAGGCTCGCCGACGAAGAAGAAGGCCGCCGCTCCGGCTGCCGCCAAGACCGAAGAAGCCCCTAAGAAGGCGACCAAGGCCAAGGCTGCAACAGCCGAAGCACCCGCGGCGTCTGAAGAAAAGCCCAAAAAGAAGACGGCTAAGAAGGCAGAGGATAACTAATCATGGGTCTCCACAACTTTAGTCCAAGCCCCGGCAGTACGACGCGCAAGCGGCGTATCGCCCGAGGTATCGGTTCCGGCATGGGTAAGACCGCGACTCGCGGCACCAAAGGCCAGAAGGCTCGACGACAAATCCACCCGAACTTTGAAGGTGGCCAGACCCCGATTTTCCGACGACTGCCGGTCAAGAAGGGCTTCCGAAACGTCAACCACAAGGAATACGCCATCGTAAACCTGGACGATCTCGAGAAGAACTTCGAAAAGGGCGCAGAAATCACTCCGGAACTGCTTGAGCAGAAGGGAATCATTTCCCTGAACCGAGTCGACGGCGTGAAGATTCTCGCGTTCGGAACTCTGAGCAAGAAGCTGAAGGTTTCTGCTCACAAATTCAGTGGTAAGGCCGAAGAGGCCATCAAAGCGAACGGAGGAGAGGCCGTAACACTTTGAGCTTCGGCGGCTTTGGTGGCACGCTAGGCGGCGGCGGGGGAGACAAGTCTCTCTCGCTCCCGCTAACGCAGGTTTTCAAACTTGCTTGGGAAGACGACGACCTTCGGGCTCGAATTAAGTTCGTCTTCTTCATGTTCGCGGTTTTCGCATTGGGAATTCACATTCCCGTCCCGATTCCTGGCATCGACCGCGAAGCGGTCATGAAGAACTTGAGCGGTTCGTACATCTTTCAGATGATCGATGCCTTCGGTGGTGGCGGCCTTCGCCGTCTGTCCGTATTTGCGCTTGGTTTGAACCCGTACATCACAGCCTCGATTATCATGCAGATTCTTTCGTCGGCCTTTCCTCAGCTCAAGAAAGAGCTTGAGGAAGGCGGCGAATATGCGCGTAAAAAGCAAAATCAACGCACTCGCCTCTTGACGCTCATCATGTGCGCATTCCAGGGTTATGGATACGTTCAGATGATCCAGAGTGGAGGCAACACGCACCTCAGTTTCGCAACGATCGCAGTCGTCCTTCTCTTCTGGACGGCGGGTTCGATGTTCACGCTTTGGCTGGGTGAGCAGATTTCTGAAAAGGGTATCGGTAATGGCGTCTCGCTCATGATCTTCGCCGGTATCATGATCGCCCTTCCCTACCAAGGCGCCAAGCTTTGGAAGGCTCTCAGCGACCATGCTGTGCACCCGGGGCAGGTCGTTCTCCTGTTGGTGATCTTCCTGGTCTCAACCTGGTTGGTTGTCCACTTCACTTCGGCTCAGCGACGAATTCCGGTTCAGCACATGCGCCGAATGGTAGGCACTAAGGCGGTCGGTGGCAAGACCAGCTACCTGCCGTTCTCGCTCCTGATGGCGGGCGTTATTCCGATCATCTTCGCTTCGGCGATCATCTACATGCCGTCTCAGTTCGGTCAGATGCTAGGTGGAAACCTACCGACGCCAACGCCGATCGGTGGCTTCCTCAATAAGGTTGGCAATTTCATTGGCCCGGGCCAGCCGTTTGTGATTGGCAAATTCTCGATCCCGATCAACCCAATCGGTTGTGTGATCTACCTGGTGATGATTCTATTCTTCTCGTACTTCTGGAACGCGATCCAGTACAACGTGGAAGACATCAGCAACAACCTGAAGCGTGGCGGATCGATCATCCCCGGCGTGCGACCCGGAAAGCAGACGAAGGATTTCTTGGACGACATTATTTCCAAGCTCACCCTCGTCGGTGCGTTCTTCATCGCCGCCATTGCACTCCTGCAGTACGTAATGCCTCCGCTGACCGGCCTTAGCTACAACTACGGCGTCGGTGCCGTCGGTGGAACCTCGCTTCTCATCTTGGTTAGCGTCGCGCTCGAAACGATGCGCCAGATCGAAGCCAACCTGCTGATGAAGCAATACGATCAGTAATCACGCGAATCTTTCCAAAGACCTCACCCAAAAGGCGAGGTCTTTGTTCATTTTTCCGATACCACTTTTAAGAGAATGAGAATCATCCTAATCGGACCGCCGGGAGTTGGAAAAGGGACTCAGGCCGCGCTTCTTGCCAGTCGCAAGGGTGTGCATACGCTCTCGTCGGGCGAAATCTTCCGCCGCGAGATCGAGGCTCAGACCGATCTTGGACGTCTGGCTCAGCGGTACATCTCACACGGTGAACTGGTGCCGAACGGCGTCACCATCGAGATGATGGCCAAGCGCCTTCGCGATGCTGAGGTTCGCAAGCATGGATTTATTCTCGACGGCTTCCCACGGACGGTCAAACAGGCCGACGCTCTGCAGGAGATCCTCACCGAACTGGAGATGCCGCTACAGCGGGTCTTCTCGCTTCAGGCTCCGGACGAATTGATCGTCAAGCGGCTGAGCGGACGCATGGGCTGTACGAAGTGCGGCGCGATTTACCATTCGGTCAACAAACCACCACGGCGCGAGGGCTACTGCGACGTTTGCAACAGCCCGATCGTGGTCCGGTCCGACGATCAACCCGAGACAATTCGAGAAAGGCTGCGCGTGTTCCGTGAGAACACCGCGCCGGTCGTCGAATACTACAGCGATCTCGGTATGCTTACGGCCATCGACGCGACGCGCGACGCCGAAGAGGTTTACAAAGATATTGTGATGGTGGCGAACTAAATGCCCTTATTGAAGACTCCCGATCAGATTGCTAAGATGAAGGAGTCCGGGCGCATTGTCGCCAAAACGCTTCGCCAGGTTTCGGAATCCATTGTTCCTGGTAGGACCTCCCTTCTCGACCTCGATTCGCTGGCCGATAGGTTAATTCGCGAAGAAGGGGGTATTCCCAGTTTCCTCGGCTACCGTGGATATCCCAATGCCACCTGCATCGCCCTCAATAATGTCGTCGTACACGGTATTCCTACGAGCCAAGTGGTTCAAGAAGGCGATATCATCACATTGGACTTCGGCGTCCACAAAGACGGTTGGCACGCCGATGGCGCATGGTCTTACCCGATAGGCACGGTCTCACCAATTGCCCGTAAGCTTCTCAATGTCACCCGAGAGTCGCTCATGCAGGGAATCGCCAAAGCACGCCCCGGAAACACGGTTGGCGACATCGGCCACGCAGTCCAAAAATATGTTGAGTCTCATGGGTTCGGAGTGGTACGAGATTTGGTGGGACATGGTATCGGGCAGCGAGTCCATGAAGAGCCTTCCAATGTCCCCAACTTCGGCAAACCCGGAAAGGGAGAAAAACTAAGGGAAGGAATGACGATCTGCATCGAACCAATGATCAACGAAGGCGACTATCAGGTCAAGACACTGAGCGATGGCTGGACTGTAGTCACGGCTGATGGTAAACTCGCGGCGCATTTTGAGCACACGGTCGCCATTACCAAGGCAGGGCCAGTGATTCTGACCACCGAAGATTAGCTAAGCTAGCGATATGAGTCGCGATCCAGACAAGGAACTTCTGGGAGGGTGCCTCCTCTCGGGAGGCATCGCACTCGTTGACCTGATCGTGCCTATCATCGTCTGCACCATTCGCGGGACTTCGAACCACGACATCAACACGAGCGCAGGCCTGATGCGGATGTTCCTTACTGCTATGGCGGTGACGGTCGTCATCACCTTTCCGGTCGTCCGTCGGTTTGGGATCGCTCCGGGCTTTGGCGCCTTGGGTGGTTTCGCCTGCGGTGCGGCCTACTGGTTCCTGCATCTCCAGCAGACGATCGCGAAGGCTTTGGCCGAAACTGGCGAGCCGACGGAGTACCTGGATTCGACCATGTATTTGGTGCCCCTGGCCTGGTTTATCATCGGCGCCGTAGCGAGTCTTACTCCTTTATTGAAAAACAAGCGCCTGGACCGTGAAGAATCCTAGCCCAATATTCCGATGATCTTAATATTGCCGACGGTGTCGCCGGCTCACTACAGATGGGATACGGGAAGGGAGCTCAAGCATATCGACAGAACGCGGTGATGGGCGCGTCGCCGGTGCAGCTCGTCGTGATGCTCTACGACGGTGCGCTGAGGTTCATGGAGGAAGGCAAGCGCGCGATGGCGGCGAAGGACCTGGAGACGCAGAATTTCAAGCTTCAGCGGGCGCAGAAGATCGTCGTCGAATTGATGAGCACTCTCAACCTCCAGCAAGGCGGTGAAATTGCCAAGAATTTACTTAGCCTTTACACGTTTGTGGTCAACGAACTGGTCGAGGGCAACATTCATGACGACCCGACCAAGATCGACAACGCGATGCGAACGATGAGCGAATTGCGAGACGGCTGGTACCAGTTGGAGCAAATGACCAAACAGAATCCGGAGCTTATTCAAAATGCAGCATGACGATATTTCAACCTGGTTCATCCTTACGCTTTCCGCCGAACAAGCTGCGTTCGACCAAGATTTTGAGCATCTGGATGCCCTGATCCGCCGACGCGAAGAGCTTCTCCAGAAGTGGCAAGAGCACGGCGTGACGGTCAGTGAGGCCGAAGCGGCTCAGCTCAAATCGGCCGAGGAGCGACTCGATACCGCGCTTCGGCGCGTTCAGTCCGCGATTGGACAAGAGATTCGAGTCCTGACGAACCGCAAAAAGGTCGCCAGCCTTTACAAAGCGTCCTAAGCAGACAAAGAAAAAATGGCCCTGTCGATATTCGACAGGGCCATTTTTTTGCTTCGACCGGCGAACTTAGCTCGTCGGCGCCGCCGCGAACGCTGCCTTGTCACACTGGAATGTGAAAGGAGCCGGACTGATACCCGACCGCGACGGGAGGACCGCACGGATGATCATGGACACATTGCCCGTGCTGCTTACATAGGACGCGATCTGACTTGAACTCAGGCTAAGGGTCTTTGTCTGACCAAAGCCAGTCAGACCCATCGTCGTCACCGTTTCGAAGGTCCCGGTGTTCACATTCAGCAGCGACACAATCGCCGATGCACCTCGCTGTCCAGCAACCGTAAACGTAAGGGACATCGAAGAAATGTTCGTGAATGGGCTGACGTAGACGGCATTGAAGCCACCGACTTGCCCAAGACCTTTGATAAGCGTGGAGCGGATCGAGTAGATGTTTCCGTCAACGGCATCCAGACTAGAATGGGTTCCATTGAGCCTCGTTCCCGCGACCGTGGTTACGGCCTGCGCATAGAATGGCGTTTGGTCCCCACCGATCAGGGTCTGGAAGAATTTGTCGAAGTTGATGGCACCCCAACCGGTTGGGAAGTCCCAGCCGACAGTTGGGTCAGCCGAGGCTCCGTTCGGAAGAAGTCCAGTACTCAAGCCGGTCGTTACGTCGAACCAAACGTCGGATCGACCGTTCAGCGCGTAGATTCTGTCTTGGAGCCGACCGAGTCGTGCCTTGTTGGTTGCCGCAAAGAGCTTTCCTTCGCAGACGGCCAGACTTCCAGCAAAGGTCGGCGATGAAGCGCTGGTTCCACCAATTTGGATCAGGCCGCCATTATAGTAGATGGCGTAGTCGGTCGCATGGAGCGAGGCATCCGGCACCATTCGCTTGTTGATCGTGGTAGGAACGCCGTTGCCAACCTGCCAGCTAGGACGAACGTTGAAGGCCGAACCATCCGCGCCAGCGCTCACGCACCAGCCGCTTCCGCCGCCGCTTCCGAACTGGAGTCCCCAAGTCTGCTCATCGACGCGGTTGCCTTGATTGTCGGTCGTCGCGTCGGTACCTCCAACCGACAGCACCTCTGGATCGTAATCTGGGTAGTCGAACGGCTCGAGGTCAGTTCCGCTGTCACCCGAAGCCGCCATGTAGGTCATGCCTTGAGCTTCCATCGCAAGGTGCGTGTTGTGACAAGCACCCGCCGTAGCGGCACCGAGGAACCAACCGTAGCTCTCGGTTAGGACGTCGGCGACGTTGTCCGACGCTTCGGTCGAAAGGACAGTCGTGATATTGCCGCCTGTACCGTCATAGATAACGATATTAGCGAGCGGCGCAACGGCCAAAACCATTTGGAAGTCTAGGTCGCCTTCTCCCGCAGCGCCATTGTTTTGGCTGCCGGTACCAACTTTAACGACTGACACATTGGTCATTGGGCCGGCAGACGGGGTCGGAAGGTTGTATTGAGTGATGAAGAGATTTCCGTTATTAAGATCGAATCCATCCCAGTTTGAAATTCCAACCGTTCGGCCTTGACCCTGCCAATTCGCCGCAAAGAGCGGTGCAACTCCATAAAGTTGTCGCGTCAGCGGGGGTGTGAGCATGGTGGTTCGCGGCTTTGGTCGAGAGTAGGTCTCGATGCCATCGATGCTCTGAATCTTATTGACGAGAGTTGCAGGAACGTAGAGCGGAGTGGTGTTGGCTCGATAGGTCACGGTTCCCGTTTCGTCCGTCACCGTGAAATTGCTAATCGTCGTTTGGAAGAGCGCTTCCATCTGCGCCTGCGTGCCCAGGGCTGCAATCGTCATGCCGTCCTTTCCAACGTGGGTGATGGTCAGACCACCACGGGACAGGAAGGTCTTGACCGCATAGATGTCCTTCACCGAAGCACCGAATCGATTGCCGACTTCGGTTGGAGAAATGAACTGACGATACATCGCCGACTTCGGATCGCTCACTGCATCGACAAACGCCTGGAGCCCAGTCGGATCCGAAGGCTTGAGACTGATAGCTACTTCAAACCGGCCTCCCGACGAAAGCGCCTTCACGAAGGAAGGCATGCTTTGCGAAAGCACCGGCAAAACGGTATGGGGCATAGGGACAAGCCGGGAGGGACTTTGCGGAGCAGCGCTCGCAACCGCAGCCATTGCCAATGCACCCAATCCGACGATTGGGAATTTCAAATGATTCTGTTTCGTCATAAGGCACCGAAAATATGCTTAAATTCCAGTCTAACAGATATAGCGTACTTTGGTCTGCTAAATTAGTCTTTCAATTACGCATTCGACTTGAATTCTGAGGTATTTCAGGCATATTGTCCCAGGTTGGACTGGTAGAATTCTCTCCATGCTAACTCTCGAGCAGCATGAAGCGCTGTCCAAGGCACGTCCGCGCCTAGACGCTATTGGAGGTCATCTTTGACCTGCCTTCGCTACGCAAACAAATAACTGAACTCGAAGCCCAGTCGTCACGACAAGAATTTTGGGAAGATCCCTCTTCAGCCAACAAAGTCCTGCAGAAACTTAGTCGGCTCAAAGATATTCTGAACCCGTTCGCGGAACTTGATAAGACGGAACGTGACGTCGCTGAGCTCTATGAAATGCTCTCCCTTGAGCCCGATGCTTCTCTTCAGGACGAGGCAGATACGCTTGCGGCAAAGTTCCTCGTCGATCTCGACGCTTACGAGCTTCGAACCTTGCTAAACGGCGAGCACGATTCTCGCAACGCTCTTTTGGAAGTGAACGCCGGAGCCGGCGGCAGCGAGGCGTGCGATTGGGCATCGATGCTCCAGCGCATGTATGCGCGGTGGGCCGAACGCAAAGGCTTTAAGTGTGAGATCATCAGCGAAACGCCGGGCGACGTGGTCGGCTACCGCTCGGTGCAGATGCTGATCTCGGGCAACAATGCTTACGGGTTTCTGAAGTCGGAGCATGGCGTCCATCGTTTGGTCCGCATTTCACCTTTTGATGCCGCAGCCCGTCGGCACACGTCGTTCGCCAAGGTCGAGGTTCTTCCCGAAATCGAAGAATCCGAGGTTGCCATTAACCCCGACGACCTCAAGATCGATACCCTTCGCGCGGGTGGCGCGGGCGGTCAGCACGTCAACAAAACTGAGTCGGCCGTGCGCATCACGCACCTCCCGACCGGCATCGTCGTGACGTGCCAAAACGAACGGAGTCAGCATAAGAATCGAGCCAGCGCAATGTCGGTGTTGCTCGCGCGTCTAATGGAGCTAGAGAAGGCCCAATCGCAGGATCGAATCAACGAACTGAAGGGTGATGGAGGTCCCGCGGCGTGGGGCCGACAGATCCGGAGCTATGTGATGCAACCCTATACGATGGTGAAAGACCACCGCCTTGGCCACGAAACCGGCAACGTGACCGCCGTGCTCGATGGCGATATTGACGGATTTATTGAGGCCTATCTGAAACAAAAGCCGTCGGAAGACGCTTACATAGAATAAGACAATGATCATTACTTCGCTTGTATTGGCGACGCTTGCCCAAATCCCTGACACGAAGCCGGACTATACGGTGCCGATCGGGACCTCGTCCGAACTGCATCACACGATCATCGACATTAGCAAGGCGCTGGCGGGCAAGGACTATGTGACCGCCAGGAAGCTCTCGGGTTTGCTGCCGAAGTCGACCCTTACTTATCGACTCAACACCGAAAAGTTGGACATGAACCAAAAGGCTGAATTCGAAGCGGCAATTTCTTCTGCAGCCGAAACTTGGCAGAAGCTTTCACTCCGCCAGCTAAAGGTTCAAGCCGTCACAACCAAGAACGCGGATGTTACTTTCAGCTTTGAGCCTGCGCTCGCAAAACTTCCAAATGAGGATATGGTTGCTGGTGCCACGTGGTTTTTGGCAACCGAGCCTAGCCAACCCTTCGTCGAAGCCGTGATTGGGCTCAAACGAGGCGCCAAACTTCAACCGGTTCTGGGCCGCGACGTCTACAACGAGGCCCTGTTTACTTTTGGGCGATATTATGGATTGGGTCCCGATCCGATCTATGGAACTGCGATGGGCCGTTACGACGGTCCGATGGCCAGCCCATCGGAGGTTACTTCCCAAGAGACGACGGCAATTCGACGCATTCTCACGCTTTCCGATTTGATTCGTCAGGCAGTCGAAAAGAAAGGCACGATCCCAGTCAGTGAGCCGAGCGTCACTATCGAAAAGGATTCTCTCTCGTTCGAACCCGTCCTGCAAGGCGATAAGGGCAGGTCGCAGATGGTGATCACTAACAAAGGTAACGCACCGCTCGATCTCTTTGTTCGAGGTGATTGCGGGTGTATTTCTGGCGTCGTCGAGTCTCCCTTGGCTCCCGGAAAATCAACACTCTTGACAGGAGTATTCGATACATCTGAGCTCGTTGGCGACGTTCATCACAATCTGATTCTCATGACCAATGACCCGGATTTGACAACCAAGGTTATTCCCGTCAGCATTTCCGTCAGTCCGCGATCCGAGGTCGTATTCCCTGAATCGAACACCATCTATATGGATGGTTCGAACAAGACGTTTACGTTCTACATCAACTCAGTCGAAAAGAACATCTTTAAGATTCTCAACGTCGTCGCGGTAGGGGCTGACCTGTCCGCTACTTACGAGCCATTCGATGGCGAGACCTCGAACTACTTGACGCCAGGGCGGTCCCAGCACGTAAGGGGTTACAAAGTCACAGTGGATTCCAGCAAGTACAATGCCGGGGCATTGTTCGGGCGCATGTCGGCCGTAATGTACATGAAGACGGATAACCCCAAGTTGAATATTATGCGGGTTAACCTTTACCTTCAGAAAGGAATCGTGAGCCTGCCAGAGACGGTCTTTTTCGGCACACCAAAGGGCAGAACTGAGTCGAACTTCGTTCTTACTCGACCGGGTCGTCCGTTTGCCATCAAAAAGATATCGTCGGACTCCAAATACCTGAGCTTCGAGGTTGTTCGGAACGACCGCTTGAGCGGTTCTGAGTACTTCATCAAGGTCACCTACGATGGGAATGCACCTTTGCATAAGATCAAGTCGGAAATCGTGATCGAGACCGACGATCCCAAGCAGGGAACGATTCGCGTTCCGGTCCAAACTAGCGGCGTATGAAGCTTCTGCTGCCCGTGGCTGGTCTCGCGCTTTTCGGGGCCGGCTTTTCGGGCGGCGGCTCGACCGATGTGACGGTCATCATTTCCGGCGGCGCGAGAGGACATCTCTCGCCGTGCGGATGCACGAGCCCGATGAGCGGAGGCTTGAAGCGCCTGGCCACCATCGTGCGCGCGGCGAAAACCAGGGGATCGGTTGTGTGGATCGATACCGGCGATATCATCGACGAACCCGGGCGGCAATCTCAGCTTAAAGTAGAAACGTATGCCGAGTTGATGGGCGACCTGGGGGTCGATGCCGTAGCCTACACCCGGCGCGACCGACAGCAGGGAGCCGGTTTGCTGGCCTCAGGATCGCCGCTTTCTGGCACAAAATGGCTCACGCCTCTTCCGGGTCCCGATGAGCCGACGATGGACGAAAAAACCATCCACGGCCTCAGGGTTACGACCGCCGACAACCAATCGGTCGATTTTGGTGCCGAAAAGGACTCCGATATTTTGGTCTTCGATGGTCCTGCAGGCCAACTCGACCAGATCAAGAAGAGCCATCAGTTGGAGGTTTTTGCCTCCGAGGGCATACCGACGGTCAACGGCGCGAAAGTCTCGCCGGGGTCCAACCTTCGCGGCGTGGTTGTCGCCACGTTTCGCGATGGGCGCTTTGTATCGGCCAAGGTCGAGACGCTTAAAGCGTCGATTCCTAACGATCCCAAGGCGGACAAGATTTATAGCTACTACCTGAAGCGAGTCACAGACGAGCGACTGATCGACAAGGTGCCTCGGGACAAGGACGACGACTATGCAGGATCGAAGAACTGTCGAAGCTGTCACGGAGTCGTGTACCACCAGTATCTGACCACCCGACATGCAGGCGCGTACAAGAGCCTAGAACACGAAGGCCACCAAGCCGACCCCGACTGCGTCGGGTGCCATGTGGTCGGGTTGGACTCAACCAAGGGGTTCTTCTACCAACAGACACCAGCGCTGGCGCAGGTGGGGTGCGAATCGTGCCACGGCGCAGGTCGAGAGCACGCGCGAAACCCAAGAGCCGTGCACCTTCCCAAGGTCACGGAGCAAAAGTGCCTCTCTTGCCACACACCGAGTAACAGCCCAAAATTCAACTTTCAGTTGTACTGGAAAAAGATCAAGCACTAGCAAAAATACAGAATGTGAATAAATATCGAAAAGCGAAGGAATTCTTCGAAATCGAGAGCTTTGTGGCGTAATCAATCCGTATTTCCGGCGAATCTCAGCCCTTGACCTGAGTGCCTCAAGGCTTCACAATGACTGAGCCCCTCCAGAGCATGACGTTCTGAGGGGGCATTCATTTCTTGGTTGGAGGATGGTAACACACAGCGTACAAACGCCTGCGGGCGAGAGCCGATTATCGGCCCTTGTTCTCCCGGCGGAGGAAAGCGGATTCAGGATGATCGCGCCGCTTCACAGTAATGTGCGAGCCATCGAAGCGAGCCTCCTTTTCGCCACCGACCATCAGCCGTTTGTAGCGCTCACCGGTCCGTCCGGTTGCGGCAAGAGCTTGTTGTTGAACGCCGCCCACCGCTATGTTTCCGCCCACGGAACCGCTGCGGTCGAATGCATGTCGGCCGAGCAGTTTCTGAAGATGGAAGGGCGGATTGGACTGGAAAAAACGCTGATCCTCGACGACTGTCAGGACGTGTTTGGTAAGCCGAAACAGTGCCTGCGTTTGCGCCTCGCCCTCGATCGCCGGGTGCGCGGCAACCGTCCGACACTCGTGGCATTCACGGCCGGCAATCGCGACCGACGCATCGCCGGTGTCTTGCCCGCGCCACGCAAGTGGTGCCTAGAGACGATCGGGGACCCTGACGTAACGGAACGAACGTCGTTGGTTCAGCACCTGGCACGAGTCGAGCGGCTGAACATCTCCGACACCTTTGCCCGAATCATCGGCGCGAAGCTGTTGGGTAATGGGCGGGTGGTGGCGGGCGCGCTTCGACGCCTGAAGCTGGCCAAGAACGACTGGTCCGATTCGCACCAAGTGCTGAAGGGATGCGGTCTGCTCGACCCTTATTTTGCCGACAACTCCCATTGGGACTTGCGCCATCGAATTTTTCGAGGAGCGCAAGAAGCGGTCGCACGCGAACCCAAGCTCGACGGTGTAGAATTGGCATGTTATTTAATGATTGATGTTGCGGGTTTATGCGAATCGTCGGTTGCCAATTATCTTGAAACCGACCCCACCCTTTGTTACCAAAACGCTCGTAAGGTTGCGCGAGTGGTGAGAACGGATGCGTCCGTCGCGCGTCTAACTCATCAGTGCACAGAGTCGATTTTGGCTCGCCTGGCCTAGGAAACTAGTATTCCTACAGGGGGAACTGAGCGTACAAGCCCGATACAATAAGGTTCGGACGCTGTCTACCAATATGTACACCCTTGAATCCCTTCCATTGATTCATGTGTGGTTGGATGCCGATCAAACGGCTACGACTGCACGTATTTTGATGGATGGATATAAGGTCCCCGCGCTAGGCATCGTCGACTCCGAACATCGCCTGATTGGCTGGATCACGGCCGTCGAATTGGTCGGCGCCAATGTCTCGACCAAGGTGCGTGATGTGATGGCGAACGCGCCTACGCCGCTTCAGGCCGACATCACTATTCGAGACGCGGCGGGTGAATTGGTCAAGAGCGATGTCGATTATCTTCCCGTCGTGAAGGGCGGCCGATACTTCGCCATCGTCACCGCGCGAAGTCTGCTCGGCAAGCTTCGAGAATCCTACGATCCGATGACCGAGCTTCCGTGGAGCGACGCGCTCCGAGAGTGGGGCGTGGATAAGCTGGAGCACAATGCGGAGATCGCGGTGCTGTTCATCGACCTCGACCACTTTGGCAGTTTCAATAAGCAGTACGGGCACGTCATCGGCGACCGAGTCATCCAGCGGGCGGCGGAACACATCAAGACCAAGATTGACCCGACTCAGGACATTTTGGTTCGCTACGGTGGTGATGAATTTGCCATCGCTACTATCCGTCCCCGCGAAGAAGCCGAAGAGTTGATGAATCGCCTCACGGACTACGGCGAGGGCTTGGCCGTCGACCACATCGGCTCGCCGGTTACGTTCACGATTGGCATCTATGGTGGAAAAAGAACCAAGATGCGGCATGACATCCACATCCCATCGAACGTCGATGATCTTGTGAATTTAGCGAGTCGCGACTGTTTGGCGAAAAAGGAAGGCTTTGGCATGGCGGTGGTGCAGGTGCCCCAGCGCGAGTCGGAGAATGCACCCGTCGCGGTGGCGACGACACCACAAAGCCCCGATAGCGATACCGGTGGTCCAGCTGCATCCGCGGTACCGACCGAGAGGGTAACCCAGGCTACGGTCCCTGAGCCTGATCCGGTTGTGAGTGAAGAGATTGATTCGGAAGCCGTCGTTGAAGACGTTGTCGAACCAGTGGTCGAAACTCAGGCCCCGGTCGCGCAGACCGAGGCTCCGGTGATCGAAACGATTCAGGCCGACGACGAGCCGGGCAGTCTCACCTATGTGGTCGTCAAGTATGCCGGAAAACTCGCCGTCGGCGTCTCGCCGAAGATGGGGCACTCGCGGGCAGAGTCCATCGCGATCGCAACCGGTAAGGCACTCGAGAAGACGTTCGCCGAGTCCCGCGTGACCATCGATTCGGTGAACATCGAGCGGGCGGGATCGACCGAACTGGTGACGGCTCGGGTTCGTGCTCTGCGAGACGGAGTCGAGCGCGACATCACCGCTCAGGCTGAGGCAAACGGCGACCTCGACGACACCGTCGGGCTGGTTGTAATTTCTGCGTTTTTGGCCGAGTAGTTTCAGAATAATCTGCGCTTTTGAGCGTAGTATGAGACATGCCCCCGCGTGAGTCCCTGGAGATGCTCGACCTGATCGAGCAACAGGTTCCTGCCGACAACACCCGCCTGCGAACGTACGTCGGCGCATTGCGAGAAACCCTCGAAGCTGAGGACCGCGAAACGGAACGGAAAAACGAAGAGCTATCCCAATATCGGGAGGCTTATGAGAAGCTGACCCAACCGGCCAACCGCATCGGTGTGTTCCTGAAATGGACCGAGACCGACAACGGCCAACTACCCCTGATTTTGCTCGGCGATTCTGAGTACATCGTCACTTATGACCCTGCCGTCCCCGAGGACGCACTCGTGCTCGGTGCCCGAGTTCGATTGAATGAAGCCTACGCCATCGTTGGACTGGCACCGATGACCGAGCAGGGCTCGATCGTGCGCGTCGCCCAGGTCCTAGACGATGGTCGTCTGCGCATCGGCGGCGATTCGCCCGGCCTCGACCAACGACTGATCTTCCTGAGCGAAGAGCTAAAGGAAGCCAAGGTTCACGCGGGCGACGAGGTTCGCCTCGACGCGACCGGTCGGGTGGCGGTGGAGCACTTTGTGCGCATCGAGAACCGAGACCTCTTCATGGAGAAGGTCCCCGATATTACGTGGGACAAAGTCGGCGGCCAGCCGGAGGCAATTCGGCTGATCCAAGAGACTATCGAGCACCCGCTTCTGCACCCCGAGATTTACGAAAAATACGGCAAGAAGACGGTCAAAGGAATCCTGCTGTACGGTCCTCCAGGCTGCGGAAAGACTCTGTTGGGCAAGGCCACCGCGCATACGTTGGCCAAGGAGTACAGCGAGCGCGAGGGACGCGAAGTGAAGGAGTACTTCATGGCGATTTCGGGCCCGAAGATTCTGAACATGTGGGTGGGCGAGACCGAGCGCATGGTGCGCGAAATCTTCCGCACCGCCCGCGAGAAGGCGAAGGACGGCTACCTCGTGTTCATCTTCATGGATGAGGCCGAATCGTTGTTGCGAACCCGCTCCAGCGGGCGGTACTTCAGCATGAGCAACACCGTCGTGCCGCAGTTCTGCGCCGAGTTGGACGGCCTGGAGTCGCTTGAGAACGTGGTTTTGATGCTGACCTCGAACCGACCGGACTACATCGATCCGGCCGTGTTGCGACCGGGTCGAATCGACCGAAAGGTGAAGGTTGTGCGCCCGGACAAGGACGCCTCGCGGCAGATTCTCAACATCTACCTGTCGCCTTCGCTCCCGCTCGATCCCGAAATCGTGGCCAAGCACGACGGCGAGACGGTGTGCGCTCAGCGCGAGATCGTGGAGGGCGTGCTGGATGCGCTTTGGTCCAAGAAGGCTTCGAACGAGTTCTTGGAGATCAATCTGCGAAGCGGCAAGACCGACACGCTGTATCGGGGCGATCTGGTTTCTGGCGCGATCCTGGAGAGCATCGTGGACCGGGCCAAGGAAACGGCGATTCGGCGCACGCTGGCGAATCCGAAGGTCGAGACCGGCATCACACTGGAGGATTTGGTGGATGCCTTGGACCAAGAGTTTAAGGAGAACGAAATCTTCCCGAAGAGCGACGCGATGGAGGACTGGCTTCAGTTGCTCGACCTGTCGCCGGAGAATGTGGTGAGCGTTCGTCCAATTGGTCGGAACAAGGGTCGAAGCTACTTCGAAAAGTCGATCGTTTGATCGTTGGTGGGGGCATGGGTCTTTGGCCCAAGCCCATACACCTTGGCCAAATTAGGGAGTCCGAATAGGTAAGGCACTCTGCCTTAGAGGAAGACTCCCATGAAGAAAGTCTACACATTCAGCGGAAGAATCCTTGGCTTAGCTGCAATCTCCGCGTTTGCCGCAATCAGCCAAGCCGACCCAATTACGATCCGTATCGACGGACAACTTGTGCAATTTACTGACGCAAAGCCCCACATGATGGGTGATCAGATCATGGTTCCCATCCGCGACGTCATCGAGCAGGCGGGAGGAGACGTTGGCTGGAATTCCGTCGACAAAACCGTCACCGCCCAAAAGGGCGATACGAACCTCGAGATTCAGGTCCCCACGGAAGAAGCCACGGTAAACGGTATGGAAGAATCCATCGACGGACCTGTTCACATTCAAGATGGCCGCACAATGGTTCCGATTCGATTCTTGGCAGACTCCCTCGGGGCGGATATCCAATATGACGGCGACCTCAACGTGGTCAACGTACTAATGACTGACTCGACCCCGACAGTCTCTAACTCAACCAACGACAACCCGACGCCTCCTTCGCCGGAGATGATGTGGGAGCAACCAACCGGCTCGGCCATTAAGGCTGAACTGGATGACCAGCTTAGCTCCCTGAACTCGTACGTTGGACAACCGTTTACGGCCACGGTCATCACCGACGGAACTTCGGACTTCTACGGTTTCTCCGACGGAGCCACCTTACGAGGTCACGTTTCTTTCGTTCAACCGATGCGCGATGGCGTGCCAGGAATCCTCGGCATCACGTACGACGAGCTAGTGCTCAAGGATGGACGAAAGATCGCTATTTCCGCCACACCGATTGACGCGGATGCGGACATCACGACGGGTGAAGATGGCCGATGGGCGGCGACGTCCAGCGCACTTACAAAGCAGGATCTGAAGTACGTCGGCGTCAACTACTCAGACTCGGGAATGCTGGTTCCGCTCGTCTCGTATGGAAACTCGGTTTCGATGGACGACGTCGATCAGGCCGTCCCAGATCGAGGCCTGCCTAACGAAGTGACCCTGAACACAGGAACGCTCCTTGGCGTGCGATTCGACCGCGACTCGATCATCGACGCGAACCCACTCTAAAGCGATGAATTAGCCCTTCCGGCTCTGGCGGGAGGGCTTTCTCATGCCGGACGGATGAGGATCGGGCGGGGCGGAATCGGAGCCGTTTGAATCTGAATCGCGGTTGACAGTCGCACGAGGGCGGCGTCAGCGAGTTCTTGCGTCGCCGCGTGGACAGTGGCCAAACGATGGCCTTCGCCGATGAGATCGCCGACCTTCACATGAATCTCCAGACCGGCGGCAAGGTCGATTTCATCATCCTTTGTTTTACGTCCGGCCCCGAGATCGAGAGCGATTTCGCCGATCGTTCGGGCGTCAACCCGGCCGACGCATCCGGCTTGCTTCGATGAATAATCCACCTGAATCGGTGCCTGAACCAGCCAGGAGGTCTCGGAAAAATCAACGGTTGCGCCTTGCGCCTTGATCCACTGGTTCGCCTTATCGAGCGCGCGGCCGCTTTGAAGCGTGTCCTCAACCCGAGCCAAGGCGTCGCCAGCGCTGGTGGCCAAACCACTGACGCGCAAAGCGATCGCCCCATAGTAGCGGCATAGCTCGCGGAAGCGTCGTGTGTTTCCCGACAGTTCTTCTTCCGGCTTGGACAGAACCTCAATGGCCTCCTTCACTTCCAACGCGTTTCCGACCGCCGAACCGAGGGGCTGATCCATGTCGGAAATGGCGGCGTAAACTTTCAGTCCTGCCTGCTTGCCCACCGTCACCAGAGCATCGGCCAGCTTTTCGGCGTGCTCCCGGGTTGGGTTGAACGATCCCGATCCGCATTTGACGTCGAGAATGACGGTTTCGGCTCCACCCGCGATCTTTTTGGAGAGGATCGAGCTCACGATGAGCGGGAGAGACGACACCGTTTCGGTTACGTCGCGAAGGGCGTAAAGCGTCTTGTCGGCAGGAGCGAGTTCAGCCGATTGACCGGCCAGCGCAATACCGATCTTCTTCGCCTGCGAGATCATCTTCTTGGGAGTGAGATCGGAGGAGAATCCGGGGATGGCGTGAAGCTTGTCGATGGTGCCGCCGGTAATCCCCAGGCCGCGCCCACTCATCTTGACCACGCTCAGGCCACAAGCCGCCAACAGGGGGCCGAGCACCATGGTGGTCTTGTCGCCGACGCCACCGGTGCTGTGCTTATCGACCCACGGCTTGGGTACGCCGGTGAGGTCCAACCGGTCGCCCGTATCGGCCATCGCGATGGTGAGATCGGCGGTTTCCTGGTCGGTGAGCGGCTTCAGATAGGCGGCCATGAGCCACGCCGAAAGCTGATAGTCGGGAATTTCGCTCTTGGCCGCGCCATTGGCGAGGAAGACTAGTTCCTCCTTCGAATGCACCATTCCCTCGCGGCGCTTGGCAATGATCGTGCGAAAATCCATCGTTCTCTATACGGCGCTGGGCCGAATCTGGTTGTACCCTAGGTGAAGCGATAGGGCGGTCGAAAGACCCCGGCCTCGGTGATGACAGCGGTGATGAGTTCGGCGGGCGTCACGTCGAAGCCCGGATTATAGGTTGGTGTATTGGCTGGCGCGACTTGCACACCTTCGATGTGGGTCAATTCCTGTGAACTTCGCTCCTCGATCGGAATTTCGTCTCCGTTGGCCAGCGAGGGATCAAAGGTGGAACTTGGAGCCGCAATATAGAACGGAATGTGATGGTGGTGGGCGAGGATCGCCAGCATGAAGGTCCCGATCTTGTTGGCGGTGTCGCCGTTGGCAGCGATGCGGTCGGCCCCGGCAATGACGCAATCGACCTTTCCGGCTCGCATCAGCGAGGCGGCCATGCCCTCGCTGATGGCATGGAAGGGGATACTGTCGTGCAGGAGTTCGAAGGTCGTTAGGCGTAGGCCCTGCTGACGAGGGCGCGTCTCGCACGTCCACACATGGATGTTCTTGCCCTCCTGATGCGCGCTTCGGATGACGCCAAGGGCTGTGCCGTGTCCGGCAGTTGCCAATGCGCCGGTATTACAGATCGTCATGATGTTCCAATCCTTGCCGATCAGTTCGGCTCCGTTGTGGCCGATAGCGAGGTTCATCGCGAGGTCTTCCTGCTCGATCTTCTTCGCTTCGTTCAGGATGGTTTCGAAGTCGTGGTTAGGAAGGCGATTGATGCGATCCAATGCCCAAAACAGGTTCACGGCCGTCGGACGCGAGGCGCGGAGGACTTTGTCAGCCTCCGAAAGGTCTGCCCCATTCTTGGCGGCGAGCGCCATGCCATAAGCGGCGGCGATTCCGATGGCGGGGGCGCCACGCACCACCATCTCGCGAATCCCCTCGGCGACGTCAGCGGCGTGGTCGTAGGAGATCCACTCGACCTTGTTCGGCAGGATTCGCTGGTCGAGCATTTCCAGGTGTCCGTCGGTCCATCGCAGGGGAGTCAACACGTCTTCAAGGTACCTCGTTTCAGGGCGAGGGCAAGGGCGAGAGCCGAGTGCGTAGTGCAAGTGCAAGTGCAAGTGCAAGTGCAAAGAGGGGAGACTATTCCTGAAAACGCTAAACTATAACTGTGACCATTTGGATTTTCGAATCGAACTTGATGTGGTCGTCTCGATTCCTCAACTCTGTGAAGGGCTTCGGCCATGAAGGCATCGTCACCGCCAAAGTGCCGGACGGCGACGCGGACGCCGCCATCGTTAATCTCAGCGACCCGAACGTCGCAGGTATTGTCGCTCAACTCTCCGCCAAGGGAATTTACACCGTCGCCCACGCAGGGCACAAGGAGAAAGAATTGCTGGAGCTCGGACGCGAAATCAAGGTCGACCGAGTGGCGACCAACAGCGAAATCACGAACAAGCTAGAGTCGATACTGGCCGGAGCCAAAGCCCAAAAGTCCTAGGGGTCGAACAATGCTTCTGAGGGTTCGTCAGAGTAAGTGGCCCCCGACAGAGGGCCTTATCCTTGAAATAGATTGGGAGTCTCCCCGGACTCCCTTTTTTCTTTTAAGACGGTTCTGATAGTAGAATCGAAGGCAGAAATGAACAAAGTTTTCTCTAATGCAACGTCAGCATTGGAAGGACTGGTCTTCGACGGCATGACCATCATGTCGGGCGGGTTCGGCCTTTGCGGCATCCCGGAAAACCTGATCCTCGCGCTTCGTGATTCCGGTGTTCAGGGCATCACGGTCATCAGCAACAACTGCGGAGTCGACGACTTCGGGCTGGGCATCCTCCTGCAGACGAAGCAAATCAAAAAGATGGTTTCGAGCTACGTGGGCGAGAACGCCGAGTTCGAACGGCAGTTCCTCAGCGGTGAGTTGGAACTGGAATTCAACCCTCAAGGGACCCTGGCCGAGCGCATCCGCGCGGGTGGAGCGGGCATCCCCGCGTTCTTCACCAAGACCGGCTACGGAACGCTGGTCGCCGAGGGCAAAGAGACACGCGAGTTTAACGGCGAGATGTACGTGATGGAGAGCGGGCTGGTCGCCGACCTCAGCATCGTCAAGGCGTGGAAGGGCGACAAGGCGGGCAATCTCATCTTCCGCAAGACCGCGCGAAACTTTAACCCCATGATGGCGACGGCGGGCAAGGTCTGCATCGCCGAAGTCGAGGAGTTGGTGGAGGTCGGCGAACTCGACCCGGACCAGATTCATACTCCCGCGATCTACGTCAGCCGGATCATTCAGGGCACGAACTATGAGAAGCGCATCGAACGTCGGACAACCCGTCCGAAGGCGGAGGTGAACTGATGCCTCTTACGCGAGATCAGCTTGCCCAGCGGGCGGCGCAGGAACTGCAAGACGGTTTCTATGTGAACCTCGGCATCGGCATTCCGACTCTGGTGGCAAACTATATTCCTGAGGGGATGGATGTAACGCTTCAGTCCGAGAACGGTATGTTGGGTCTCGGCCCGTTTCCGTTTGAGGGCGAAGAAGACGCCGACCTCATCAACGCAGGCAAGCAGACGGTTACCGAGATTGGCGGGTCGTCGTTCTTCTCCAGCGCGGACTCGTTTGCGATGATTCGCGGCGGGCACATCGACCTTTCGATCCTCGGCGCAATGGAGGTCAGCGAGAAGGGCGATCTGGCCAATTGGATGATTCCGGGCAAGATGGTGAAGGGCATGGGCGGCGCAATGGACCTGGTCGCGGGCGTCAAGCGCGTGGTCGTGGTCATGGAGCACACCAACAAGGCGGGCGAGTCGAAAATTCTGCCCGAATGCACTCTGCCGCTGACGGGCAAACAATGCCTGGACCTCATCATCACCGACCTCGCAGTTTTCGAAGTATCGCGCGGAAAGGGCTTGACTCTGATCGAGTTGGGACCAGATGTGACGGTCGAGGAAGTGACGGCGAAGACGGCGGCGAAGTTCTCGGTCTCGCCCGACCTGAAGACGGTCAGCGTCTAAATTCGCTTAAAGGAATCTGCGACCATCCAGCCGCAGATTCCCCCTAGATAGGTGATATTTCCGCCCCAGAGCAGGACTTGGCCGGGCTCGAATCGAGCCACGGAGAGGGCGGACGCGCCAACCATCACTAGCGTCGTGACGGCGATGGCAACCACGAATCGCAGATGGCTGTAGGTATAGCCCCGTTGGGCGATGCAGACGGCTCCGTAGAGGGCGGCGGCGGCCCAGAAGTTCACGATGGCAACCGTGGTGAGGGTCACGATCGGCGACGAAACCTTGCCGGTTGCCGTGACGGTCGAGGCGTTGAAGCGGTCGATGTAGTTGCCGGCGCAAAGCACGGCTCCAGCGCTGACGCCGCTGAGGAACAGCATGATGGCCAGGCCGAGGGTCCAAGTGCTGACCAGGCTGATACCCGGCGCAATGGCGGGCTCGTTGGCGAGCATGACGTACAGGGCCGAACTGAGAACCAGCAGCACGCCGACGATGGCGGTCATCACCGACTTTTGGCTGGCCTTGGTGGCGGCGTCACCGACACTTCTGCCCGGCTTATGAGTTCGGATCAGCTCTTCGTGACGCTGTTGGTAAATGGGGTTTCGCGGGTCCATCTGAGCCGCGTAGGCATACATTTTGGCGGCTTCATCCAGGTTGCCCTTGGCGCGAGCGATGTCGCCCAGTACAGCGTACGGGATCGGCTGTTTGCCGTCCTTCTGCAAAATCTGGCGGGCCAGCTTCTCCGACTCGTTGTACTGACCTCGCGTAAAAATCAGAGTCAGCTTGGTGACGTCGGCCGCGATGGTCGAGACCTTCGCCTCCGAACGCGACTGCGGTTTGGGCTGAGGCTTCGGCTGGGTTTGCGTCTGAGTGGGCGGCGTCTGGGTTGGACGACGGCGCTCGGCATCGGCGAAGACGTCGTACTGTTTGCGCCGGTCGGGATCGCCCAGGACCTCGTACGCCTCAGTGGCTTTGAGGAAGATTTCCGACGACTGCAGAGTCTGCGAACGGTCGGGGTGGTGGGCAAGCGCGATCTTCCGGTACGCCGATTTGATTTCGGCCGCCGTTGCATTCCGACTCACTCCCAGCGTTCGATAATGATCCTGCGCCATGACCCAATACTATTTTTGGCCAAGAACCTAGTAATTTTCACCGCTTAGGCGGAAGGAATTACTGATTGATCTGGTTCGTCACCTGACTTCCGTAGCTCTGGTAGAACGTGATGATGACGTAGGCGATGTAGATGGCGGCCATCAGGAGCACCACCACACCGACGAATTGTCCCAACTGCACGGACCGAGTTTTGGCCTCGTCGTGGTAATAGTCGGACATCTTGTTGAGCATGTGGTCCAGGTTGCCGGTCCGTTCGCCCGTGCTCAGCATGTCGACGACAATAGGCGACAGCGCACCGGTCGAAGCGAGTGTTTCGGTAATCCCCGCGCCACCCTCCAAAACGTTTGAGGCGGGGTAGAGCTTGGAGCGTAAATATTCGTTTCCGCACGAGTCGGCGGCGAGTTTAACCACCCGCGGTAGCGGTACACCGGCCTTGTACAACGCGCCAAACGCCCGACCGAACTTGGCCATCGCCATCTGGCGAATGGTCTTGCCTAGGAACGGGACCAAACTGATGAACATGTCCCACATGTACTTGATGCCGAAGTTGGCAAGGCCGACGCGGAAGAACAAGAACAGACCAATGATGATCGGCGTGAGGATGTACCACGTCGAGATGTTGGTCAGCGGCGACGAGAGGCCCTTTGCGCCGGGCGCGAGAAAATGGATGACCGCGTTTGCGCCGACGATGATGATGATCGAGGCGATGATAAGGAGTTTCGGGTAGATGGTGACTCGGCGATAGAGGTTGCGAAGCTCAATCTCGTCTTCGGTGTACTTAGCGACGGTGAAGAGCGCTTCATCCAGGAAGCCACCTTCTTCGCCGGTGCGGATAATGCTGAGCATGACCGGGGAGAAGATTTCCGGGTAGCGTTGCATGCCGGCCGTCATCGGGCGTCCGGCCTCGACGTGGCCGACCATTTCCTTGATGACGTGCTTGAAGCGTGGGTCGCGGGCTTGATTGGACAGCGTGTCCAGACTCTGGACCATTGGCACACCGGCCTTCATCATGGTGCCGAGCTGGTTGAAGAAGAATGCGAGATTGGCGAGCGAAACCTTGCCGGCGATTGGGCCGACGACGCTGGTGGCGACGTAGTTACGCTGGTGGGTGGGAGGACCTTTCTTGGCCCCTTCATGTCCTGAATAGCTTTCGATGCCTTCCGCGACGGACTTCGTGACCGAAACGGAGGCGTCGATCTTTCCACCGCGACCATCGATGATGTATTCATTGCCGTACTCGGTCGGAGATTCAACGGGATCGGACACGACGGCAGCAGACGAGTCTGGCCGGTAGACGGGCTGGTTGGCAAGCGGGTCGCCGAGCGCAGTCGCGACGCCGATGGACTGGATATTGAGTCCGCGCTTCAACAGATCGCCCATCGCGTTATCGAGACTCGTCCCAAAGACGATGCCACTAATGGCCTCACCCTCGGGATTCAGGGCCTGATATTGGAACGTCGGCATACTAGTTATATTATGGGGTTATCTTCCGAATCCAGTAGCAAAATGAAAAGCGTGTGAATTCGGTGGTGGGTTCAGCGTTCTCAAAGCGGATTTTCCCGCTTGGCTACTGCTCCATCATCAGCTTGATGATGCCGGTGGCGTACATTTTGTATAGGATGACCACCATGATGGCGACAAAGGCGGCCATCGCCAGCGTCGTAGTGGCCATGATGACGATCTTCAGACCGCCGGTCTTGGTTTCGGCCGAGGCGGCCTCGGCCCGTTCGATGCTCGCCAGGGCTCCAGGGGTATCGCCCACCAACTCGCCGTTTTGAGCGATGTTCACATACTCGGGGCTCAGTAGGCCCGTCCGTTGAAGCACCGTGGCGAGCGATTCGTTTTCCCGCGTCGATCCAAGCGCATCCAAGGCTTTCTGGCGCAGGGCAAGGTTGGGAATGCTTCCCGCAGCAATTTGGACGGAGGAAGACGGCGACGCACCACCCTTCAGCATCGCGCCCATACTCCACGAAAAACGCTCGATCGCTTCGGATTTGGCTCGCGAGTAGCCGATGGGCATCATGAGACCGAACCGGTGGCGGAACATGCGGAACGGATACTTCTTCAGGAAAACGACCGTCGCAACGAAGGCCAGCGCAATGAGAAGCCCGGCGAGGATGCTGTGCGACATCTGCTTTTGGATTTCTTGCATCAGGGTTCCCACCGGCGGAAGCTGACCGTCAGCGTCAAACTGACGTCGGATGGTGGCGTTCGAGGCCGTCTGAATGCCGATGCCGCCGATACCGCAGAAGATGAGAAAAGGCGTCATCGCGAAGAAGTAGCCGAGGGGTAGGCGAAAGGCGCGACTGCGCTGAGCCTGATCGGCGATAACGTCGTACGCCTCACCCAGTTGGCCGCTTCGCTCACCCGCGCGGACGATCGACACCATGTCGGGATGGAAGGTTCGAGGGCGAAGCTCCATCGCGTCCGAAAGCGGCTTGCCACCCGCCACTTCTCGCTCCATTTGGGCAAAAACGGCGTGAATCTTGGGCGGGGCCTTAGCCGTCGTGTGCTGGATCATCTGACTGGCCGAGAAGCCCGACCGAAAGAAGCTGGCGAACTGACTGAAGATGAAATAGATTTGCTTGTCCGAAAGCTCGGGCGTGTGGTAGTCCACCGCCGAGGGCGGGGTCGTACTGGCGGGAGCCGCCGCCGGAACGGCACGGGCGACCTCCTGCGGACGCGGTTGCGGCGCGGACGGACGAATGACAGGGGCCGGTTGGGCGATGGGTCTGGCCGACTGCATCGGTCGAGGCTGAGTGGGCGGAGCGGCTTGGATAGGCGCGGCCTGACCAGAGGAAACCAGCCGGAGCCCTCGCTGAATCAGCATCATCTCGAGGTCCTGCATGCTATTGGCTTGCAGGGTGCCTCGCACAGTCTTACCACTTGAGTCCACAGCTTCAAATGGCAGAAAGGGCATAACATTTATCTTACTATTAAGGTAACAATCTTGAATGCTTCGTGCACTAAATGGCGGCGCAATTCATGTAGCCATCAATAACCTCGACGACGGACTGGCGGCGTGCCGGGTCGGAGGGTTCGACTGCTTGGCGATGTCGCCCGGTCTTCTCGCCGATAAGGAGGCAGAGGAAGTCAAGGAAGCGCTTTTCGACGCGGTCGTCGCCCCGGGGGCATGGGGAGTTCCCTTCAACTGGCGAGCCAGCCAAGACGACTTCGACGCCGGGTTCAGCGCGATGAAGGCTCAAATCAAAACCATGCAAGGGGTCGGTGTGACCCGATGCGCGACCTGGATTTTGCCGGGATCGAACGATTTGACGACCGAAGCGAACACCGAATTCCACCGTCAGCGGCTAACGCCGATCGCCCAGCTACTGGCCGACCACGGCATGATCTTCGGCCTGGAGTTCGTCGGCCCCAAGACCTTGCGCGACAAGTTCACGCATGGATTCTTCTATAGCCTGATGCCGATGTACGAATTCGCGCAGACAGTTGGTCCGAACGTCGGTTTGCTGGTGGACGCCTGGCACATGCACACCAGCGAGAGCAGTCTGACGGACCTAGCTACCATTCCCGCCGACAAGATTTCGCTCGTGCACATCAACGACGCGCCCCCGAACCTCGGACTGGATGAACTGGTCGACCACAAACGGTGCCTGCCATGTTCGACTGGCGTCATCGACCTTCCCGCCTTCATGGCTACGCTGCGCGAGATTGGCTACGAGGGCCCGGTGGAAGCCGAGCCGTTCGATGAGACGTTGAAAGAGCTTCCGAGCGACAAGGACCGGCTCGAAAAGGTCGGCGCGGCAATGGCAAAAGCCTTCGCCGTCGCCGACTGACTAATTACGATCCCGGCTGGTAGTACCAACTGGTCGGGATAGCTTCGCGCTTGACCGTGTCCGACTCGTATTCGAGCTTTAGCGACGACGCGCCACCCGCATCAAAGAAGAGCACTTCCAGGTTGTAGAAGCCGTCGGCGGCCTGAATTCCAGAACTCCTCGGCACCGCTCCGTGGAGGCCGTCGTTATCCACCACACGAACGCCGTTCAGCTTCACCACCGAGCCGTCGTCGCTGGTCACATACAGCCGAAACTTGCGGTCGGGAAAGTGAATTCTCGCCTTAAAGCGCAGAGCAAACGGCTGGTCGCCGCTTGGTTTCTTCGCCAGGTCGACATCGGTCACTGGTACGGCCGCCTGAGGCGGCGCATGCTCGAACTCATCGACGCTGGAGTACTTGCCCTTGATCACTTCGACCGAGAGGCCGTTGGCCGGCATCACGGACGGAAGCGGATACACCTTCGAGCTTTGATAGAGCGCGGCAGCGTCGCCCAGAGTACCATCGCCACGTTTGTAGGCGAGGTAGAACGGCGTATCCATCGGGAGTTGCTGAGCCAACACTAGCTTCCAGTCGCGAGCTTGGGCGTTGGCCGCCCCGCTCCCGAAGACGGGTTGATTGAAGTCGCTCCGATAGATCGTCATTGGCTTGGTGTCGAACGAGAAGGCGCACGGAATGCTCGGCGCTTCGAGGTAGTAGGCGACACCCATCGAATCCAGATTCCGCACGTTCGGCAGGAGTCGGGTCTGGAAATTGTCCCAATCCTTCGGCGCGGATGACCACAGCACTTCGGCGGTCGCAAAGGCTCGCGGCCACACCATGCGGTCATATCGCTCAACGGTGGGAATCCATTCGGTCCAGACATTGCACTGGCCACCAATCACGTAGTTTCGCTCCTTGCCGACCAGCGAGGGGGGTACAGGCTCCCAGTTGTAGACGTGCTCAGTCGAGATGGCGTCGTAGCTGTAGTCGAAGTAGCAGTGCGACGTCGGCGACATGACGACCTCATGGCCGGACTTGGCGGCGGCGATACCGCCGTCGATACCGCGCCAGGACATGACCGTTGCATTGGGCGCGAGTCCGCCTTCGAGAATCTCATCCCAGCCGATCATCTTTCGGCCCTTCGAATTGATGTACTGCTCGACCCGCTTGATGAAGTAGCTTTGGAGTTCACCCGCGTCCTTCAGGTTCTCGGCCTTCATCCGCGCCTGACAGTCGGGACAGGCATTCCACCACTTCTTATCCACCTCGTCGCCGCCGATGTGAATCCACGGCGAGGGGAACAGCTTCATGACCTCGTCGAGCACGTTGTCGATGAATTGAAAGGTGGCATCTTTGCCCGCGCAGTAGACGTTGGTCGTCCATGAGTTGCCGGGATACTTGGTCGCGCCGGTACACCCGAGTTCGGGATAGGCAACCAGCACCGGCAGAGTATGGCCCGGCATCTCGATCTCGGGCACAACGGTGATGCCACGGTCCGCCGCGTACTTCACCACATCGCGGACCTGCGCCTGGGTGTAGAAGCCGCCGTAGCTCTCTTCGCCCGGCACCGGCTTGGCGAGATTGATGTCTGAATAACTCCACGGCACGCCCGTTCCCTTTCGCCATGCGCCGATCTCGGTGAGTTTGGGATACTTCTTGATCTCCAGTCGCCAGCCGCCGTCGTCGACCAAATGCCAATGGAACACGTTCATCTTGACCGCCTTCATGAGGTCGAGCGTCCGCTTGATGACAGTCACAGGGAAGAAATGGCGAGAGACGTCGAGGTGCATGCCGCGCCACTTGAAGCGAGGCGAGTCCTGAATGTCCACCGAGGCGAACTGGTTGGATGTTCCCTGCCGGAGTTGCTTCAGCGTTTCGATGGCGTACAGCGCTCCGGCGGGCTTACTGTATCGGACCAGGATGTGGTCGAAATCAACGTGGAGGGTGTAGGCTTCGTTACCCAACTTGGCGTCGTGCTGAAACGTGACGACGTTCTTGGCGTTGCCCGCCGAATAGGCCAACTTGAACTGCGGAACTAGGCTCCGAAGCTCGCTGACGGCGAACATCTTTTTGTCGGTGGTGACTACTGTCCACTTATCGAACAGAAAGGGCTTCGATGCCACGGACTTTACGCTGGTCGGGAGGGGAACGAGGGGCAAAACACCCGGGTTTTGGGTCCAAAGAGCCGCCAAAATGCCAAGCATTTCCGAATTGTAGGTCTAAACTTACTGCGAATGCGGCGTTTTGGACTCTTGTTTCTCCTCATGTTCCTAGAATTTGCGATTTGGGGAGCATGGTTACCGGTAGCCCAGACGTATTTTCAAGGCCAGGTTCCGGCAGGACTCGGCTTCAACGGCACTCAACTCGGCATCCTTTTCGCCCTGATGCCGGCCTGCAGTATCTTCATGGCGCCGTTATTCGGCCAACTGGCGGATCGCGTCTTCAACTCCGAACGTCTGCTGGCCACACTTCATCTGCTTTCGGCGGTGACGCTGTTCGCGATGTCGCGCCAGACCACTTTTACGGGCACGTTGGTCTGCTTGCTCATTCATTGCTTGCTCTTTTCGCCCACCGTTGCGCTTTGCACGTCGGTGGTGATGCACCACCTCGACGATCCAGCCACGCAGTTCGGCAACGTGCGAGTGGCAGGGACGATTGGGTGGATGGTTTCGGGTTGGGTGCTTGGGTTTTGGCGAGTCTCGGGCCGGTTCCAGACTCCAGGCGACCTGTTCGTGATGGCGAGCGTCCTCAGCCTGATCCTTGGCATCGTCTGCTTCTTCATCCCGCGAACACCGCCGAGCAAGGCGGCGGCAGATGGCGACCGCTTCGCCTTTGGCGCGGCGCTCAAGCTGATGAACAACACGAACTTCATGATGCTGATGATCATTGCGTTCGTCATCTGCACACAGTTCGATTTCTTCTACATGTTCACGCCGGGCTTTCTGACGTCGCCGACCCAGGAAACCCTGTCACGTATCTTGCCCAGTTCGTATCAGGGCGTGGGCGGAGCGGGCTTAGGCATCCTCCCACAAAAGGTTTCGTTCTACATGTCGTTTGCGCAGATGTCGGAAGTCATTCTGATGCTGTCCCTGCCGTTCCTCATCAAGCGGCTGGGATACAAGTGGACGATCTATCTGGGAATCCTCGCCTGGTTCCTCCGCTTCGCGATCTACGTGTTCCTTCCCACGCTTCTTGGCGCGATCATCGCAATCCTTCTTCATGGCTTTTGCATTGCTTGCTTCCTGATTGGCGGTTCGATCTACGTCGCCAAAGTCGCTCCCGATAACATTCGCGCCTCGGCCCAGGCCTTGTATGCCATCGTCACCTTCGGGTTCGGTCGCGTCATTGGGTCGATCCTCGGCGGCCAGATCGAGAATATGAATACGACAGTGCTCCCGGTTCGGCTACCACTTCCGGGCATGAGCGATTTGGAAAAGCTCATCAACTGGCAGGCAGTCTTCGCGGTCCCAGCGGGAATGACGCTGGTCTGCGCGCTCGCCTTTCCATTGCTTTTTCGATTAAAAAAGGGTGAACTAGACTAATACCCTTCGCCATCAACGGCGAATCGTTTATAGTGAAGGTTAGAGGGGCAACGACATGATTGCGTCGATTCTTTTTGGGGCTTGTCTTATCACTCGGCAGGAGCCGAAAGTATCGTTGGATCTCCGGGGCGTTCGGCTAGAGAATGCCGCGCCAATTCTAGCCAGAACATTTGGCTGGGATTCACTGGAAATCGGCCCAACTCTCATCAACGAAGTCATCCTGGTGCGCGCCAAAGATATCGAACCCTCGGTCCTGCGCGACAAGCTTGCCTTTGCCCTCAATGGAACTTGGGAGCACCGTAAGGAAGGCTGGCGTCTCACCCAATCGGACGACCAGAAGGACGCCGAAAAGAAGTACGACGCCGAGCAACACTTTAAGTTCTACAAGGAGCTCACCGAGAAGGCGCAGAAGAAGCTTCAAGAGATGAAGCCGTTCGACGAGCAGAACTGCAAGGCCCTCGTCCAGCGATTGGAGGCGCTTTCAAAGACACGAGTTGACCGGTTCAGCAACAGTTTTTGGCGTCAGATTCAGGCGATCGATTCGCAGAGCCCCGCTAGTCGGTTCGGCTATCGCGCCGCCATGCGCCTGAAGCCGCAGACATGGATGCAGTTGACTCCCGAGAATCCACGCATTGTGTTCTGCAACCACCCGAACGCGATGCAGCAGGCGTTTCCCTTCCAGGTCGATGACCTCTTGTCCCAAGTGGCGCAGGACCAGAACCAGTGGTCCATCTACGCGGCGGGCCAGCCC
The DNA here is from genome assembly GCA_016125185.1 of Armatimonadota bacterium. Classification (NCBI taxonomy): domain Bacteria; kingdom Bacillati; phylum Armatimonadota; species Armatimonadota bacterium. Next base: position 648,260 of record WGMG01000001.1, on the reverse strand, counting down.
TTGCCCGGACCTCGGGCTGGGAACTCCGAGGAAGACGGCTACTACTCCCTGGGCGAGCTAAACCAAAAGCGCGACCCGTATAAAACGACCGACTTTGCGACTGTTACGATGACCCTGCAATACGGACAGGAGAGCATTGAATTCGCAGGCTATGACCGCGATGGGCACCGATCCTTCCAGTCCAGCGTCAGCTTTTACGACTACGGCGACGATAACTACAATTATCAGGACGAACTAGATAAGCAGAGGAAGATGGCGGTCAAGTTGACCGGCGACGCCGACGAATACGTCAACTTGATCTCTCCCATGAGCATGAAGGACCGCCAAAAGGCTAAGCAACACGATATCAGCCCGTCCTTGCTCGAAAAAATCCTTCACCCGGAAAAGGTCGATCCGCTTTCGATTTCTGCCCCCGACGTCTACCTGTCCAGCATCGACACGCCGAACGTCATCATGGTGTTGAACGACTACCAGCGAGGGGCCCGTTTCGCCGAGTTCAAGGACCCGCGCTACGCTCGGTACGGAATGCTAGGGGCCATTACTGACGAAAATGGTTGGTTCATTTATCGCCAGCCCGACCCTGTCGCCAATCGTAAATCGATGCCGGACCGAAAGAGGCTCGGACCAATCCTCCGCTATATCTACAAGAATCAGCGGCCCCTCAACTTGGAGGAGCAAGCCGACCTCGCGATCAGCCTGCCGTGGGAACAAGATTACGCCTACGCCTACCAACGCTACTTGGACCTCCTCAGTAACAAGGAGGTCGAAAACTACGGCAACCGGACCGGCCTCCGAATTTATGGATCCATGTCCGACGTTCAGCGCAAGCAAGCCGCCGGCCAGGGCCTGCGCGTATCGCAGATGTCCGATTCCACCAAATTGGAACTGTACCGAGCGCTTTTCTACTCCCAGCGTTACGAAACTCAACTGAACTTCGATTACGAAGCCGTCAACAAGATGACGGATAAGGAGCGGAACGAGTTCTACAAGATGCAGGAACTGATCTGGGGAGGCATCTACGAGGAGAAGACATTCGCTATCCCGCAGGGTCTTCTGAACAATTTCGTTCTGACCATCAAAGACAATTCAACCGATAAGCTTTACGCCGGTCGCCCGCCGGCTCAAGACGATCGATACTACTACGGCGAAGGTCGATCGATGGGAGCCAACGAGCTTGGCCAATATCTCTTCAAGATCAAGTTCCCCCAACGCTACCGATGGGAAGTTGATAATTACAACAAAATCGACGAAAAGAATATTCGCCTGATCAGCCAGCGAAACCTTACGATCAAGTTAGCGATTTCCCCTTTGCTGAACTGTCAGTGGACGCTGACGCAGTCGCTGTTCACCGATCCGAAGGTGTATACGGCAGACACCCTGCCCCAAAACATTCTCGACGAGATCAAGAAAGGCTATGCCGAAGCGGAGAAGTACGACAAGCAGTACGGCGATCAGATCGGCAACTACCCCAGGCCGACGCACGCGAATCCTCCGCCAAGCCGATGAAGCGTAAGAATGACGTAAACATCCGCCTCGGATTCGTTTATAGTGAAGGTTAGAAGGATCACATGTTCGCGCCGCTCATCTTAGGCTTCGTCGTCGCTACGCGTCAAGTGCCCAAGGTCAGCCTGGACCTACGAGGGGTGAGACTTGAGAACGCCGCCAATACGCTAGCCCAAACGCTCGGGTTGGATTCGCTTCAGATTGGCCCGACGCTGACCAACGAGGTCTTGCTCGTGCGAGCCCACGATGTCGATCCCGAAACCCTGAAGGCCAAGATCGCGCTAGCCCTCCATGCGACATGGGAACACCGAAGCGAGGGGTGGTGGCTGGCCCAAACCGACGAACAGAAGGACGCGGACAAGAAGACCTTTACGAAGAATCGGTATGAGTTCATCAACGAGATTCTGAGGACTTCGAAGAAGCGGTACGCCGATATGAAACCGTTCGACGAAGCGGCTTGTCGGCAGATTCAACGCGGGCTGGAAGAGCTTTCGAAAAGTGCGCCACCCAAAGGCGATTATTTCGATGACCCGCGAGCAGTAAAGCTCGACCTACAGGGGCCAGCCTCCCGCCTCACCACAGCCATCGGACTGCGGTTGACGCCGGACATGCTGTTGCACCTTACCGGCGAAACGCCCCGCATCGTCTTTTCGAACCACCCCACGCAAACCCAATACCCGATGCCGTTCGCAACTGACGATCTTCTGCGTCAGCTATGCGACCAGCAGACTTTGTGGTCCAACATCGCCGGAACCACACCCGTTCAAGGCTCCCGTCGCGAGGGCCAAGGGACCCCGGTTTTCTTGGGCGACATGAACCAGCGCCGCGAACCTCTGCACCTCAGCGACTGCTATATGGTCACGGTGGCGTTCCAGCTTCCCTACAGCACGTTCACCGTGAATGTCTATGACCGGAAAGGCAAGCAGGTCTTCAACGCCGACGACAACCTATTCGACGAGGACGACACTGAAGCGACGGGCAACACGACCTACGACCAAGAAATCGAAGACTCGATTCGCAAGGCGACCAAGCTGACAGGGATCGCAAAGGAGTACGCCGACGCCGTGTCGCCGGTCGATCCCCGCTTGTTGCGGGGCGAGAATAAGGCGCTCAGTCCTCAGCTTCTTCAGATGGTGCTTCAGCCGGAGACCATCGATCCGCTCTCCATCGCTGCGCCCGATGTTTACTTGGGCGCGATCCCCGAGCCGAACGTCGCCATGGTTTTGAGCGAAGACGAGCGTGCGGTTCGCACTGCAGAGTTTCTCGACGACAGTTACGCAAAGTACGGCGACGGCACCATCACACGCGGAGACGGCTGGTTCGTGCTCGCCCACAAGGACCCGATCGTGAGCCGCGCGCAGTTTGTCGATCGGAAGGTCCTCGGCCCCGCATTTCGGTACCTGAACAAGGTGCGGCGACCGCTCTCCATCGAAGAGCAGGGCGAACTCGCCGACCGATTCCCTTGGGAGTTCGATTGGACTGGTCGCTACAACGACTACCTCCGCCTGATCAAGACGGACGAGGTCGAATTTAACTCGGACCAAAGCGGTTTGCGCTTTTATGGTGCACTCACAAGCGACCAGCGGGAAGCCGCCAAGAAGAGCGGAATCACGATTGATCGCCTCTCGGAAAGCGCCAGGCTGGAGCTCTTCCGCGCAATCTACTACAACCAATTCGGCATGTCGCGACTGGACGTCGACGAGGACCTTTACCAACACGAGATGACCGACAAGGAGCAACAGCAGATCAATGAAGTGGAGGAGCTGATCTTTCAAGGCATCTATGCCGAGCCGACCTTCGCCCTGCCGGACGGCCTCAATGGCAAATTTATCCTGAAGATCACGGACGAGACCGAGCCGACGCTTTACTGCGGCTCACAACCGGTGCACACAGAGTTCGGGACGATGGCGAACGGTCGCTCGATGACGCCCGAGGACCTCGGACAGTTGTTGTTCATGGCGACCAAGCCTGAGACGTATGGCGAGAATTACGATCCGTACTTCAAGCTGGACGACAAGAACATCCGCATCGCCTCGGCCCGGTCACTATCGATCAAGGTCATGGTCTCGCCCCTGCTGTGCTACCAGTGGCACCTGGGGCAGACAATCGTCACCGATCCCAAAACGTACACGGCGGCTAACCTTCCAAGCGAGATTCAGCTGAAGGTCAAGCAAGCCTTCGACGACATGGCCAAATCGGACAAAGAGGGTGGTGCTTTCCGAGATCAGTTTCGCTTCAATCCGAGGAGGGTTCCGCCTCCTGCCGTGATTCCGCCTGCTCTCCGCTAGCGAACCTGGGTACCTTCTGGCGCTTCCTTGTCGGGCTGGAGCAGGATTGCGCCGCCGTTTTCATCGGTTGCCGCCAATAGCATGCCTTGGCTCTCGACGCCACGCAGTTTGGCCGGCTTCAGGTTGTAGACGACCACGACCTGGCGACCGATCAGGTCTTCCGGCGTATAGTTGGCGCGGATGCCAGCGACGATCTGTCGCTTCTCTTCGCCGATGACGACCTGGAGCTTCAGGAGCTTGTCGCTCCCTTCGACCGGCTCAGCCTCGAAGACGCGCCCAACTTTGAGCTGGACCTTTGCGAAGTCTTCGATGCCGATGATGTTTCCGTTGGTTTCTTCCATTTTTTCTTTCTTAGGCTCGGGCTTGGGTTCGGGTTTCGGTTTGGAGGCCGGAGCGGAGGTTTTGGCGATTTCAAGTCGCGGGAAAATTGGTTCGGGTGAACCGAGTTGAGTGCCGCCTGGGAGCGATTCGGGCGAGCCGATTTGACTCCAATCGGTGAGCGGAGCAAGGCCAAGCTGAGCGGCGATCGCATCGGCCGCATGGGGCATGTAGGGCCTCATGAAGCCCTCGGCAGCGCGGACGCAAAGCAACATCGACCGCACCACGCTGGGGAGCGACGGGTCGTTGGCTTTGGCCAGCGCCCATGGGGCTCGGGTGTCCACATACTTGTTGACAAAGCGAATGACCTCGATGCCCGCTGCTGCCGCGCGTTCGAGTCGAAAGCCGTCCATCGCCTTCTCGAAAGCCGCCTTGGCGTCTGCGATCGCAGATAGGACTTCTGCTTCAGGTGCGTCATCCGGTACGACACCACCGACGAACTTATGCGCCATTGAGAGCGAACGGTTGAGGGCGTTGCCCAAGTCGTTCGCGAGGTCGCTGTTATAGCGCTTGTCAAAGTCTTCGTAGGTGAACACCGTGTCGTTTTCGTAGCCCATCGTCGCCGTCAGGTAGTACCGCACGACATCGACGCCAATCTCCGGCTTACAGCCTGTTCGCTCGCTTGTCTCCTTCGAGAGTTCGAGCGGCGTGATGACGTTGCCCTTCGACTTCGAAATCTTCTCGCCACCCAACAGAATCCAGGCGTGGGCGATTACGTGCTTCGGCAATGGCAGATCTGCGCCCATGAGCATTGCGGGCCACAGCGTAGCGTGAAATCGGGTGAGGATGTCCTTGCCGAGCCATTGGCACAAAGCCGGCCACTTGTCTTCCCAGCCCGGATTCGGCCACCCAGTCGCCGTGATGTAGTTGATCAGCGCATCGAACCAGACATAAATAACCTGGCTCTCATCGCCAGGCACAGGAATTCCCCAGCCGTTGTTCTTACGCGAGATGCACTGGTCCAACAGACCCTGACGGATGAAGCTGACCACCTCGTTTTTCCGTGTTTCGGGAATGATGAAATCGGGGTGCTCGTCGATGTGCTTCAGCAGACGGTCTTCAAACGCCGAGAGCTTGAAGAAGTAGTTTTCTTCGCTGACCCAGCGCACGGGGTTGCCGTCCGGGCTCTTGCCGTCGACCAAGTCTGACTCCTTGTAGTACGTCTCGGTCGAGACGTCGTACCAGCCCTCATAGGTCGCCGTGTAGATGTAGCCGTTCTCTTGGAGCTTCTTGAACAACGCCTGTGAGGCGATCCTATGGTCCTCGCGCGAAGTTCGCATAAAGGCGTCAAACTGCATGCCCATGCCATCGAAGATGGCGACAAAGCGGTCGGTGATCTCCTTCACGAACTCGTGAGGATCGCGACCTTGGGCCTCGGCGGCTTCCTTGATCTTCAGGCCGTTCTCGTCGGCTCCGGCAACAGCAAAGACGTCCATGCCACGCATCCTGAAGTAGCGGGCCGTGATATCGCCCGACAAGGTCGTCAGAATGTTGCCAATATGGGGGGTGCTGTTGACGTACGGTATCGCCGTCACAATCGTCGTTTTCGGCATGAACCCAATTAGTTTACCGAGGGATACAGATCGGCCATTTGTACGTCACAATGTTTATATGCGACGCCTTTCATGGTTAGGTTTGATTTTGCTCGCCGGATGCGGCGGCACGACCACCAATGACGGCGTTTCGCCCTACAATCGCGGTGCGGGGAGCGACTACGCCCCAACCTCGACAATGATGGGCGCTCCGTCCGCCAACGAGATCGTCGCCGTGGATGCGTTCCTCAATGTCGGCGACATTAAGGACGCGAAGCAAGCCGGTCTGGCCGTCGATGGCCTGAAAAAGCTGACCGTTCCGCCAAAGCGGGTTTTCCTGATTGGAGCGACCCTTGAGGCGGCCGAATGGTTCAAGAAGCCGCTCAGCGATGCAAAGATTTCTGCGGTTCCGGTGCTTGGTCCCTCGACCAAGGAGTGGGACAAGGTTCTGAAGACTCTTAGCGCCAACAAGATTTACGGCAACGGTCCGACGATCGGCGGACCGAACGCCGACCTGCTCGCCACCGACCAGAAGTCATCCACATCCACAGCGGTGTACGATGGCGTACGATTCTTTTTCCTCAACACCGATACTCCGCTGAAGACACCTAAGGAAGGTTCGATTCCGCGCCTATGGTTCCTCGCTCGCCAAAAGGAGATGAAGGAGAGCTCGGCCGTGGTGGTGGGATTCCGCTCGCTTCGGGCCCTCGGCAAGGATGACCCGACGCCCGTGATCTCGACTGCCGATATCCTGGCCAAGGATTCCAAGGTTAAGCTGTTTGTTTCCGCTTCGAGCAAGTCGCCCGACCTCTCGCGGCCCGACGAAAAGAGCGTATTCAACATGGCGGTCGGCGGCGCGGTTGGTGACGACAAGCTCCCGCACGTGGGCATCGTTGAGGTGCGCAAGAATGGTGCGCTGTACTCCAAGATCGTCAAGCTCGATCTGACCAAAGCTCCGGTTTCCAAACTGGAGGCCACCTTGTTCGAGCCGATGTCGATGAGCAAGCCGACCATCAACAAGGATTCCAAGTCGGTTGGGCCGACTCGAGATTCGGACAAGACCCCGGCCAACGATGCGACGAATGGTCCAACGACCGACCAGGTTAAGACGACAGGCGGCGGCAACTAAGTAAACTGCGCGCAGCATGTCAAAGCGCGCGGTCACGATCGACGACCTTCTCCAGTTCAAACTGGTCGGCGATCCCCAAATTCACCCAACCGAATCCCTGATCCTGTTTGGTCTCAAGACCACGGACGAGAAGTTTAAATCGACCGGTCACCTCCATGTCGTCGACTTCGATGGCAACATTCGCCAGCTCACTCAAGGCGAAAAGGGGTGCGGCGGAGGTCGATGGGTTCCCGGCGGAAAATCGGTCAGCTTTGTTTCTGGCCGAGGCACCGTGGGAGATCAGTTGTTCGTCCTCCCCGAAAATGGCGAGGCATCTCAAATCACCACGCTCGACGAAGGCTCGATTGGCGGCTACGAATGGTCGCCGAATGGCCAGTATGTTGCCTTCACCCACCGCCTCAACCATCCCGATTTCACCAAGAAAGCCACCGAAGAGCGAAAAGAGAACGGTAAGAGCGAGCCGCCGCTTGCTTTCGAATCTACCTGGTACCGACTGGATGGAGATGGCTATTTTGGCGAGCAGAGGTACAAACTCTACCTTTTGCATGTCGATTCTGGCGAAGTGACGCTCCTCTCTGATAAGAGCGCACACGGCAACTATAGCTTTACCTGGAGTCCCAATTCCGACAAAATTGCGGTCATTCGGTCGGCCGAGAAAGAGCCGTTCGTCGCCAAGCCGAACGACCAGGTGTACATTCTCGACCTCAAGGGCAACGAGACCCAGATTCCTAACATTCCCAAAGGAAACAAGGAATGCCTGAAATGGTCGCCGAGCGGCGAGTGGCTGGTCTTCGCCGGAAACGATAGCGTCGAGGACCCGTGGGGCGCGCTCAACGCCCGACTGTACAAAGTCCACCCGGACGGCTCCGGCTATGAATGCCTGACGCCGACAACCGAAATGGATCTCGACGTCGGCACCCTTAGCGACACCAAGGACGCCGGTGGAGGAGCCGTCCTCAATTGGCTACCCGACTCCTCGGGTCTGATCTCCCAGATCGGATGGCATGGAGGCAGCCAAGTTGCTCACATCGACATCCAAAGCGGTGAGATTAAGCTCCTCACCAGCGGCGACTGCGCTTACTTCGTCGGCAACCTCAACGGTGCCGGTACGTACACGCCGTTGGTATATGGTGATGCCAACACGATTCCCGAAATCGCCATAGTGGACTGCCGCACGGGTGAGTCCAAACGGCTCACCCACTTTAACGAAGCGTGGACAAACCAGGTCGAGCTTTCCACCCCTGAAGGCATGTTCCTCGAAGCTCCAGACGGAACTCAGGTTCATACATGGATTCTCAAACCAAGCGGCTTCGATCCTACCAAGAAGTACCCAGCGATCCTGGAGGTTCATGGCGGTCCACACGCCCAATACGGCTGGGTCTTCTTCCACGAATTCCAGTTGCTTGCCGCTCAGGGCTACGTGGTGGTTTACTCAAATCCGCGCGGATCGAAAGGCTACGGCGAGAATCACTGCAACGCCATTCGCGGCGATTGGGGCAATAAGGATTGGGTCGACGTTCAGACTGTCATGGCCTGGATGAAGGCTCAGCCCTATGTGGACACGACCCGACTTGGGATCATGGGCGGCTCGTATGGCGGCTACATGACCAACTGGGCCATCGGCCATACCGACGAATTCAAAGCCGCCATCACCGACCGGTGCGTTTCGAACCTCGTCAGCATGGCGGGCAACAGCGACTTTCCCTTCAACAAGGACGGCTACTTCCGGGGAGTTGCCTACGGTTCGCTCCAGGATATCGAGGGCCTGTGGCAACAGTCACCGATCGCTTTCTTCGACAAGGTCAAAACCCCAACGCTCATCATCCACAGTGAGGGCGACCTGCGTTGCAACATTGAGCAGAGCGAGCAAGTCTTCGTCGCCCTTAAGATGCAGGGCATTGAGACTCGGTTCGTACGGTACCCCAAGAACACATCGCACGGCATGAGCCGCTCTGGCCCCGCCGACCTCCGCATGCACCGTCTGCAGGAAATCGTCAACTGGTGGAAGCGACAGCTGGCCTAATCATCCGACCGGCCGACGTGGCGGATGGCGCCGCCCTCCACCGCGTCTTTGTCTCGTCGATCCGTGCGATCGACGAGACTTTCTATTCATCCGAGCAAAAGCTGGCTTGGGAAGCGGCGGTCTTACCCGAATCTTGGCCGACTCGTATTCTGGAGCTGACCTTCTTTGTCGCTGTTCGAGACGGCGAGATCGTCGGCTTCATTTCCTGGCAACGGTCGGAGATCGAACACGTCTATGCTTTGCCCAATCAAACCGGGATTGGCTCGATATTGATGCGACACGCCATCGCTTCGATGCCTGTCGGCGATCTGGCGTTGACCTCATCGCTAAACGCAGAACGCTTTTACCAAAAGTTCGGTTTCTGGAGCGTCGAAGCGCTGGTAAAGGTCCGGCGCGGAGTCGAGATTCCGTGCATCCGAATGCGACGGACCGCCTAGACCACAGTGGCGCCGCAACAGAGACTCGTTGGCTCAGCCCTTCATCGGAAAAATGCCGTCGAACCTTCCATCGACCAAACGAATGGCTATGCTCGTGTCTCCGATCACTTGGAACGTTTCGTGGGGTTTCGGCGGCGTCGATTCAAGCCAACCCTGCTGCCATGAGCCGGGTTTGGCAGGGCCAGTTGCTGGGAGCCAGTCGCGCAACTCGCTCATGGATTTACCCTTCATCGAATCCTGGAAGGAAGGATCGACGAAGAACAAATGGAGGCACCATCGATAGTCATTGGGAGCGTGTCCACTCTTCCACCACAGGTATCGGGCATTCGTCCGGTGGCTATCATAGTTTCCAAGGAAAGCCACCATTACCGCTCCAAAGCACAAGCTAACCGCAGAAACGATCCACAAAAGTTTCGCTCGTGTCATGTCCCTTTCCAGTGTCATTGTACGCCAGCTCTGGATGGTAACTTTACGTTAAGTTGCTTACATCTCTGTCAGCCTGAATCCTTAGCGATGGGCCGTCCGTAAGCATTGAGGCAAGGGCGTGACAAAGCGGTGAACTTCAACATCAACCTCGGTCCCGAACGACAGGCTAAAAAGCCGTCGAGCATCGATCGTTTCTTCTGGGCCAAGAGCGGCAAACTCTTCGCCGGATCGATCAACAACTTCAGCGTCGCATCGTGGATCATGTCGATCAACTTCACGCTGGCAGCCATCGTCTTTGTCATCCTCAGTCTCGCCATCCGCGGCTTTCCGCTGGCGTTAGCCGCTACCTTCGTTCCGCTTGCTATCGCCTCGATCATCCTTGCCGTGGTGCTAAGGATTCGGATCAAGAAGCCGCTTCAACCGGAAATCAAGATCACGGGGAGCGGACGAAAGCTTCTGCATCGAATTGGAAGCCACATCGGCTGGTATGATCCCGACGCCGCTCGCGGCTACCAACACAACCAGTGGGGCAACTGGTGGCAATCCGTCTTTGGGATCAAAACCGCCAGCGATGTCCTGACGGCGCAAAGCACCGAGCTATTGGAAGCGGGATGCACCCATTACAACCGCCTAGCCGGCCTCCTCAAGCTCGCAAAGGACTCGCAAGGACGCTCTTCGAACTTTGCGCCGCAGATTCAGGCCGCTAGCGACGAAGCAATGATCAGCCTCATCAATCAAATTGGGCTGCTAGAAGACAATCCCGAAACTCAGGCGGCAATCGTCAGTCAGTGTGGGAGCCAGATCCATAAGCTGAAGGAACTCGCCGACCGCTACGAAGAAATGCTTTCGGGTCCGACGACTCTGGTCGATCACCTGAGCTCGACGACCGTGATGGACAACGTGCTAGATCAGCTTCGAATGGAAGCCAAGGCGCAAGAAGAGCTTCGGGTGATGGACCGGTTGAACGACTAGCGTCGAGCCGCAACCAGGATCTTCAGCCACTTCTCGGTCAGGCGGTCGGTGTTGACGCCGTTGTGCCCCCGCGAGGAGTGGACGAAGTAGCCGTTGCCAAGATACAGCCCCGTGTGACCAATCGTGTTGCGCTTCTTTTCCCAGAAATACAGTCGGTCGCCGGGCTGAAGCTCTTCCAGGCGAGTAATCGGTTTACCGACCTTGGCCTGCTCGGCGGCGGTTCGCGGCAGATCGATGCCGATGTCGCCGTACAGCTTCTTCACGAAGCCGGAACAGTCGATGCCGTTGTTGATGTCGTCACCGCCCCAAACGTAGGGCGTGCCGATGTAATTCAAACCTTTGCGGGCGGCGGACGCTCGCGACGAAAGCTGAGCCGTGCGCACGACCTGCGGCAGAATGACCGCTTCCGAGGATCGCACATAGCCGTACACGCCGTTCGACATCACCACCTTGTGGTAGTTGTCGTTGTACTTGCTAACGATCAGATACTGGTATTGCTTGGCCTTGTAGTAAACGCGCGACTTGGTGTTCGGCGCGGCATAAATCTTCGCGGTTTCAAGCGTTTGGCCGAGGTTGCCAAGAACGCGTCCGTCCGAAGCGAGCGACAGGGACGCCATTCCAACCATCAAACCAACTAATGCTCTCTTTCTCATCATGGTCCCTAAAAGTAATTTTTGGCCAAACCCCAAAAATCTCTATGCCTTCACGAGAGAAAAGGCCCTTAGGATTGTTAACCCATCGGTTCCTCCCAAGAGTTCCTTTGACGCTCGTTCGGGGTGCGGCATCATGCCGAGAACGTTGCCTTGCCGGTTCAAAACACCGGCGATGCTAGAGACTGAACCGTTCACATTGGCCGATTCGTCAGGTTCGCCAGACGAGTTAACGTATCGGAACGCGATTTGTTCGTTATCTTCGAGCTTCTTCAGGCCGTCTTCATCGATTATATACCGACCTTCGCCGTGAGCGATAGGAATTCGGATGACCCTTTCCACTCCCGACGTCCAAATCGAGCGTCGCGTTTCGGCCCGGAGATAGACGTCGTCGCAGATGAACTGTTGGCGGATATTGCGGGTCAGCGCTCCAGGCAACAAACCAGCTTCGGTCAAAATCTGGAAGCCATTGCAGACGCCGATGACCGGTCGCCCTTCTTCGGCAAACTGCTTTGTCGCGAGCAAAATTGGGGAACGGGAGGCGATGGCGCCACAGCGGAGATAGTCACCGTAGGTGAAGCCACCGGGAACAAAAACCGCGTCGTAACCAGCCAGCGACGACTCGTCATGCCACACGTATTCGGCAGCCACGCCGATGTCCTCACGCAACGCCTTCAGCGCGTCTTGGTCACAGTTCGAGCCGGGAAATTGGAGAACGGCAACCTTCAACCAACCACCTCGTAAGAAAAGTCTTCGATCACCGGGTTCGCGAGGAGCTTCTGGCACATTTCGCGAATTCGGCCTTCCTCGACTTGGTCGACTTCCAGTTGGATCAGCTTGCCGATTCGGGCGTCCTGGACTTCACCGTAGCCAAGGTGCTGGAGAGAACCGGCAACCGTTCGGCCCGCAGAATCGAGCAGAGATGGCTTGAGAGTGACGGACACGCGAACAGTCGGCATAACTCATTATGAAGCATTTTCGGTCGGCGGAGAAACGGCTTCTTGCCATCGTTCCATCGACTTCCGCATGAACATGTATCGCTCGTTCGTGGCTTCGAATCCGAACTTTTCGTACAAGGTGTGGGCATCCTTGGTGGCCAGAATCCAATGCCCCACCGTCTTCACACAGTCGTGCTCGATAAGCCCACCGACCATCGCTTGGGCGATGCCCTTGCCTTGATGCTCGGGCAGAACATACACGTCGGCCAAGTAGGCGAACCGACCGTAATCGGTAACAAGCCGGGCAAAGCCGATCTGCTCACCGGTTTCGGTCAAGTACGCACCAACGCAGAAGCTATGGTCGATCTGGCGGTCGAAGACGTCCCGGCGGATGTTCGGCGACCAGTAACTCCGGCTCAGATATTCGTACATTCGATCCCGCTGGAGTTGGCCGGGGTCGAAGCTGATCATGTATTCCGCGGCGCTCAAAAGAGAGTGTCCTCGGCCTCGTGGTCCAAAAGCCATCGCTTCTTTTCGATTCCACCGCCGTATCCGGTCAGATGCCCATTCGCGCCAATCACCCGGTGGCACGGAATAATGATGGAAATGGGATTTTGACCGTTGGCTGTTCCAACCGCCCTTGTCAACAATGGGTCACCGAGCCGCTTAGCCAACTCGCCGTAGCTGATGGTTTGGCCAAACGGAATGTTCAGCAATTCGGTCCACACGCGCATCTGGAACTGCGTTCCTTGCGGGTCCAACGTGACAGAGAAATCCTTCCTTTTGCCCTCGAAGTACTCGCCCAACTCCTTGGCCGCTGAGGCCAAAAACAGGTTCTGATCGGCGGACAGCATGGCGGCCGGAGGCAACGCGTCGCGGTGCGTGTTCATGTACAGCCCGGTGAGTCCGTTCTCGTTGGCAAAGAGGTGAATCGGTCCGATCGGCGAGTCGATCTCCGCGTGAACGATCGCCGATTCGGTCATGACAAATACTCGCGAGGGTCGGCGAACTTGCCCTTGAGGGCCGTCGCCGCCGCCGTAATCGGCGAAACCAGGTGCGTGCGCGAACCCGGTCCTTGTCGCCCTTCATACGGTCGGTTGGAGGTCGAAGCGCTTCGCTGTTCGGGTCGCAAAATATCTCCGTTCATGCCCAGGCACATCGAGCATCCGGCGCGGTGCCATTCGAACCCGGCTTCGGTGAAGATTTCTCGCAATCCTTCAGCTTCGGCTAACTCCTTCACCGCCTCGCTACCCGGTACCACCATAGCTCGGACGCCCGAAGCGACGTGGTGCCCCTTGACCACCGAAGCCGCCTGACGCAGGTCTTCGATGCGGGCGTTGGTGCACGAGCCGATGAACACGGTATTGACGTTTTGGTCGGCCATTCGGTCTCCAGCGTGCAAACCCATGTACCGCAAGGCCCTTTCCTCCGAGGCGTCCTTCGGCTCGGGAATTGCGCCGTCGATGTCGATTGTCATGGCCGGGGTCGTTCCCCACGAAATCTGCGGCGCCAAATCGTCGGCGTTGAGGGTCTCGTGGCGGGTGAACGCCGACGCATCGTCGGTCTTCAAATCTTTTGACTGGGCGACCATCGCGTCGAAGTCGGCACCCTTTGGTGCAAACGGACGGTCTTCGGCCTGAATGTATTCGAATGCGATGTCGTCGGGGGCGATCATGCCCGCCCGAGCGCCCATCTCGATGCTCATGTTGCAGATTGTCATGCGGCCACTCATCCCCAGGTTTTCGATCGCCGGACCATAGTATTCGGCCACGTAGCCGGTTCCACCGCTCGCACCCAGCTTGCGGATGATCGCGAGGATGACGTCCTTTGCCGTGACGCCGAAGCCCAGTTTGCCGTCAACCCGAATACCGAGCGACTTCGGCTTTGCCGAACTGCGCAGGGTCTGCGTCGCCAGAACGTGCTCAACCTCGGTGGTGCCAATGCCGAATGCGAGCGCGCCGAACGCGCCATGAGTGGATGTGTGGCTGTCGCCACAAACGATAGTGAGGCCGGGAAGCGTGATGCCAAGCTGAGGGCCGATGATGTGGACGATGCCTTGCTTCGCGTGGCCATAGCCGAAAAGTGGCACGCCGAACTCCTTCGCGTTTCGAGAGAGGGCGGCAAGCTGTTTGCCGCTCAGCGTCGATTCATCGATCGCTCGGCCATCGGTCGGAACGTTGTGGTCGGCGGTGGCGAAGGTCAAGTCAGGTCGGCGCACCGGACGGTTTTTCTCGCGCAGACCATCGAACGCCTGCGGCGACGTCACTTCGTGGACGAGGTGTCGGTCGATGTAGAGTAGCGTGCCGCCGCCCGGTAAATCCGCAACCTTGTGTCGATCCCAAACCTTGTCAAAAAGAGTCGTCGCCATATCTTTAATGACGACAGTTTACTTTTGTCCGGCGGCATTAAAGGTAGGGAAGCGGGTCCACCGGTTCGCCATTCACACGAATTTCAAAGTGAAGATGGGGGCCGGTCACACGACCAGTCGCGCCCACCTTACCGATCACATCACCCTGCTCGACGGTATCGCCGACCTCGACGTCGATTTCCGAGAGGTGACCATAGGCCGTCTCATACGTGTCGTTGTGCTGGACAACGATGATGTTTCCGTAGCCGCGCTGGACGCCGGTGAAGATGACCTTGCCCGAAGCGGCGACCTTGACCGGATCGCCGATGCCACCCCGCAGATCGACGCCTTCGTGGGGCTTATCCGTGTGTTCCAGCGGGTGCAGGCGCTCGCCGAACGGGCTCGTGACCTTGCCCGGCACTGGTCGAATGAATTCGATATCTCCCAATCCAAGGTCTTTGACCACCTTCATTTCGGCCAGGATCGATCGCTCATCGACGGCGCACTTGTCCAGCTTTTTCTGAAGCGCATCTCGCTCGTAGCGGATCTTCTTCAGCTCGGCATTTGCAAGCGGAATCGTCTTTGGGCTGTAGTCATCGGCCTTTTCGATGGCATCAAGAACTTCCTGCTTGGATGTGACCTCGGAGAGTCCTTGTCGGACGTCGCCATCGATGATCAAAGCGAGCGCCTTCGTGTGACCATGGTCATATAGGCTCGTCAGTTTCTTGCGAAGATCGCGAACCGATCTTGCCTTTTCAACGGCCTTCTTGACGGTGGCCAGACTCTCGTGCACCTTGACGAACGACTTCGACGCTTCCACCTTGTCCATGAGGCCAGCCTCTCGCTCGTCCAAAGCATCGATTCGGTCCTGGGCCGCGACGGAACTCTTACGCACGCCTTCGAGCCCGGCCTGAAGCCGAGACAGGCTCTTGTGGCGAGCGCCAAAGGCCAACGCGGCGACGCCGAGACACAGGCACGCCAAAAGGAACGCCCACCGACGGGCTAAGCTGAATCGATCCATGAATTCCCACGCAACCGCCCATCCATGAGCGGAGACCAAGGAGGTGATTCCCTGTTAGAATTGCCAGGAGCCTCGTATAAATACTGGCTTTACAAGTATCGGAGCGGATTCACCGGCGAGCCGTTGATACGGACTTCGAAGTGAAGGTGGGGGCCAGTCGCCAATCCCGACGAGCCGATCGACCCGATTCTCTGGTGACTGCCGACGGTTTGACCGGCGGAAACCATGATCCTCGAAAGATGGCCGTACAGAGTCGACATGCCGTTGCCATGGTCGATCACGATGCAGTTTCCGTAGCCGCCTCGCGTGCCCGCGGCGATAACCGTTCCGGTTCCTGCCGAATATACTGCCGCGCCGTAGCCGCCGCCAAAGTCGATGCCGGCATGGAGCCGCGTGTAGTGCAAAATCGGGTGGTATCGCTGGCCAAAGCCACTGGTGATCGGCCCGCCCGTGGGGCGAACCAACCCACCCTTGCTCTTGGGTGGTGGAACGTAGGGCTTGCCCTGCTTCTTCGCCTCGGCTCGACGGCGTGCTTCCTCGGCTTTGGCGCGAGCCATCGCGGCTCGAATTTCGCTTTGAATCGCTTCGGAGTCGGAATCGAGTTGATCCAGAGCCTCCTGCAAATCGACCTTCTTGCTTTCCAGGCCGTTGAGATAGCTCTCCTTCGCCTTCTGCGTACTCTCCAATTCGTGCTGGCGTTGAACCTGCTCCTGCTGAAGCGAGGCCACCTGGCGCACCACCTGGTCCTGTTCCTTCTTCTTCTTCTGCGCATCGTCGCGGTCGTCGCGGAAGTCTTCAAACAACTTGTGGTCGGCTTTCTTCACCCGCGTAGCGATGAACTCTCGCGTGGCAAGATCTGCCGAGCTTTGCGACCCGAACACGAACTCCAGCACATTGGGCTTGCCTTCCATGTAGAGCGAGCGTACTCGCCGCTCAACTTCGACCCGCTTCTCCTTCACCTTCGCCTGGGCCGCCGCCAATTCCTTGGTCAAGGTCGCCTGTTGTTCGCGCTCGCGCTCCAGGCGGGATTTCGTATCTTCCAGGTTGTCGGACGCCTTCTGCATGCGATCCTCCAATTGGCTCATCTGAGCCTTGACATCGACGATATTCGCCTTAGTCTGCTTCAGTTTCTTCTGGGCCGAGCGCTTGGAACGCTGAACGTCTTCCAATCCCCTCTTGAGTGTTTTGAGCGACTTCTGTCCGAGGGTCGCCACGGGGACGACGACCAGCGCGAGTGCGCAAATGAGTAGTCCTTTTCTCATGCGATTCTCCTTTGGAGGCTGACGAGGGCCAGGAGCGAGCAGATCAGCCCGTAGGTCCCGCCAGCGATCGAGCAGGCCACCATGACCTGATTGCCGGGAAATGGCGGAAGCTCCGCCAGAAATTCGTAGCCGTGTACCACCCTCGCGAGTTCGTGGTACGAGAGTTGGAGCAAAAGGCTAGCCGCCAATCCACCGACCAGGCCCTGGAAGACGCCCTCAAGCATCAGAGGCGTGTAGATCGTGGCGTAGCTGGCCCCCACGAGGTTCATGATGCGCAGTTCCAGGCGGCGCGACATGGCCGTCAGGCGAACGACGGTGAAGATCAGGACGCCAGAAATCAGCGCCAGCAGGCCCCCGGCCACAAGGCCGATCCATTTCAAAAAGCGTAAGAGGTCATCGACCTGCTTCTGGGCGTTGCGGAGATACCGCACGCCGCCCGGCTCAACTTGGGGGATCGCTTGAATCGTTTTGGCGATGGCGTCGCCCTTGCTCAGGTCAGTTAAAACGACCTTGTAGGCGTCGGGCAGAACGTTGTTAAGATCGCGCGTCAGTTCGGGATTTTCGCGCTTCATTTTCTCCCAGGCGAGGTCCTTGGGAATCCAGTTGACGGTAGCAACGCCGTCCATCGCGCGAATCTGCTTCGCGATGTCGGAAATCTGGTATTTCGAGGTCCCGTCCTGGAGATAAACCCGCATCTCGAACCGTCCGGTCAATCCTTGACCGTATGTCAGGATACTCCGATACGTCAGCGTCAGGCCGCCGGTGATGTACAGACAAACCGACACAGTGAGGATTCCGAGGATGACCATGCCGAAGTTTCGGCGGATGGAAACCAAGGTCTCGCCAAGGATAAAGGTTAGGCGATCAAACATCGGCGGACGACTCCTCTTCGGGATCACCGGGCTCTTCAACGGCTCCGATTTCTTCTTCCGTTACAGGCTCTCCGACGATCGCTGGTTCGCTCGCTTCCCCGGCCGCGACTTCTTCGACCGGCTCTTCAATCTCATCGGTCGGCGGCTCGTCTTGACCCATTTCGGGGAACTTCGTGTCCGAAACAACGCGACCTTGATCCAAGCGGATGATCCGCTTACCAAGCTTCTCCACCACCATCATGTCGTGGCTGGCGACCACGACCGTCGTCCCGCGCTCGTTGAGGTTCATCAGGAGTTGCATGACCTCCATCGAGTGCTCGGGGTCAAGGTTACCGGTTGGCTCATCCGCCAACAACAGCGGAGGATCGTTGATCAGCGCCCGTCCGATCGCCACCCTCTGCCGTTCACCGCCCGAAAGCTCGTCCGGGAAGCTGTTCATCTTGTGGTCGAGGTGGATTCCGAACAAGATGAACGCCATTCGACGGCGCGTCTGCCGCTTGGTCTTGCCCGCCGCGCGGCTGGCGTAAGCGATGTTCTCGGCGACCGTCTTTTTGGGCAGAAGGGCGAAGTCCTGCGGCACGATGCCCATCTTGCGGCGCAGCCTAGGAATCGTCAGCGGAAGCTGTTTATTGATCTCTTTTCCCGCTACCACCACTCGCCCGGCATTCGGCGCAACTTCGCGGGAAATCAGCTTGAGCAGGGTGCTTTTTCCCGCTCCCGTTTTGCCCACCAGGAACACAAATTCTCCCTCTTCGATAACGAGATTGCATTGGGCTACCGCCTCTGCATGCTTCCGATAAGACACGGAAACGTCTCGAAATTCGATGTAGGGATTTCCCGTGGACACTACCGGTAAAGATACCAGCCTAAATTGAATCTGGTTCCCTATTCACCAAAGGGCCAAAAAATATCCCGCCCCATGCGCTAGCAATGACTCTTAATAAGTAGTTAAGTACTGCCATTCGGTACCAGGATTTTCCACTTCCGTTCTGAACGCATTCTTCCTGCGTCTACCGCATCCCAAATTGAGGGTACAACCTCTGCGTGTCCGAACTCTTCGAGCGAATTCGCCAAGTTCTTTTCGACTGCAACGAGCGGGAAGAGCTGTGCGGAGTGCACTATGAACCGGACTCCTTCGAAGTCGGATTTGTGCGCGAAATCGACGGCGACTCGTTCCGCCTGGAACGCATCGACCGCTATGGCCAAAACTGGGGCTCGTTCGTCGGCACGCTGGACAAGGTGCTGAGGGTCCAGTACGGCACCCAGTATATGCAGGCGGTTCAACTACTGCTCGAACGGCAGAAGCGCACCAACGGCCACTCACACGGCGCTCCCGATAGCCTGGAGATGGAAAAGCTCCTGGCATTTGTCGCCTCGAAGAACATCCTTTGTGGCGTCCACACCGAAGATGGTTCGGTTATGTACGGCTATGTCCGCGCCTACTCCGACGACCACGTCGAACTTGAAGAGATCAGCTTCCTTGGCTACGAGGACGGTCGCCGCGTCTTCCCCATCGAAGACGTCATGCGCCTCACATACGGTGGACCCGACGAGGAATCCCGCATGTTTCTCAACCGCGTGCGCCTCGGCCTTTAAGCGATATTGCAGAATCCGCGCTCGTCAATGAGTTCCTGCGCCCGCGCAAGCTGAACCTGCATCGCCTTTGGTCCCGGACCACCAAACGACTCCCGTCGCTGGACCGAGCCTTCGGGCTTGAGCACATTCAACGCTTCCGACGGAATCTCCGGCGCGATCGCCTTCAGCGTCGCTTCGTCGAGGTCTTCCAGCGTGATACCTCGTTCGTTGCAACCCACGACGACCTTGCCCACCATCTCGTGGGCGGTGCGGAACGGGATTCCCGAAGCCGCCAAGTAGTCGGCCAGATCGGTCGCCGTCGAAAAGTCGCCGGTCGTCGCCTTCTTCATCGCCTCCAACTGCCAGTCGCACGACTCCAGTTGAAGCAGAATCAGCTTCAGCGAATCCTTGACCTTGCCCAGCGAATCGAAGAGCGGCGGCTTGTCTTCCTGCGTGTCGCGGTTGTATCCCAGCGGCAGGCCCTTCATGACCGTCGCGAGCGTGACCCAGTTTGCAATCACGCGGCCCGTACGTCCGCGGATCAGCTCGGCCATGTCCGGATTGCGCTTTTGCGGCATGATCGACGAACCCGTCGTGACCGAGTCCGCCAATTTCACGAAGCCGAACTCTCGGCCGCTATACAGAACCAACTCCTGCGAAATGCGGCTGAGGTCGATCATGATGAGCGCGCAAACGTGCAGAGCGTCCAAGATGAACGAGCGGTCACTCGTCGCATCGAGGGCATTGGGGATCGGGGACGTGAAGCCAAGCTCTTCGCTCGTCATGTGTCGGTCGATCGGGAATCCGGTGCCCGCCAGCGCCGCCGCACCAAGTGGCGAGTAGTTCGCCAACTGGAACAACTGCTCGGCTCGATGGCCGTGACGTTGGAGCGCCCAAAAGTGCGCCATCAGATAGAAGCCAAGGGTGATCGGCTGGGCGTGCTGTTGGTGCGTGTAGCCCGGCATGATCGTGTCTTTATACTGCTCGCCCTGCTTCAGAAGTTCGCCCTGCAGGTCCTTGATGAGATCGAGGACGATCAGCAGTTCGTTGTGGAGCATCAGCCGAGCCGCCGTGGCGACCTGGTCGTTTCGGCTTCGGGCGGTGTGGAGCTTGCCCGCTACGTCGCCGACCAACTCGAAAAGCCGCATTTCGATAGCGGTATGGATGTCTTCGACATCCATCTTCAGAGCTTCGGGGCCGTCCTCGTGGATCTTTTCCAACCCATCGATCAGCGTTTGTGCCTCGGCCTTGGTGATGATGCCGGTCTCGCCGAGCATCCGGGCGTGGGCGACGCTGCCGATGATGTCTTCTTGCCAAAAGTTAAGATCGGTGTGGATCGTTTGGCCGAAACGATCCACCAGATCGGCGGTGGACTCCCTAAATGCCCCGCCCCAAAGCTTCTTCATTTAGCAGATAGAATACCGAGTTTGTTACTTCTTCTTGCGGCGTCGCAGGAGAACCACCAAACCGAGGCCTAGCGCAGCCACGCTGCTCGGCTCGGGAACCATCACCACACCGCTCAGATTCACGAATCGCTGTTGGCCGGTCGCGGTATCCGTGATCGTCAAGAGCGCGCTCTTGCTGCCGGTCGTCGACGTGTCCAACTGGAAGTGGTTGGTGAAGCTCTCGCCCGCACCCAGCGTGAACGTCCCGCCCGGAGCAAAGAAGCCGGAGCCAGTAATCGAGCACGAGTAGGTCAGGTCCTGCACGCCAACCGAACCCCAAATCGCCGCATCGACTGCATTCGAAACCGTCACGGTCTCGAAGATCGACGTGTTGATCATTTGGGTACCGAAGTCGATCGCCGTCTTGTTCGCGGCCAGGTCGGCCGGAACCTTCAGGTCGAGGAAAACCGGTAGGTGGCCGCCCGTGTTGTTCGGGTTGCTGTTGCCAACCGAGTCGATCAGCGCCTGGGCGATGGTCGAACCCACCATCGTGTTGCCGGTGGTGGTCAGAGTGCTGTTAAAGCTGGTCCCATCGTTGCCCCAAACGCGGTAGCTATGGTTAGGGTCGTTCCAGGTGGTGTTGCTATACGCTTGTGTCGTCGATCCGATGTACTCCAGCCCTTTGCCATCGCGAAGCGAATTGCCGGTCAGGATGAAGTCGAATCGGTCATCCAGCCCGCCTGCCCCGTAAGGATCCTGCGTGTGGACAAAGCGGTACGCGCTGTTGTTGTTCCAGGTGATGGTGCTTCCACCGCTGGTGTACGACGTGTTGATCGGATCGTAGAATCGACCGTTCGAAACCGACGTATCAATCAGCTTCTGATAGCTGGTCTCGGCCGAGCTTTGAATGTTGAAGTCTCCGCCGATCATGAAGTTTCGGCCCGCCGGAAGCGAGGCCGCGTCGTTACGGATATTCGTGGTTTCCGTCAGCCGTCGCGCCTTGTCGTCCGACGTCGAACCCGCCTTAAGGTGCGACGAGTAGTAGCTGATCTCGGGGTTAACCGTACTGCTGGCGTCGTATCCCTTCAGCCGGAAGTCGTATCGCTGCGTGTCCCGCGGATCGCCGGTGATGTTCGAAAGACCGATGAAGTCAACCTTCGATTTTCGATAGAACATTGCGCTATCGGTGTCGCCCGTCGAAAGGTACGGCGTGCCAACCGCCCACTGGCCCGATTGGCCCGGAGCGCTGTTCAGTAGATTAAGGAAGTTGTTGACACCGGTCGTGCCTTGAAGTTCCTGAACGACGAGCACGTCGGGATTAAAGCTCCGACCCTCGAACGACGAAAAAAGTGCGGTCTGGAAAGCGCTGGTGCGGCCACTGGAATAGTTAGTGATGTTCCACGTCGCCATGCGAAGCTGGGACAAAGCCGTAGAGGTCAACCCGAAGCCACAAGCAAGCGAAAGCGCCCTCCAAGAAAGACAGGAATGCATAAGCCTAGCTATTTTACCGTCGCTTCAGTTGAACCTAACAAAAGGTACTGTTAAATGTCGTATGCTGGTGCGGCCCTTCGGCCCCAGCCAATGCACGTTCTCGCCTACATTTTGATCCTGATGACCGGGGTAACCTTCGGTTTGATCGGGGCCGGAGGCGCGATCATCGTGGTGCCAATCCTGGTATATATGCTGGGCAAAACCTTCGACGAGGCGACCGGCTACGCCCTACCCATCAGCGTGCTTGTCAGCGGGGTCGGCACCGTCATTGCCGCAAAGCACAGGTCGATCGATTTCAAAAAGGCGCTGGAATTCGGCATCCCGACCGCCATCATTTCCTTTCTTTCCCGCAAGTTCATCCTTCCCGCTCTGCCCGAAATGATGTTCGGCCTCCCGCGAAAGTCGGCGATGATGTTCGCCTTCGCTCTCCTTTTAGTGGGAGCCGGCGTCACCATGATCCGAAGCAAGAAGATTCAGCCGCCGGAGAATCCTCACCCAATGGCGGGGCTTGGGTTCGGTGCCCTGATTGGCGTTTTCAGCGGCGTGTTCGGCATCGGCGGAGGGTTCATCATCGTTCCTACCCTGACCCTCTTCTTTGGCCTGGAGATGAAGAACGCCGTAGGCACCACGCTGTGCAGCGTGGTGATGATCACTTCCTGTGCATTCACCGCCCAGTACTTGAATCACCCCAACATGCCTTGGGGCTTTATCGCCGGAATCATGGCGATGGCGGCCACGGGCATGGTCATCGGCTCGCACCTACGCCAACGCATCGACGGCTCGAAGCTGAAGGTCGGCTTCGGCTACTTTGTCCTTTCGCTGGCCTTCGTGGTCCCCATCCTCGAAATTATCCGCCTCCGCCGGGGTTGAGCACATCGGCCGGAAGCATCCACTGCGTGACCAGGCCCTTCTCATTGAAGAACTGGAACGACTGCCCCACGTGCGATTTCTTGAACGTCTCCGACTTGCGATAGGCGTTGCTGACCATTTTTGCGGTCAGGTCGAATCGGTGAGTTGCGCTTTTCGCCTCGCCTCGAAGGTTGCCGTTCGCATCCACTCTTCCCGCGATCTCGAACCGCTCGCCGTTCTTCACGTCGATGTACCCAGTCACCGCACCATCAGTCGCCACCGTCACTTTGATGTGCCCGTCACCAACCGCACAGGTCAAGTAATTTTTGGTGTGAGTCGGGTTCTGGCTGTCAAATTCTTCGTCAGAAATCCAGGAAGTTTCCGCCTCAGTTGTGCCCACGTAGTTCCCGATGTCCGCCTTGGTTCCGAAGAACATCTCGGTGACGGCTGGTGACGTCTGATTGACCTTCAGGAGTTCGTACATCAGGTCGTCGGCTTCCGCCGTTTTGCCCTGCTTCTTCAGCAGCTTCAGGTATTGCTGTTCGCACCGGAGCGAAACCGAGCTAACCATCGACCCGTGAATATTGGCCAGAGTAGCCAGCACGTCCAGGGCTTCCTCGCCATGGCCCAGATCACACATTGTAAGGGCCACGATGCCCCTCGCCGCGATACCGGCTTCGTTGTTTTCGAACTTCTCGGACAAGAACTGCTTCATCGCCCCGACATCGCCCGACCGCCCCTTTCGCACCACTTCGATCGCCCGTTTCACAATCGCGTTCGTCTCCGAACCACCCTTCACCGTGGCCGCGACCGTGAACGCTTCGGCGTCCTTTCCGCGAGAAATCAGGTAAGCGGCATACATCACTCGCATGTCCGATGAGTCGGGTTCGACAAACACCTGTCGACTCGTGGCGAACTTCACCAGGTCGTCGTCCTCCACCGATGTCGCCAGTTGGAACAGCGTCAAGTAGAAGTCGGTACCCATATCGGGCGCCGAGGCAAAGTCCTTGATATACTTTCGCATCAGGCGCATGGTCGCCGGTCCCTGAAGCGTCTCCGCTCCCAGTTGACCCAGTTCGGCCCACTTCTCCCAATCGGTTCCGATCCGATCTGCTTGGTTGAAGTACAGCATTCGGAACAAGTCGTAGGTCTCCATCAAGGAGCTGGGATCGATGCCGAAGTTCTGGGTTCCGTCTTCCAGGACCGCATTTTCAATCTTATAAGTGAGCGATATGACTTCAAGTTCGTCGTCACAGTAGCGCTCTGCCGCCTCGAAGGCTTTCGCCGTCGCGTTGGCATCCTTGTCCCGCATCCCGACCGCAATTGCAGCCGCTGTGCGGATTCTCCAACTGTAGGGCTGATCGAGCACCTGCAACTCCAATTCATCGGCGACTTCGATTAGGTTCGCGCCAATGATTTGAGCTGACAAGATCACCTCCATTTCCGACAGGTGGGAACGATTGAGCAGCTTCTTGATTGTCTCCACCGCCTCTTTTCGCTCGCCGATCGCCCGCAGGTTCGCCGCTCCGGTTACCGCGATGATCGGGCTGACGTCGTCCTTTTTCAGGAGCGCTTCAATCATCGTTTTGAGTTCTTCGTTCCGGTTCAAGAGCCGAAGGATTGGGAACTGGATGACGGTGAGGACGTCGTCCGAAAGACTCGGTACGGTCTCCGGTTGCTTTAACGCAGCTCGGTAGAGCTCCAACGACTTCGCAAGCTCGTTCTTGGTAAAGGCAATTTCTCCGGCAAAAAACGACTTGAGCCGCCCATCTTTCAGGTCCGGCATCATCATCTGAAGCAGTTCTCGGAGCGAGGTCAGCGGCGCAAACTCACGCGCCTTGCCCCACACGATCAGGGCCGTGACCTCGTCCTTAGGTGACGACTCCCAGTAGGCGCGAAGTGATTTGGTCCGGTCATCGACCGCCGTCATGCGACTGTCTGACTGAACGAAGCCGAGGTTGTAAAAGTAAGGATCTTTCGACCGCTTCAGCATGTCGCAGTACTTTTCCTGTTCGCCGCTTCGACCGAGGTACGGCGTCGCTACGGTCGCATAGTAGGCGCAATACATGTTGGTCGGATCGAGGGAAAGCGCTTGCTTGCAAAGGTCGAGGATGGCCTCGTAGTCGTGGCCATCGAAGAGCGGTTCGACCGTGGCTCGGATTTCGTCGGCTATCTTTTTCGGATTCGAAACTTGCTTGAGGTCGACATCGCCCTTGGATAGCTGGGTGGACTGCTTCGCATCCAAAAACTTCGCGAGCAGAACGTCACTTGTCGGATCGGCAAAACCCATCGGACGTTGGGCATTGTCGCCATAGTCCGGTCTAGTGAACTCATAAACGCCGTTGGCGATGCTATCGCTGATGCGACTGGTCCACAGGCCCCCGGACGCGGTTCGATTGGCCGGGTCGGCCATGGCGCGCAGGAGGAAGTAGGTAAATACCCCCGAATGAATTCGGCTTGACTCGTACGACTTCTGCCCCGGCTCGCAACCCAAAAGCACCGCCAGATTGGCCTTCTTGGCCAAGCCGTAAAGTTCGCTGCCAAAGTCGTTTTTGTCGCCCGCGCGGCAGGCATCGGCGATGATCACAACATTCCGCAACTGGGCGTCGACGAGCTTTTGAATGACCTCGCGAACGGGCAAACCTGTCTTCTCCACGTCTTGTGGAGTCGAATCCGTGGCGCACAAATAGTCACCATGCGGCGTCCCCATTCCATGTCCGCTGAAATAGAGAATGAATAGGTCGCCCTTATCCAAAACCGGGTCGGCCAGCAAATCCTGAAGGGCGGACAGAATGTTTTTCGAGGTCGGCTTTTCGGCCTCGCCCTCGTCGGACAGAAACCGGATCGAGTCATCCGTGAAGCGAAATCCCCGTTCTAAGGCATCGCGAAACCGCTTGGCATCACTTGTTGAATAATGCAGGGCCCCCAAGTGCTCGTATTGGCTTGCCCCGATGATCAGCGCTCGACGGCGAGATTGGACGATAGGAATATGCTGTTCGTCAACCTTGAACTGGGCCAGGCACAACGCTGTCGCAATGGCAAAAATAAACGATACGATCGCTCGCACAACGAATTATTGGACGTAGCGGGCCTCAAATGGCAACTATGAACTGAGGAAATCTGGATGATGTCGCAGGTCTCGTGGGCTCAGGGCGATCAAATCGCACCGGAAATCTCTCTCCTCTCCCATTTCATCCATGTACGATCGCATCGTTCGCCGAAGCGCTTCCGCCTTTTTCGGCCCGATCGTTTCATCGCCCATGTCGTCGGTGCGCCACCGAACTTCGACGAACACCAGAACCTCGCCATCGAGCGCGATCAAGTCGATTTCTCCTCCACGAATCCGGTAATTCCGAGTGATAATGGTGTAGCCCAAACTCAAAAGGTAGCTTGCCGCGCGGTCTTCGGCCGTTCGTCCGGTTTCAACTTTCGAGTTCATCGGGCTCCCATCACATTATGGTTCTGGCGGCGATCTTAGCAAATTCGATCCTTTGGGGCGACGGAAAAATAGTCGAAAAGAAACTGTTCAGCTTGAAAAAGGGACAGTATGTCGCAAGCTCCATCGTCCTCTCGCCCAACCTGGAGCGCTACTCCTACACTACCAAAGACGGCAAGGTCATTGTCGACGGGAAATCCTACGGTCCCTACGTGGGAACTGGCGTACCCACCTTCTCGGGCGACAGCAAGCAGTGGGGCATGCTGGCTCAGATCAAAAAGGATGAAGCGCCGAAACTGATTCTCGATGGCGTTCCCAAGGACACCGAAGCTCCACCCAGTAGCGTTTTCCGCGGCGGGATCCACGGCCCCATCTGTTGGATAGAGCGCAACGACGAGCACGCTCGCCTGGTCACACCCGACGAGACCACCGATTGGTTCGAAAAGATCGAAAAGCTGGACTTCAGCGACGACGGACTGCTCTTCTATATGCGCACCAGCGAGAAGATCAAGAAGGACAAGGACGCGCCGAAGGACGACAATAGCCCCTCGTCGCGCGACTACATCGTGTACAAAGGCGGAAAGCGGGTCCCGCGCGAGCGAGTTTTGCAGGTCTACATCGCACCTAACAACGGAGGCTTCGCCGCTCTCGCCATCGACGACACCATGGTCTTCAAGGGCCAAACCGCCAAGGTCCACGGGCATGTCTACGGTGACCCGCAGTTCTCGCCCGACGGCAAGCACTTCGCCTTTCGGACCGAGTTCACCGAAGTCGTCAACCAGATCAATACCCAACGCTACCAATACGTCATCGACGAACAGCCAATCGAGGGCCTGCAAATTCAAAGTGGCCTCACGTACAGCGACGATAGCTTGCGGTGGGTGATGTGCGGCCTCAACGGCAAGAAGCCGTACCTCTACCTTTCTGATCGAGGACTCATGGCGTACGAAGATGTGGTCGGTCTCGGCGGCGTCACCGACCTATACAAGCAAGCCAAATTCATCAACGGCAAGCTGATCCTTCTTTTCCAGCCACGCCGTAGCAAGCCCTTGCTCTACGTCGAGGACAAGGGCGTCGCTGAGATCGGGCCGTTTATGTCCATTCCCGAGACGTTCTCCGTTAGTCCCGACGGCAAGTACGTAGCGGTCGCCGGATTCCAGGGGCAGGCAACCCACGCCTACGTATACGCAGTCGGCGGATTGGCCAAGGCCGAGGATGCGATGAAGGGAGATTACGATCTTCAAAACCTCGGTGCGGGAACCTTTGTTTGGTCGGGTGATCACCAACTTTCGTTCGCCATTCTCCGCCGAAACGATCTGATCCACGTCTCGCTCGATCCCTAGAAAAGGCTCGCCTGCGCCAACTGTTGAACCGGGCCGTAGCTCTGCCGATGCAGATCGCACGGACCATGTTGTCGGAGCGCCTCTAGGTGTTCTGGCGTCGGATAGCCAAAGTGCTTGGCAAACCCGTACTGCGGATATTGAACGTCAATTTCCACCATGTACCGGTCGCGGGCCGTCTTGGCAAGGATCGATGCCGCCGCGATTTCGGCGACCTTACCGTCCCCTTTGACCACCGCTTCGGCGGTCAGACCAGGCGGAACCCGATTACCGTCGACATAAATTCCGCTCGGAGCTTGCGAGAGCCCTTCGACGGCGCGCTTCATTGCCGCCATGCTTGCCCAGAGGATGTTCAACTCATCGATCTCTCGGTTATCCACGAAGCAGATCGACCAAATCGCTTTGGTCAGAATTTCCGGCTCAAGCGCCTCGCGCTGTTCCCGCGAAAGCTTCTTGGAATCGTTGAGGCCCCGAATCTCGACGCCTTCCGGCAGAATCACCGCCGCCGCCACGACCGGACCGGCCAGCGGCCCTCGTCCTGCCTCGTCTACCCCGGCACAACCAGGAAATCTCTCCAGCTTCATCCAAACACCTCTCGAAATCCCTCGACCAGCTTGGGCGCAAACACGTCCACCGTCACCTCACGTCCCAGTTCTCGCGTCAGCGAGGTTACTCCGTGCGAGCGAATCCCGCACGGCACAATGCTCGAAAACGGCGAAAGATCGTTGTTGCAGTTGATCGCGATGCCGTGCATCGAAACCCACCGTTTGATCTTGATTCCGATCGCGCAGATCTTGTTGCCACCCACCCAAACGCCGCTATTGACATCCAGCCGAACACCGTCTAGTCCGAAGCTCCGCATGGCGAGAA
The DNA here is from genome assembly GCA_016125185.1 of Armatimonadota bacterium. Classification (NCBI taxonomy): domain Bacteria; kingdom Bacillati; phylum Armatimonadota; species Armatimonadota bacterium. Next base: position 619,536 of record WGMG01000001.1, on the reverse strand, counting down.
TGACCGATTCTTCGAGGTCGCGCATCCATCGGTGGAGGTCTTGTCCGTGCCGCTTCACATCGAAGATCGGATACGCCACAAGCTGTCCCGGTCCATGGTAGGTGATGTCGCCGCCGCGGTCGGTTTTCGTCACGTGGATGCCCTTTTCTTGGTACCAATCGACCGGGTGAAGCAGATTCTCCTCGTGGAAGCTCGCGCCAAGCGTCATCACCGGCTCGTGTTCGAGCAGAAACAGCGTGTCCTCGCCCCCCTCCTGCACTTCGGTAACCTTCGCGAGCTGGATTTGAAGGGCATCTTGATACGAGATTCGGCCGAAGGAGAGGACTTGCAAGACACCTAGTTTACAGTTGGCAGTCAGCAGTTGGCAGAAAGAAAACTCAAGTAAGGTGATGACCGCTTCTTTCGGAGTGCAAATGCCTGCATTTGCTTTCCCCTGCGAGACCTGTCTCGCTGCGCCGCACTCAGCAACTGTCATAATCCTTAACGGAGTTGGCCGGGTGACGGCTCCTGGTCATACGGGAGAGGAAAGTCCGGACTTCGCAGGGCATGGTGCCCTCGGCAACGGGGGGCGGGGTGACCCGACGGAAAGTGCAACAGAAACAAACCGCTTGAAAGAGCAAGGGTGAAATCGTGAGGTAAGAGCTCACGGCTCGACTTGGGTAACCAGCGAGCGGGCAAACCCCACCAGAAGCAAGGCCAAATAGGGAGAGGATGACTCGGCCCGACGACTCTCCGGGTTGGCCGCGCAGATAAATCGTCACACAAATACAGAATCCGGCTTACAGGCCGACTCCATTTTCCTGTACGAAGGGCCAGGGTAGCCTTTTTTTGGGAGTGCTCAAACCTGTTTGAGCTTTGGACTGCGAGACCCGTCTCGCTGAGATTTCGCCGCTCAATGAACCCTCAGCGACATTTCTCGTGTTCGTTATACGTCAAGCTCGTTAAAGGTTCAACATGAAAGGCTTAGGGGTATTTGCTTTTCTGGCCACGGCCGCTTCGAGCTGGGCCTGCTACAACGATGTCGATACCAATCTAACCGAGCTTCGCGACAACCTCGACGTGACCAAGGCGATCATTGGCCGATTCACGCTCTACCCCGCCGCGTACTATCGGCGTCGTATCGAAATCCAGAAGGCCATTCTCCAGAAAGACCCGACCAACCTGGAGGCTTACGACAACATCTCCGTCGCCTACGACCGAATCTGCGACGGCGAAAGCGCCCTCAAGTGGATTCACGAGAAGCGCAAGCATCTGGCCAATGCGCCCAACCAGCAGTTGTACAGCACCGAGGCAAACGAAGGGACTTTCCTCATCGTCCGCTGGATTCGTGGCCACAAACCCGGCGACATCACCGACGCCGTCGAAGCCGAAAAGCACATTGAAAAGGCCCTCAAAATCAATCCGAACGCCCACTTCGGGCGCGAGTTCGCCCAGCTTTACAGCATTCGCGCCATGATCGAATGCGGCAAGCAGGAGAATTGGAAAGCCGCGTTTTGCGATACGTTGATCAAGATAGCCGATCGCGACCACATCGACCGCCGCAAACTCCGATTTGGGATCGCCGGAATGATGGTTCTTGGCGCGGCCTGGAACATGCCGCCGATGATCCAAGCCATGGCGAATCTCGTTCCTGAAGACACCAAGGTCGTTAATCTGTGCACGTTTCGTCTTGCAAACATCATTCCCGGGTGGGACAAGAACGAATACCCCCTCGTCAAAGTAAAGCGGGCCAATGGGCAGGAGCTGGGAGTACTATTCAAGCTCATTGCAAACGGCGATGAGTTCCAAGAACATCGAGAAGAATGGATTCTATCCCAGATCAAAAAGGGCAAACACCCCGACACCAATCCTGACTTCTGGGTTGGATTTACCGACATTGCTGAAGTACCGACCTCAGAATTTGTCGTCATTCGGCATAAAGAGTGGTGGCAGAAGGACGAATTCCGCTACGAATTGGGACATTGTCTCCTCACCGGTATCATCATCGGTCTTCCGATTTCCTACTACATCTATCGACGTCGTCGCTTCATCCAGCAGGGATTTTGAGAAAAATGAGGGGGTTCGCGTTTCTCGCTTGTCTTTTCCTCTCGGTGTCGACTTTCGCCTGCTACAACGACTCGGACACCTACCTCACCGAGCTTCGCGACAACCTCGACATCACCAACGCCATCATCGGCCGATTCACGCTTTACACGGAAAGCTACTACGTGAAGCGGATCGAGATTCAGAAGAAGAATCTCACCAAGAATCCCAACGACCTAGAGGCGTACGACAACCTTTCCGTCGCCTACGATCGAATCGGGGAAGGCGACCTCGCCCTCAAGTGGATTCGCGAGAAACGAAAGCACCTCACCGGCGCGCCGAAACTCCAACTCTACAGCACCGAGGCGAACGAGGGGACCTTCCTTATCGTCCGCTGGATTCGAGGTCATAAACCGGGCGATGTCACCGACGCCGTGGAAGCCGAAAAGCACATCAAGAAGGCGCTGGAGATCAATCCCAACGCCCACTTCGGGCGGGAGTTTGCCCAGCTAGCCTGCATACGGGCCATGATTCAGGCGGGGAAACAAGAGGACTGGGAGCGAGACTTTACCACGGACCTCATCGCCATTGCCGATCGCGACCATCTCGATCATAAAAAGCTGCGCTACGGCATCGGCGGCATGATGGTACTTGGGGCCGCATGGAACATGCCCGTTCTCATTCAAGCTATGGCAGAGCTTGTGCCGGAGGAAGGTCAATTTGCGAGTCTTTGCAAGCAAAAACTGCGATTCATCGCCGATCAGAACGGATATTCAGCCCAAGAAATGGTCGATAAATATCCAATCCGAGCCCAAAGTACAACTCACGGCGCCGACAGTAGCGTCATTCGTGAACTGTTAAGAAACGGGCAAGAATTTCAGCAGAAGCGGCAGGACTGGATCGACCGGCAGGTGGCCAAGGGAATCCATCCGGATACTGGTGGCGATCTTTGGGCCGGATTCACCGACGTCCCGCCGATCCCCAAGGAAAGACTGGCGAATTCGACGATCTGGTCACGAGCCCAAACTTTCATCCTGTTTTGGTCAATGCAGACTTTGGGATGCTGTTGCTTCATCCCGGCGGCTGTCATTCTTCTCGTCTTCCGCGACATCGCTCGTCGCAATCGGTTGAAATAAGAGTGCCCTTCTTATGAGGTCCTTGCACTTCGGAGTGCGCCGATTAATCGGTGCTTTCGACTGAGAGATTTATCTCTCTGCCGGTCTAGGTCGAGATGAATCTCGACTCGCCAAAGCGCGAATGAATTCGCGCAATCCACATGGCCCTCTTTCATCGGTAAAATTCCCGCATGCCAACGCTGCCCCGAATCACCGGGACTTTTCTTGACGAGATCACGCACGATATCCCCAGTCAGAACTGGACCGAGCGGCATTGGCGACGCGAGTTCGAACTCTACTCCCGAATCGGCCTCGACACCCTCATCATCATCCGCGCCGGATACAAAAACAAGTGCATCTACCCCAGCCAGGTAATCCAGAACCTCCTGCCCGTGTACGACGACATCGGCGAAATGTTCTATTCGCTGGCCGACGAATTTGACCTCAAACTCTACTTCGGCACCTACGATTCGGGCTTCTATTGGTGGCGGCGGACCTGGTGGACCGAGGTCGATATCAACAAAGCCTTCATCGACGAGGCCCACGCCCGCTACGGCCACCACAAGAGCTTCGCCGGCTGGTACCTCACCCACGAGACGGGCAAAAACGACGCCCACATCATCGAAATCCACAACCACATCGGCCAGCACTGCAAAAGCAAGGCCGATCTCCCAGTCCTGATCTCTCCGTACCCACAGGGGGCCAAGCAGTCCGGCGAGAACGCGCTTGCCCTCGAAGAGAGCTTCGACCACTGGGACCGAATCTTCGCCGAAACCAACCAGAGCTTCGACATCTGCGCCTTCCAAGACGGCCAAGTCCACTACGAAGAGCTGCCCAAGTTCATCGAAGGCATCGCCAAACTCGGCAAGAAGTACGGCGTCACGATTTGGTCCAATCTCGAAACCTTCGACCGTGATATGCCCATCAAGTTTCCCCCTGCCGACTGGCGCTACCTCCGCTTCAAACTGGAGACCGCGGCCCAAATCGCGGAGAAGATCATCACGTTCGAGTTCCCCCACTTCGTCTCGCCGTTCAGTTGCTACACCTCAGCCCACAATCTGTTCGAGCGGTACGTCAACTACGAAGGGGCCAAATGGAACCCCGATTTCAAAGACGAAGTCCTCGACTGGGTCAAGTCCGTCCGAGATTAGGGGAGGCCAACTATCCCCCGGTTCGCCATGGGGCAACTTGGGCTTTGGAGCGCACCTGTTAGCTCTGGTGGTGGACAGCATCAGGCCCAAAGGGCCGTCGTTTCTTAGCGAAGGCCGAAGGCCTGGTAGAAGATTTCAAGAATTCATGCGGCCGAAGGGTTGCCGTGCCCCTTTTAGATAGATGGATAAATATTCGGATGCGCCGACGACCAAATGCGATGCCCCTTGGCGAAGGGGCCGGTGAAGAAGGAACCGGGGGATAGCAGGCAACCAAAATGCAACGACCAAGACTTCCACACAAACGATCAGACTTTGTCGACCAAACCAGTGTTACATTTCGTCCAGGTGACTCCATGAAACTACCAGTCAAATCCGTCGGCATCTTCGTTTGCGGTGCCGCGATCGCCAGTCTGCCCTACACCCTGAGCCTAGGGAAGGCGAACGCCCAAACGACGACCAACTCCAACTCGCATTCGGATTCCAACGGAGCCCATAGCTCCGCCCAAGCCAGTAGCAGTCAATACTCGTCCAGTTCGAGTGCCAAGAACTCCTCGGCTTTCGACATGGCCAGCCAGCTCGCCCGCGCCAGCCAAAGCGCCGGTTCGTCCGGCTCTAGCGGCTCCGGCGACCTGCCCATCATGGCCCTCAGCAACGACGACCAATATGTGTACGCCGCCGTCGGCAACGTCATCTACAAAGTCAAAAAATCCGAAATGCCGACTATGACCTTCATCGGCCAAGTTCAACCGAAGAGTTCGAACATCCGGCCCTAATGGTCCACGCCCGGCAGAGGGAAGTCTTTGTTTGGAATGTGCTCCTTGGCAAAGACTTCCTTCGCCCGCTTCACGATGTCGGGCCGCGAGGCCGCCAAATCGTACGTCTCCGACGGATCGGCGACCAGGTCGTAGACCTCGATTAGGTCGGGCTTCTTGATCAGATTCGGCTGAATCGCCTTCATCCGCCCAAACACCACCGCCCGCATCGAGTTCGCTTCGGGATACTCAAAGTACAGATACTCCCGCTTCTTCGCCGCCTGCCCCGTGAACTCGGGCACGTAGCTGACGCCGTCGGTCCGCGGAGCCTTTGCCCCGCAGAAATCGGCGATCGAAACCAGCGAGTCGTACCCCGCGAACGGCACATCACATTGGGTCCCCGGCCTGATCATCGACGGATACCACGCAATGAACGGCTCACGGTACCCACCCTCGTACAGGCTCATCTTTCCGTCTCGATAAACGCCGTTTGACTGGAAGAAGTCACGATCCACGCCGCCCGCAAAGGTCGCTCCGTTATCCGAGGTGAAGATGATCAAAGTGTTCTTATCCAAGCCGTCTTTCTCAAGTTCCTTGCGAATCTCACCTACCGTGAAGTCCAAGTAGGAAATCATCGCCGCGTAGGTTGCGCGAGGGCGAGGGGTTGGCAGATAGCCTTTCTCGCCCAGATACGGCTTGGGGTCCCACGACTTCGGATACTTTTCGATCCAGTCCACCGGAGCCTGAAGCGCCACGTGTGGCGCGGTCGGAGCGAAGTACAAGAAGAACGGCTTGCCTTTAGAGGACTTGATGAAGTCGATGCAGTTCTCCAGGAACTTCGTTCCGGCATACGTCTTGCCGCCGTACAGCTTGTTGTACTCCTCCAGGTCCTCGGGAACCGATGTCGCCTTTTGGTGGGCGTTGTAGATCGGGTTGCCCAGGAGGTCCGGCTGGTGGTTCTTCCAAAGGTACGGCGGGAAGCTGTTGTGCGCCCGGCGCTGGCACAAGAAGCCATAGAAAAAGTCGAAGCCGTGGTCCATCGGCGTGTCGCCCGGGTCGGGGCCGCCCAGGCCCCACTTGCCCACGATGCCCGTTCGGTAGCCCGACTTCTTCAGGACTTCCGCGATAGTCGTTTCCGACTTTGGCAACGGGAACTGCCCTTCGGGATCGTTTGGGCCGAACCCGCCCGTCTCTTTGTTGCCACGGATCGCCGCATGCCCCTGGTGCTTGCCCGTCAACAGCGAGCATCGCGTCGGGGCGCATACCGGGCTCGGCGCATAGAACTGGGTGAACTTCATCCCCTCCGCCGCCAGCCGATCGACATTCGGCGTCAGAATCTTCTTCTGCCCATAGCACCCCAGCTCGCCGTACCCCAGGTCATCGACCATGATGTAGATGACGTTTGGCTTGACGGCCATTTGCAGGGCAAGACAGAGGGACAGCATGGCCCCAGTTTAAACTAAATCGCCAATGCGCGTATCCGTTCGATGCGCTTCGCCATGGCGGGGTGAGATTGCATAAAATCCACATCGTTGAAACCCGGCAATCCGTTCTGCCGCGCAACCTTGGTCAGCGCCGAAATCGCCGCGTCCTTGTTTCGTAATAGTCGCACTGCCGCCTCATCGACTGCGAATTCATTCTTCTGGTAGCTAGAACTAATGAGTGGCCTACCCGCAACCATCGCGACAAAGATGATGAGAAAAGGGCTCAGGTAGAAGGTGGGGCTTATATTGACGCCGAACGACTTTCCTGACATCAATGCCACAAAAAAGAGCATCGGGATGAAGGCGATGGCGAAAGCCATGAACAATCTCTTTGGAACATGCTTCGCTTTCTTGTGAGCTAACTCATGGGCGAGAATGAAGTCTAGCTCGTCGTCGGAGAAACGATCCGCCATCGCCGGAGTCACCATCAACTGATTCGAGCTGATCGCCGCCCCATATGGCCCTTGAAGGAGCGGAGTCACTCGGACCTTCGGCACTGAAACGCTCATCCGATCCCCGATCGATTGGGCCCGTTGTTCGACCCGGCCTACCAGGTGGTCGAACCGTTGGTTGGTGGCCTGACTCTTCTTCTTAGTCGTCGCCTGAAGCACTAGGCCAAGAATCAAACTAGCAAAAAGAGCAGTCGGGAACGCCATTCGCTGGGCGAAATAGTAGGGGCTGGTTCGCGGCAAATTGACGAGGAAGACAAGTGGAAAGACCACCGCCAACGGCACCATCTTGACCGCGAAAACCTTCCAGGCGCCGGTCTTGATCGCCGCTTTGTCTTCGGCTGATGCGTCGTACTCGCTGAAATCCTCCTTTTGCGCCTTCTCCTCCTCCGTTGGACCAAGTAGTTTCTGCTCGGTCTTGTTCAGCATCGGCAGAGCGATCATCGGCCCGATTGCGAAAAACGGCACGATCATAAGCCCGACCTGGGTGAAGCGGAGGCCGAACCACATCTGGCTGACTGGCTCCAATGCTTTCGTCGGAAGGGTCAAAACCACCAACACCGCATGCAAGCCGAGCGTTCCAAATGTGCCCTTCATCACCCAGCTGCCGTACGCCTTCCGCCTCTGGGCGATCGGTAGATTCTGGTTCCTGGCAATGGTAAAGCCGATGGCAAAGCTGACCGCAAGACCTAAGATCGGAAGCGTAAACCAAGCGATCAAAGCGGGCACGACCCAACCCGGCACGGTCAGCGTCGAAATCAGGTCGCCGCTGATGCCGCTCTTCGAAACGTTCCAGTAGCGTGTGCCGTTCGAACTTGTGTAGTCCGGGGGCGCATTGATATTGAACTGCGTGTATCTCGGTGCAAGTAGGGCCACCGAGGTTTTCGGCTCGATCTTCTCGACCGCCTTCGTCAAATCGCCGAGATTAAAGGCAAGAGTCGCCTCCATCTTCCCAAACCCGCCGTTCGATACCACCAACTGGGCCGATGCGCAGTCGTCCTCTTGCGAGTACTCGACCTGGCCTCCCAAATGGCTTTGGACTCTCCAAGTTTCGAGGGCATTCGCATAGGATTTTGCATCGCCCTTGATCGGACCCACCGCCAAAATTGTCAACTTCGGACCCTCGACCAGCACGCTCACCGTCGCCTCGCCCGCGATCATCTCCGTGTCGGGAAAGCCGAAGTTATCCGACAATAAGTGCAGAAGGTTATGTTCCCGCCTGCCAACGAAGCCGTCCGACGACTCTTTAATCTGCGCGAACGACGTCGAAAAGACCCCTAAAAGCAGGATAAAGGTGGACAAAACGCGACGATTCATAAACCCCGAAAGCGCATGATACACAAGGATGCCCTGTTTCGTGTCGAACAATCTAATACTTTTCTAAGAACTGGTAGATCGCTATAATGGCGACATGAAAGCAAAGTCTTCCGTATTCGCCGCTTTCGCGCTTGGCGCGATCCTCGCCTCGTTGCCATATACATTGTCGACCGTTCATACCCAAGCTCAAGCCGCTGGTCCTAACAATGCCCAGCAGGGTCAGCCTCCGTTCCCACCCCAAGGCGGGCAGGGCTTTCCCGGCGGACAAGGGTTCCCGGGCCAAGGACAAGGCTTCCCAGGTCAGGGAATGCGCATGCAGCCCGGCGTCACCAGCATGACCACATCGGGCGCCTACCTTTTCGCCGCCGCTGGCGACACGATCTACAAGATCAAGATCGAAACCATGAAGGTCGAAGGTCAAACCAACCTGCCTCGACCTCAGTTCCAACCCGGCTTAGGCGGAGGAGGCGGCAACGATCAGGGTCTTCGTCGCAACGGTGGCGGCGGCCTTGGAGGCGGTGGCGCCACCCGGGGTGGCGCCACCGACGCTCCGGCGTCTGCCAATGGCACGAATAAGTAACGTGTTGACAGGTCTGGCCCGTTAGGGCCAGACTGAGGCATGAGCGGTCTGCTTGCACTGGCGCTGGTTTCCCGCATGACCTTCAATCCGGCCATCAAGGTCTGTCAGGTCGGCTACCTACCGAGCGAAACCAAAATCGGCATTCTCACGACGTTTAGCAGTGGCTTTGCGTTTATTCATGTCGCCGGTCAGGATAAGACCGTCATGAAGGCCCCGATCGGTAACTCGATCAAAGACCCCGACACCGGCGACGACATCCAGCAAATCGACTTTTCCAAGCTGACCAAGCCCGGAACTTACGTCGTTTCTATTCCCGGCATCGGTGACAGCGCCCCATTCAAGGTCGGCAACGATGTCTTTGCCCACGCCTTCCGCCTCGCCATCCGAAGCTATTACGGCCAACGCTCGGGCATCGACGTTAACCTCGCGCCCGATTTTCCTCAGTACCACTTCAAAGCTGGCCATACCGCCCTCGCCCAGTACGACCCCTCGAGCGGCAAAACCGGCACGCGCGACGTCACCGGCGGCTGGTACGACGCCGGCGACTACGGCCGATACGTGGTCAACTCCGGCATCACCACCGGCACCCTGCTCTGGGCGTACGAAATGAACGCCAAGAAGCTCGTGAAGGTCAAGCTCAACATCCCCGAGACCGGCAAATCCAAGCGGCCCGACTTCCTGAGCGAGGTCAAGTGGAACCTCGACTGGATGCTCAAGATGCAGGACACCGACGGCGGCGCATGGCACAAAGCCACCACTGCGAATTTCAGCGGATTCATCGCCCCCGACCAGGACAAAGCGCCGGTTTTGGTCGTTGGCACCGGTCACGGCGAGTTCAAAAACACCACCGCGACCGCCGACCTTGCCGCCGTTGCCGCCATCGCCGCTCGCGTGTTCAAACCGTACGACTCCGCCTACGCAACCAAGTGCCTAGCCGCCGCCAAGAAGGGCTTTGCCTGGGCGCAGGCTCACCCCGACGAACTGTTCACTCGCAACCCCAAGGGTATTTCGACCGGTGGATATGGCGACGGCGACGCTCGCGACGAACGCCTTTGGGCCGCCGCAGAACTTTTCCGCACCACGGGTGCGGCCGAATACCAAAAGGCGTTTCTCGAACTCGCCAAAGCGTGGCCCGACACCATCACGTCCGGCAACCCTCCAGGCTGGCCCCAAGTCCGGCCGATGGCCCTCATGACCTTTGCGATGACCGACCCCAAAATCGCCGACAAGACTTACCAAACAAGGGTTCGGGTCGACCTCGCAAAGGCCGCCAAAGAGATCGTTCGCCGCGTCAAAGACAACGCCTATCTGATGCCCCTCACCGCGAAGGAATACTACTGGGGCAGTAACTCGGTCGTCGCCAACTATGCCCTGATGCTCCAAGTCGCCGACCACATAGCCCCTCGCCCCGAGTACAAACAGGCCGCGCTCGACTGCCTGCACTACCTTTTCGGCCGCAACACCTTCGCCACCAGCTTCGTCACTCAGGTCGGCACGCAGTCGGCGATGAACCCCCACCACCGCCCGAGCCGCTCGCTCGGACTGAGCAAGCCCTTCCCTGGATTGCTCGTTGGTGGACCCAATGCCGACAACGGCAAGACTCCACCCGCCAAGCAATGGGAAGACAATTGGGAAAACTATCGCGTGAACGAGGTCGCCATCAACTGGAACGCCCCGCTCGTGTTTGCCTTGGCAAACGAACTACCTTAGGTTGACCAGGCGATCCATCGTCGCCTCCATGATCGCCGACGTCTGCGCCGACACGCTAAACACGATTGCTTCCCGCAAGACCCGATTGGCCGGATGCGACGCCGAGTTCGCCGCCCCGCTACTGCTCGTGACCGCCGCCTGCGCGCACCGCATCATCAGGTCGATCGCCCAAGCCCGCTTCTTCAGCCGATCCGGCGCCGTGTCCTCGCCAAAGTCCTTCTGCGACTCCACCAACGCTTGTCGGCAGTCGTGCAGTTCCTTTTCCAGGTCGCTCGCCGCCCTCGTCAGGAAGGTCAAGCCCCGCTTCGCCCCGTTCTCTCGCACCACGTCGATGCCCGCCAGCGCGCATCCGATGGCAAAATGCCCCTGGAGCGTGATGTTGAACGCATCGTTAGCCCGCATCCAATCCTTATCCTTGATGAACGCCACCTTGCGGTTGGGCAGGAAGTAGCCCTCCATCTGGGCCGAAACCGTGTTCGCCGCCTCCATCGCCGCCAGCTTCATCGGCTTGCTCAGCGTCTGCCCCTTCAGGTTCTTCAGCGGCACCATACCGAAGAGCGCTTGCCCGTTCGACATCGTCGCTCCGATGATGTATTCGTGGAAGTACCCCTTACCCGTGATCCACGGCACAAACCCGTCGATGACGAACCCGCCGTCCACCACTTTGGCTCGGCAGATCGGGTCGCCCGCCCGCCGCAACTGTGAGAATCCCAGCCCGACCATCTTCTCGTCGTGCATCTTCGGCAGGTACTCCGTCTTGATCTTCTCGCTCCCCTGCTTATTCAGCAGGCTCACCGCCGACTGGTGCTGGGTCTGTAGGAACGCCAACGCCCCCGAATACCGCGCGATCTCCTCCTGAAATCGTCGAAAATCTGGCTCCGCCATCGCCGGACCGCCGTACGCCTCGGGCCGCTTGAGGCCCATAAAGCCGTTCTTCTTCAGCCCCTCGAACGCCGCCGCCATCGCCTTGGTATCGTGGTCGATGGCAAACGCATTCGGCTTGATCTCGGTCTCGAAGAATTGAATGGCTTCGCGGATCACCCGGGTCAGCCCTCCAGCTTCGTGAAATCGCCTGCGAGCAACAGTTGTTTCGCCGCCGCATTGGCCAAGCCGAGCCTTTGGAATCGAAGGCCTTCGTCTTCGGCGAGGACCATCGTGTTATCGAAGAAGGCATTGATTGGATCAGCCAGGCTCAAGAGATGCTCTTTCAAGTTGGCCATTTCGAACGGCGCTTCTAGCCGCTTCAGCAACATAGCGCCTTCCACCGAGTCCAGCTTTGCGCCATCGATATCTTTCGGGTTCGCCCACTGGATGCCCTTCTTCTGGGCCGCCGAGACGATATTGATCGGACGAGAAGCGGTCTGAACGAAGTTTCCGCTTTGCTTGAGGTCCGAAATCAAATTCAGGCGGAACACCACGGACTGCGGAGACATGAGGGCTCTGAGGTCGTTCGAGAGCATGGCGGCGTTGATGACGTCGTTCGGATACTGGTCGAACAACGCGATGTACCGACCCTCAAAAATGCTCTTGAGCGAGGCGCTCGCCTTTTCTTGGTCAAGGTCAAATCCCTGACCTGCATACTCTTCGAATGCGTGATTGAGGAGCGTCACGTAGGACGGCAACTCGCCGACCCAATTCTCCGCCACTCGGATCAGGGTCGTGACCGCTTTTCGCAGACCGTAAGGGTCCGACGATCCGGTTGGCTCCAAGCCAAGTCCGAGGTAACCAGCTAATTTGTCCAACTGATCGGCGATGATGAGGTAGCCGGAAATTCGATCCTCGACCGTCTGCAATGGGCTAGAAGGAACCGAATATTGCCGTCCGATGGCGGTCGCGACGACTTCGTTGCCGCGACTCATGCGCAAGTACTCCGCCCCGATGACGCCCTGCAAAGAGCTTAATTCGCTGACCAAGCCGGTCGACAAATCGAACTTGGCGAATCGACCGGCCAACTCGGCCAAATCCATCTCGTCGCTACTCGCCCCCGCCGTGGACGCTATTTCTGCGCACAAGCTCGAAAGGCGATCCGCCCGCTGTCGCATGGTCCCAAGCTGGGCTTGAAAAAGGATGTCTTTCGTCTTCTCCAGGAAGTCAACGGGCCGAAGCTTTTGATCCTGCTCAAAAAAGAATCGGGCATCGTTGAACCGAGCGCCGAGCACCCATTCGCACCCGCGTCGAACCGTCTCATCTTCGCCCGAATTTCGGACGAACACGAAGGCGTTGGTCAGTTTGCCGAGCTTGTCCCGCACCGGGAACATGCGCTCATGCTTGGCCATTGCCGTCACCAAGACCGGTTCTGGGAGTTCTAGGAACGATTCCGGGAAGGTTCCGCGGATCGCCGTCGGCCATTCGCAGAGGAAGGCATTTTCGTCCAGCAGGTCCTCGGTGATCTCGGGCTCACCTTCGGCCACGGATTTTGTTTCGACCAGAATCGAATCCCGGCGCATTTCAACATCAGGCTCAACAAACGAAGCTCTGAGCTTGGTGATGAGTTCGTTGAATGTCTTTGCCTCGAACGGCTGAGGCGCGTAAAAGCGATGTCCGCGACTGGTAAGCCCACTCGGCAAATCCTCGACATCGAACGAAACCAACTCGCCACCCAGCGACGCCAGAACCCACCGGATCGGACGCGCGAAACGAACCTTCGACGAGCCCCATCGCATCGACTTTTCGAAGTTCAATCCAAGGATGATTTTGGGCAGGATCTCGGCCAACACTTCGGCCGTCTCGCGGCCCGGAATGTGCTTCGTCACCCACACATACTGCTCATCCTTACGCAGGTCTTCGGGCGAGATGCCCTGCGACTTGCAGAACCCGAGCAGAGCCCCGGTCGGAGCGCCATCCGCCCCGAAAGCCGCCTGAAGCGAGGGGCCGCGCTGTTCCTTGGTCGCGTCCTCCTGCCGTGCCTTCAGGTCGGGAAAGCTGACGATCAGTCGCCGCGGCGTTCCCATCGCCACCGGCTCCGAATTCTTCAAACCCAAGCCTTCGAGCTCTTTGGACAGCGTAGCGGCAAGGTCCGTATAGGCCTTTTCGACAAAGGAGGCGGGAAGCTCTTCACATCCGACTTCGAGCAAAAACTCAGGCATGGCGAACCTAGAGGATACCATTTTGCCCCTTCGTGCCCTTCGCACGATTTTTCAGTACTTTTGCCCCAGAAATGAACTCCCGGAGCAAACCGGCGTTGTCACAGATTGATGATCTCCGGATGGCTTTTTTGTGCCCTCGGTGCGCAAACGTGGGGTGAATCGATCTCCGTCAACGTGGATGGACAGACTCGATCCGCCATTGTGTTTCGACCCTCATCATCGGGGGCCAAAAAGCCAGCAATCTATTTCGTGTTCCACGGGCTCGGAGGCAATGCCCGTGCCGCGGTTCGCCAGTTCCACATTCACGAACTTGACCAGAGCGCCATCGTCGTCTATGCCGAAGGCATTCCCGCTCCCCTGAAGCAGGAGCGATCCATCCGCCTCGGCGGCCGCAACATCGGCCTCAACGGCAAGAACACGTGGCAAATCATGCCCGGCCAATACGCCGACCGCGACCTCCATTTTGTCCAGGCCCTCGTCAAATGGGGCGACCAAAATGGAGCCGACTCCACCCACCGCTACTACATCGGACACTCGAATGGAAGCGTCTTTGCTTGGGTCGTCCTCAAAGAAATGGGCAAATGCTTCGCTCGTTTCGTCGGCATGAATGGTGGGACCCTGCTCCCTCTCAACGGCGCGCCGCAAAGGCCAACCTTCCTCACGACCGGCACCAACGACCGCCTTGTTCCTCCCGCTTCCGTCGAAAAGTTCGGCGACACGCTGGCCACCCACAATAAATGTTCCGGCGGCTCCGGCAGTCCAGTCAAAACCTACGCGGGCGCCAATCCGGTCTACCTTTACGAGTACGCCGGCGGACACATGCCGTCGAATGATGCTTATGCTATGGCCGTCAAGTTCTGCCAAACCGGCAAACCCAACTAAGATTTCCCCGAAATCGGCTCTATAATTTGGTTTGGCAGATGTCCGTCGCCACCTCCGCAAAAATCTTCCTGGTTCGCGCCTTGCGATGGCCAAAGTGTGCGTGGGGTTGGCGATCCTGTTCGACCGCCCGTTCCAACCCGTTCCCCATCGTCCTTTGCGAGCGCCGAACCCCTCTGCGTCGTTCGGCAACCATCTCCAATGAACGACTCCAGTGCGGCAAAGAGGTCAACGTCGCGCTCGCCGCGGGCCGCATCGACGGCGTCACCCTCGCCCCCGGCCAATCCGTTTCCTACCACAAGCTGGTCGGACTCCCGATCAAGCTAAGAGGCTTTGTGGAAGGGCTGGAACTGCGCTCGGGACGGGAAGCTGAAGGCGTCGGCGGTGGTTGCTGTTCGGTCTCGAATCTTCTCGCCCTGCTCGCCATCGAGAGTGGACTGGACCTTGTCGAGCGCCACCGTCACGGCCTCGACCTCTTTCCCGATCACGGCCGAAGTGTCCCGTTTGGATGCGGCGCGACCGTCTTCTACCCTTACGCCGACCTCAAAATTCGCAATCCGCACGATTTCCCCGTCCGCATTTCGCTCGTCATCGAGGACGGAAACTTGAAAGGTCAAATCCAGTCTCCCACGGACCCATCCTGGCGCTATCAGGTCGTCGAACGCGACCACCATTTTTCGAAAGAAGGCGATGTCTGGGTTCGTCAGAATCGAATCTGCCGCCAAAAGGTCTCACCCGAGGGCCAAATCCTCGGTGAAGAAGAAGTCCTCCGCAACCACGGGCGATGCCTCTACGATCCCGAAACTCAGGACTAACGGTAATAAGCCGCGTGGTACGCCCCGATCAAACCCGCATTCTCGCCGTTTGGCGAGGGCAAGCACCCGCAGGTTTCGACCTCAGCTCGAAGCCAGTCGGATAAACCAACGCCACCGCAAACCACGATCGCATCAGGAAAATAGGCGGACCGCAGGTACTTCACCGCGTATCGAAACGCCGATACGGCCTTAACTTTCTGCTCGTCGCTCGGTTGATCCGTCAATGCCGCTCCGCCCAAAACCTCTTCCACCGTCGATCCGTCCGGTAAATACAAATCGTTCACCCGAAGGTACTCACCCCGAGGGCCGCAGAAAATCTTTCCTTCCGCCACGAATCCAGCCCCTACGCCAGTCCCCAAAGCGAGAGTCGCAACCCGTTTGCCCGCCAAGTCTGGGTGGCAAGCGTGCCCCCACGATGTCGCCAATCCGTCGTTTAGCGCGACCGTCGGCACCCCCAAAGTGTCAAAAGACAAAACCGTTCCCGTATGGTCGGGGATGATCTCCTTCGCCTCCCACACTTCGCCCGTCTTAGGATCGACGGTTCCGCCCGTCCCGACGCCGATCCGCTGAACTTTCAATTCCTTCGCCCGCTGTCGAATTGCTGCAACCCGCTCGTCACGCCCCGCTGAACGCTCCACCTTTTCAGCTTCGACCAGTCGCCCGTCCTCAAACAGCCCATACCGGATCCAGGTCCCTCCCAAATCGACCGCCAACACGCGCTCATGGGCTCGACCAGTCGGCATCATAGCCCGAGTCTGCTTCAATGGATCGTTGATCGCGCCGCCCACCACCACGCCATGCGCGCCGATGTTCAGCGCCGCTTCGACCTGCCATCGCTGTGAATATCGTCCCTCAGCGATGATCGCCTTGCGCCGCCCCTTCGCCGTTTTTCCGCAGGCATAGCGCACGAGGTCAAAGTCCGGCCCGTCGGTCATCGGCCTCGCGCCGGTGTAGCCTGCCAGCGTCGTCCCCACCAAGTCCACATCGCACTCAAACGCGTAGTCGACCGCCTCGGGCGAGTCACAATCCGCCATCGCCAGGCACCCGGCGTCCTGGATCAAGCCCACCAGATGATCCAAGCTCGATCCATCCGGCCGCGGCCGCGGAGTGGCATCTAGCGCGATGATCTGGCAACCCAGCGCGATCAGCCGCCGAACTTCCTGCGCCGTCGGCGTGATATAGACATCCGAACCTGGAAAGCTCTTCTTGATCAACCCGATCACCGGAACCCCGATCCGGTCCTTGATATGCCGAATGTTTTCGGCACCCTGCAGGCGCACCACCTGCACACCCTGGTCCACCGAGGTCTTGGCCAGCCGGAACAACGTCTCCGGGTCGTCCACTGCCGCCCCCTCGCTCGCCTGCGCCGACACGATCAACGGGCAGTCTTGAAGCATAGCGAGCAGATTCTGAAGCACGGTTGAATTATCCCATGTCGTCCGTTCTCCTTCGCTAATCGACTTCGGATGAATGCGATCTAGGAACCGGCCACGAAGTGGTCGCAAACAATAGCCGGGTGGTCGGAGCGACTACAGGAAGCGAAGCCCTCCGGTAGGCATCCGACCATCATGGCGGCTCCTAAATGCAATCCTTGATACCTTCATCAGGAAGCGAAGCCCTCCGGTAGGCATCCGACCATCATGGCGGCTCCTAAATGCAATCCTTGATACCTTCATTCGGAAAGCGAGAGAACGACCAGCGGACCCATCGCGCAGGTTGGATTCGCCAACCAACCGGGTACCCTCTCCGGGTGAGTCTTGTTCGCGTTATCGCGTTAGGTGGCGTTGGGGAAATCGGAAAGAACTGTAGTCTCGTCCAGCAGGACGACGACATCGTCGTCATCGACTGCGGCCTGTCCTTTCCAAATGAGGAAATGCTGGGTATCGACATCGTCGTTCCCGACTTCACGTACCTCATCGAGAACAAAGACAAAGTCCGCGGCGTCTTCTTAACCCACGCCCACGAAGACCACGTAGGCGGCCTGCCGTACCTGCTCGGCGAGATCACCTGCCCGGTCTACTGCACCGAATTCACCCATGCCCTCATCCGCCACAAAATGGACGAGCGCCTGCCCCACAAGAAGATCGAATTCCGCATCGTGAAACCCGGCGAGATCATCAAGGCAGGCAAGCTGACCGTCGAGCCGATCCGCGTCACCCACTCGATCCCCGAGAACTGCTCGCTCGCCATCAATACCGAACACGGCTACATCATCTTTACGGGCGACTTCAAGTTCGATTTCACCCCCATTGACGGCAAGCTCGCTGACCTTAAGCGCTTCGGCGAACTCGGCGAGGAAGGCGTGGTCCTCCTCCTCTCCGACTCCACCAACGTCGAACGTCCAGGTTGGGGACCTAGCGAGCGCATCGTCTCCGACGGCCTCCGAAAGGTCTTCAACGAAGCCCCGGGCCGCGTGCTCCTCACCACCTTCGCCTCCAACATCCACCGCATGCAACAGGTGTACGAAGTCGCCAAGGAGACGGGACGAAAGGTCGCCGTCGTCGGCCGGTCGATGGAGCGCAACCTCGACATCTGCCAAAGCCTCGGCTACGTCCGAATTCCGCATGGAACCTCGATCACCCTCGACGAAGCCAAAAGCCTTCCGCCCGAAGAGGTCGCCATTCTCACGACTGGCTCCCAAGGCGAGCCGCTCAGCGCCCTCGTGCAGATGAGCAAGGGCGAATACGGTCGACTTCAGATTCAAGAAGGGGACACCCTCATCTATTCGGCGCGCCCCATTCCCGGCAACGAGGGTGCCATCTGGCGAACCATCAACCGCCTCTTCCTCCAAGGTTGCCGCGTCATCTACGACGCCCCGTATCCCATCCACGTCAGCGGCCACGCCTACCAAGAGGAGTTGAAGATGATGATCAACCTCACCCGGCCGTTCTACATCGCGCCGGTCCACGGAGAACCCCGCCACCAGTTCCTCTACAGCCAAATCGCACTGGACATGGGCTACCCGGATCACCGAATCTTCACACTGGAAGCTGGCATTCCGCTTCAAATCGACGATAGTTCCGCCTCACTTGGCGATGCCGTACCCACCGGGCGCGTCCTCGTCGATAACAGCGGCACCCCCGGCGTCTCGGAAGAAGTCCTGCGCGACCGCTACAACGTCGCCAACGATGGCCTCATCATCCTCTCCATCGCCATCGACACCACCCACGGCGAGATCGTCGGTGACCCTAGCCTACTCTCGAAGGGCTTCCACGGTCCCAAGGGCCTGCTGGAAGACGCCCATGACCTCATGATCGATGCCCTCGCCGCTCTCACGCCGAACGAAATCAAGGACCTCAACCGCATCAAAACCGATGCCACCGCCATCGTCCGCAAATTCATGGCGAAACGAGGCAAGTTAAGGCCGCTGATCGTCGCTTCGATCATCGAAGTTTAACGAGATATAAGAAATTTAGGCCCATCGCACTAAACCCTAGGCGCATTGGAACGTCATACCAATGATAACTGTAAGGGTTATTGATTATGAATGGGACAGAGCTAAAGAAAATCGAGGAGTTTCTCAAACTCCAAGAAGGTGTTCTGAACGCCATTGCGAGTCTCGAAAGAGAAGAACTGAAGGTGCAGGTAACTGTGCCGCAGACCAGCACATGGTCAGAAAACACCATCAAAAATCGGTGTGAAGAAGGGCTGGGAGTGAGCCCCGATAGGATCCTCCTGATGACTTCCCGACCCAATCGGGTCTTTGCGCGAACGGCGTAGCCGAGCGATTTATGATCGCCAGTGAGGCGGTCTTTGCGAATAGAAAAAGGCGGTGCACGATGAGTGCCCGCCTTAGTCACATCTGGGGGAGTAATTTACTCCGCGTCTTCCTCTTCTTCCCCGTGAAACTCTTCTTCGTCGCCGTCGATCGGCTTACCGGGGTTCTTCAAACCCGCATCCAAATCTACGAATGCGATGTTCTTCAGTTGGCGATTGGGGCAGTTGTTACAAACGAATTCGACTTTAGCCGACTGAAGCCAGTCCGGCACCTTATCGATCGGCTTTCCGCACGAGCACAGTACCATTAGTTGGAATCCTTATCGTTGAGCGAGATTTCCGGAAACGACGAAAGCCAAATCTTGTGAGAAATGAGACCGTTCACCAACATCACGACGCTGGCAGCAAAATAGATCGCCCAGAGCTTGTCTTCATGGCGTTGGCCCGGATCGCGGATGACAGGGTCCCCGCCGATGAGGCCCACGACACCCAGGATGAAGAGCACGGCGGCTATCCAAAAGTAGGTGTTCTTAAGCCATGAATTCTTCGTCGGAGTAACCGGCTTCTTCTCGCTCACTGCGTAATAGTGTACCCGTGGCGAGTCCGAATGGTTCCCGATAACGGGAGGCTTCGGGATTCAGGCTTCAGGATTCAGTAGAATGAATTCCTGTGCGGCGATCAGACTTTCGTGACCTGATGGTTTGGCAGAAAGCCAGAGATGTCTGCTATGACCTTCACGACGCCACAAGGACGTTCCCTGAGGACGAGCGGTACGGAATGGTCGCTCAAATTCGAAGGTCGGCAGTATCTGTGCCAACAAACATCGCTGAAGGGCATGGCCGAAGCTCAAAGCCTGACTTCGTGCGCTTTCTCTACATCTCGTTAGGTTCCGTCCGAGAACTTGAAACTCTGGTTGAGATGTCCGGTCACTTCGGCTATCTTGAGAACAGTGATGCGCTCTTGGAGCGACTTCAAGAGGTGGCGAAGATGCTAACCGCCCTGATCAAGTCCCAGTCTCCTGAATCCTGAATCCTGAAGCCTGAATCCTGAAGCCTAAGCTCTAATATCCACAATCTTGCCCTTACCCTCCAGCATCTGGAGCAACTGGGCAGCTTCGGTCTTCTGACCTTGCAGGGCTTTCTTCAAAAGCGTGGCCTGGGTCGACGTCGAAGCGTTCGCCCCCTGAGCGGCAATCGTACTGTTAACGGCAGATGCCTGACCGGAAATCCCCTGCATGACAATGGATATTGTCGGGAGGATTTACCGGTTCTTCATCTGATCCGGCGAAAACTGGTAATCGCCTTTCAAGATTGCACCCCGAAGCAGCTTCCGACCGCGGTGGATGCGCGAGCGCACCGTCCCGATCGTCGTATTCTGCATCTCCGCAATCTCGTGGTAGGAAAGCCCTTCCAGATCGCACTGTCGGATCGCCGTGGCATAAATCTCGGGAATTCGCGAAAGCGATTGCCCAAGCTGAGCCCGATACTCTTCAAACAAAATTTCGTCCGACGCAATCGGCGACGGGTCGGCAATCGCCAATTCCTGAATCTCTCCATCGAGGGTTTGGGCGATTCCTTGTAGCGACTCGGCTTTGCGGATCGGGTTGGCCCGTCGGCGCGAATCGAGATAGGCTCTCTGCATAATCCGCAGAAGCCAGTTCAGGAAGGGCTTGTCTACTGCATAGGAGTCGAACCCCTTCCACGCTTTAAGGTAGGTCTCTTGGACCAGGTCTTCGGCGTCCGACGCATTTCGCGTCAGTTCATACGCCATGCGATAAGCTCGCTTGGAGCTCATCTCGATCATTTTTTCGAATCTTTCGATGTCCTGAGTTGACGCCGCGCTGCGCTCACTAGGGTCAGTCGCACTTGAACTCATCGGTCTTCCCCGTAAGTACTACGTACACATACTATCCTACCATTCCCAAGATTTCAAGAGTTTTCAGAATGAACAAGACTTGTTCACACACCGTTAATCATGTATATTCGCGGGGAAGGATGAAATTCGTCTTAATTACAAAGGACCAGGACATGCAAAATGAGGCCAAAGAGGGCTTTCATCCAAGTGACACGTTCGAGGCATTTTCCGAGTGGGAACCGGCCCTCGATGCCGCCGCCGATGCTGATCTGATCTTTGTCGACCTCCTTGCCACCCTCGACGAGCCGCACAAGATCGCCGGCTACGAAAAGTTCGCCCACGCCAAGATGGACCACGCCAAGGCCAAAGCCATCCCCCTCGTGCTGATTTCGCCGCCCGACGACTACGAACTCGATTTTATGGCCGGTTGGCCGGATTTCGTTTTCGCCAACATCCGTCGTCCGGTCAGCTACAAGCACTTCCGGCGAGCCTCCACCTGGGTCTGAGGTTCCCCTTTTTAGCGAAATCGGCTATAATCCTTTAACGTTGGGAGAAGGCTCAACGGGAAAGCCGGCGGATCCTCGACAAGGGATGCGTCGGCTTTTCTTTGCGTTAGGCTGACGCACAGTTAGGAGAAAACCATGCCAACACTCGTGATCGTGGGCGCCCAGTGGGGCGACGAAGCCAAAGGGAAACTCGTAGACGTTCTGGGGAGCCAAGCTAGCTTGGTGGTCCGCTTTGCTGGCGGAAATAATGCCGGGCACACCGTCATCGCCAACGGAAAAGAATTCAAATTCCACCTCATTCCCGCCGGAATCTTGCATAAGGGCACCAAAGCCCTCGTCGGATCGGGCATGGTGGTCTGCCCCAAGGGTTTGTTGGAAGAGTGGGACCGCACCAATGCCCAGCAGTCCGACCTCGGCGAGCTGATCATCTCCAGCGCCGCCCACGTCGTCTTTCCCTACCATCGCATGCTCGACTCGCTGGAAGAGGAAGCTCGCGGCCACAACAAGATCGGCACCACTAGCCGAGGCATCGGCCCCGCTTACCAAGACAAGGTTGCCCGCATCGGCATCCGCATGGGCGAGTTCGTCGATCCCAACCGATTCCCCGAGCGACTGAAGGAAGTCCTCGAAGTTAAGAACCGCTACCTATCGCTCTTCGGCAAGGATCCGATTGGTTACGACGACCTCCTCGCCGAATATTCCGCCTACGCGGAACGGCTCCGACCTTTCGTGCGCGACACCGAAGCCCTCGTAGCCGAAGCTGTCGAAGCCGGCGAAAAGGTCCTTCTCGAAGGCGCGCAAGGCACGTTTCTCGACCTCGACTCGGGCACCTATCCGTATGTGACGTCTTCGCACCCCGTCGCTGGCGGCGCCTGCCTCGGCACCGGCATCGGCCCGCGTCACATCGACGCCGTCCTCGGAGTCTGCAAGACCTACACCACCCGCGTCGGAAGCGGCCCGTTCCCGACCGAACTCACCGACGAACTCGGCGACCACATTCGCACCATCGGCAAGGAGTTCGGCACTACGACTGGCCGCGGACGCCGCATCGGATGGCTCGACCTCGTCGCCTTGCGCCACTCGTGCCGACTAAACTCGCTCAGCGGGCTCGTCGTTACACGGTTGGACATTCTCAGCGATTTTGAAACGATTAAGGTGGCGGTCAAGTACAAACTTGAAGGTCAGGAAATCGACTACCTCCCCGGAGACGTCGAGGTTTTGGCTAAAATCGAGCCGGTCTACCACGAACTGCCGGGTTGGAAGGGCGACCTTCGATCCGCGCGCACCGTCGAAGACCTGCCCAAAGAGGCCCGTGCCTACCTGGATTTCATGGCCGAGTACACCAAAACTCCGGTCGCGATCATATCGGTGGGACCGGATCGGGAAGAGACGATTATCGCTAATAGAAATCTAATTTGGGGAGAATAGTTTGGGCATCTCGCCCCAACGGGAATCGTTCAAACTAGTGGTAACGTAGCTCATCAAGGGAAAAGGGATGATATTCAGGAAATTGTCGATTTGCGGCATTGTGGCCGTCTTCGCCGGACAGTGCTTCGCTCAGAAGCTCACGATGGACGACGCAATCCGTCTGGCGAAGCAAAACAACGGAACGCTGAAAGCTGCGATGGAGGATCTCGTCGCCTCTAAAGCGCGCAAGACGCAGGCGAATTCGTCTTTCCTGCCAACTCTCACGCCTTCGGTGACGTACACCAACAGCCTCCGCGAAATCCCGAGCGCTTCGTTCGGCAACACTACGTCGTCGTATGACCAAACGACGACGCAAGCCGCCCTCTCGTGGCGTGTACTCGACGCCGGACAGCGACTCGCCTCGCTAAGAGCCGCCCGCGAAAGCGTGTCGGCTCAAACCGCCAGCACCGAGCAGACCCTCCGCCAGATCATCTTCAACGTCGTCTCCCAGTTCCTCGAGACGCTTCGCGCCCAAGAACTCGAAAAGGTTTCCGACGCTCAACTCGCCCGCGCCAACAAGGTTCTGGACCAAACCAAGGCTCGCGTGACCCTCGGCGACGCCGCTCAACGCGAGATTCTTCAGGCCGAAGCCGACGCCCTCAACGCCAAGGTGAACTCGATCACCTCGCGAAACCGCACCAGCACCAACGCCGCGACCCTCAAGTCCATCATTGGTGCCCAAAACGACTACGCGAACCCCGACCTGGAGCCGGTCACCTTCGCCGAGCAGACCGATCTCCCCGGCTCGATGGGCGACGCCGTTGATGTTGGCCTCAAAACCCGACCCGACCTGATCTCCCAACGCAAGAGTGTCTCTTCTCAAGTGCAAAGTCTGCGTGGAACCGAGATTGACGCCGGTGTCACCTGGACCCTCGATCTCAGCTACAACCGCCAATTCAGCCCCGCCGCAAGCTCAAACCGCAACACGACGTTTCTGCTCAGCTACCCGCTCTTCGATGGCGGTAAGAGCAAGGCGATGGTCCAAGAAGGCCGCGCTAGCGTTGAGAGCGCCAAGGCCCGCCTCGGCCAGGCCGAGAAGGACGCCCGAAGCGAAATCGAGGCGACCTATCTGACCTATCACCAAAACGAGCAGGCCCTAGAATCTGCCGATCTCGCCCTGAAGGCCGCACGGCTCAACTTTGATGCCGCTGAAGGCTCACAAAAGGCCGGAGCTTCGAGCCTCATCGACGTCATCACCGCCCAGGTCAGCCTCGTCACCGCCGAATCCAACTACATCGAAGCGACTTACGACCTGCTCATCTCCCAACTCAAGCTTCGCCTAGTCACCGGACTCCCGATGCCGGGAGAAGACGTCTAATGCCCAAGCCGGTTGTTCAGGTTCATGGCCTCAGCAAGCGCTACGCCATGGGCGATCAGGTCGTCCACGCCCTGCGCAACGTTGACCTCACCATCAACGAAGGCGAGTTCGTCGCCATTATGGGCCCGTCCGGCTCCGGCAAATCCACCTTCATGAACCTCATCGGATGCCTCGACCGGCCGACCGGTGGCGAAATCGAACTCGACGGCAAGCCCGTCGCGCGCATGAACGACAATCAGCTTGCCGAAATCCGCAACCAGTACATCGGCTTCGTCTTTCAGAACTTCAATCTCCTCCCGCGAACCTCAGCCCAGAAAAATGTCGAACTACCGCTGATGTACGCCGGAGTCAAAGACCGCGGAGCCCGGGCAAAAGAGGCCCTCGAACGCGTCGGCCTCGGTCAGCGTCTTGACCACAAACCCAGCGAACTCTCGGGCGGTCAGCAACAACGCGTGGCCATCGCCCGCGCTATCGTCACGAATCCCGTCATGATCCTCGGCGATGAGCCGACCGGTAACCTCGACTCCCGCACATCGGAGGAGATCATGGCCGTCTTCCAAGACCTCAACGCACAGGGCAAAACTGTTATCATCGTCACGCACGAAGAAGACGTCGCCCACCACTGTAACCGTATCATCCGCTTCCGCGACGGACGCGTCCTGAAGGACGAGGTCATCGAAAACCCGACCAACGCGCACGAAGCCCTCAAGCGGCTTCCCGACCCCAACGCCGTCGAAGAAGAGCCCGCCGCCGTTTAAGGCTGTCCTTTTTCGAGCAACAGGTCGGGACTGCGGAAGTTCGAATCCGTCGCTCCACCGTTGTCGATCCCATCCTCGCCAGCCGAATACAGCAAGTAGCTGGTGTCGCCCGCCTTGTAGTAGAACGGCTCACCTGTAAACGGATCGAGCACCGCCGATCGTGAGAACGACTTCAAGGACTTTGGAAGCTCCTTTCTCAGCTTCTGCTTCTGCATCAGGTAGCACTCCAGCACCAGCAACTGGGTGCGGCAATAAGTCGTCTGTAACAGCGGCACGAGGTTCTCGATGTTCGTTCCAAAATACCGATACATCATCCGAAACTGACGTCGGTCCTCCAACTTCGGCGGCAACCCAACTTTCCGCGGGTTCCGAACCTTCTTCATGTACCACTCGGTCCGGACGGAAATATCCCGGCCGATCCAATCGAACAAGTCCTTGGCCTTCTCAGGCTCGTCCTCAAGATTGTCGAGTTGGTCGATTTGGTCCTTAGCGCTCGATCCCATTTTGGCCAGCAACTCGTCGAGCTTCTTCGCCTGAAACAAGTCCTGAGCCTGCTGGAGCGATAACAGCATGTTGTCCTTCTCGTTCTCCACCGAAACCTGCATCGGCGGACGATTGGCCGAAGCCTTCTGGATCGCCGCACCAAGGTTGCCAAGCTGCTTGGCGCTCAGATCGCCCATGTGCTTGACGATGTCAAGCCTGGCTTGGTTGATCAGTGATGCGCCCAGCGACGCTTCATACGCCCCGCCACCCATCAGCGCGAATCCCAACCGCGTCGCGTCCCCGCAGGCCGTGATCGCTTTGTCGTAGTCCTGACTCCGGGCTCCGTCCTCGGCATCCCATAGCATCGACATCCCGATGAGGCGCAGGCCCGCGAGATAGCGCGGAGGATTGTCCAACCCGGTCGGCTTATAGTTGAACGTCGTCATCTCCGTCGCCGCCTGAAGCGCTGCCTTTCGCCAATTCCCAATGAGTTTCAGCGCCTGCGTTTTCTGGAGTGGATAGAACGTCGTTCGCTCGGTCAGAGGAGTGGATTGGCGACCTTTGCTGTCCGTTCCGGCATCAATTTGAGCCTGCTTATCGACAGCGTTTCCCGCCGCAATCAAGTGCGTAAAAGCAGCGTTCTCAAGCTCGGTGGAACGGTCGTTGGACGCCCACTGAGTGAACGTTACCGGGGTCTGCTTCCTGCACCCCGTCATCGCGACCGTTAAGCACGCGACAAAAATCCCTGTGCCAATCCTTGGCATAGCTTCAGCGTAGCACACTTGACCGGTATTCTTACAGGCAAAATGAAAGGCCTCATCCTCGCAGCCGGCAAGGGCAGTCGGCTCTACCCGATCACCTACCTCATTCCAAAGCCTCTCCTTCCGTTGGCGAACCGAATCACCCTCGATTACGCCTTCGAAAAGCTCCGTGAGATCGGCGTGACGGACATCGGTGTCGTAGTTGGTGAAAACGAAGAAGCGATGAAGCAGGCTCTGGGCGATGGCTCGCACTTCGGCATGTCCCTCACCTACATCCGCCAACCTGAGCCGAAGGGCCTAGCCCACGCCGTCAGTTTCGCGAAGGATTTCATTAACGGCGACCCGTTTGTGCTCTATCTGGGCGACGCCATGTACAGCGATGGCTTCGTCGCCCTCAAACAGCGGTTCGTCGAAAGCGGATGCGCCAACCTGAACCTCGTCAAGCCGGTCGAAGACCCGTCCCGCTTCGGCGTGGCCAACGTCGAGGGCGACCGTATCGTCAAGCTCGTCGAAAAACCAAAGAACCCGGAATCCAACCTCGCCATGGCCGGGCTCTACTTCTTCGGACCTGAAATCTGGGAGATCTTCCCCAAGCTCCAGCCGTCCGCCCGCGGCGAATATGAGATCACCGACGCCATCCAAATGCTCATCGACGAAGGCAAGCTCGTCCTTGCTGGCGTATACGAAGGTGCGTGGTTCGATACCGGCACCCTCGACTCCTTCCTCGAAACCAGCGCCTTCCTCATCGACGGTCGAGACCGAATCGCGGCCTCTTCTGCCGTCGAAGGCAAGGTCAAAGACAAGGTCGTGGTCGGAGAAGCGGCCCACGTCGAGTGCGAGTCGATCGAGGACTCGGTCATCCTGCCAAGCGCCGTCGTCAAGGTCAAAGGCAAGATCAAGCACTGCATTCTCGCCGGTCCGGTCGAATCCGATGGCGATCTCACCGATAAGATCCTTCACGGCGACTGGAAGGGCTAAAACAAAAAGACCCGTTTCCAAATGAAACGGGTCTTTTTGTTCGCTAAATGCGAGACGAACTAGTTGTTTGCTGCAGCAGACGAAGTGCTGTTGGCGTCGCCGCCACCACTGCAACCGGCCATCACGCCACCAAGAACGCCGAGCACCATAACGAGAGCAATAATCTTCTTCATATCTTTTTTCCTTTACACCTCCTGAAGTGTAGTTTTTTTGTAACGACCGGACTCCCTCCTGATGGTGGTCAGTCGCGTGTTCATTATAGTGTACGGACCAAGGAAATGAAAAGGTTCAAGAGAATTTTGTTCCCTAGGTTGGAAAACCTACCTTCCCAGGCGATTTTGCCGTGTCGATAAGTAACGGAAACCTGGCGCCGAAATGGTACTTTCGTTACATTTTCTTCGAAAAACCTCTGAGTCTATCCGGTCCAGAACGACCCAGTATTTGTGCGGGTTTCCGGAAAAAGGCTCTATTTTGAACCTACTCTTAACATCCGCTTAAATCCCCCTTAACAAGTCAATGAGACAATTTTTTCTACCGAGCGCGGGGATTCCAACTAGGAGTTCCGGGGTTCGGCTTGTCTTGGAGCTTGGAAAAATGAACAAATTGATTCTTGTGCCGCTTGGGGTCTTGGCGACCGCAACGGCTTTTGGACAGGGATTCTTCCCCTACGACTCTCTTGTGGTTGCCAGAGTTAACGGGACCACCAGTGCGGCCAACTCGGTCGATTTGGTTGGTTTTAATTTCGACGGAACTTCGAATTCTAAGGTTTTCGGACTCGGAAGCGGCTTTACCCTCTCGGGATCGGCTACCTCTGAAGGTCAAATGAACGCTTCGCTGAACTATCTTGCCCTTGGTGGTTACAGCGCCACTGTCGGCACTGCCAGCGTCGCATCGACGACGACCGCTCGACGCGTCGCCGTTTACGACAACTTTGCCAATGGCGGCCTCGGCGGCGTCAACTACGTCGACCTCCAGGCGGGCGTCTATTCCGCTAACAACATTCGCTCCGCCTACACAACCGACGGCACGACCGTTCTGACCGGTGGAACTGCTACGTCGCCGAATGGCGGTTGGAGAACCACAACGGCTGGCACCTCCACCGAATTGGGTACCACGCAGAACGTCCGAGTGATTAAGGAAGTCGGCGGTACGACCTACGGTTCGACCGGCTCTGCTTCGGGCAACGCTGGTATCGGCATCTACAGCGTGACACCCGGCGCCGAAACCCTCGTCCAGTTGACTGGTGGCACCGGAACTGGAACGGCTAGCCCGTACGACTTCGAGTTCTATAACGAGAACTCAACGGACTATACGCTTGTGGCCGATGATCGATCGACGGCAAACGGCGGCGGACTTCAGGTCTACAAGAACGGTTCGCTGTTCCGAACGATCGCTCTTCCTTCGACAACGTCTGCCCTGCGAAGCATTGCTGTTCGATCGTGGAACAACAACGGCGTTCAGGAGACGACCGTGTTCGGTATCGCTAACGCGAACAAGCTGGTTGGATTCACCTTCGATAACGGTACGCTGGAAACGACCTCGAACTCGTTCGCTGAACTCGCGACCGCCGACACCGGTACGGTCTTCCGCAGCATCGAAATCGTCCCTGAACCGGCATCGCTCGCCATTGTTGGCATCGGCCTAGTGGGCCTCGCGTCTCGCCGACGACGCAGAAACTAAGTTCCGACAAGCGTGCGGGGTCTAAGACCAAGGCCCCGCACCCCGGAATTTTATAAGCGCTTTTGAGAGCCGCCACGCGGATCTCAAAAAACTAGGTTGGATAGTCCTTGCGTCCTGCGAGGGCTTTTAATCTTCACAGACACTTGGGGCCTTTTTGCGCCTCATGGAGCTTGAAACGATGAAAAAACTATCACTAGTAGCGCTTGGGCTTTTGTCCGCTTCTGCATTCTCACAGTTCCAGATCAACGAGCTGTTCGTCAACCCCTCGGGTACCGACGGCGGCTGGGAATTCATGGAAATCAAGGGAACCCCGGGGGCAAGCCTTGCCGGCATGTACTTTATTTCAATGGAAGGAGACATCGGAGGCGGAGCTGGGTCCGCCGACGTCGTCGTCGACCTCGGGGCAACCCTGGGGAGCCTCGGCTCCAACGGGCTGGCCATGATCCGATGGGGCGATAGCGTCAGCCCGCTCGAAGCCGAAACGACGCTCGACACCGAGTCGACGAGCAGCAGCGGCGCGCTGGAGAACGGCTCGAACTCATTCCTGCTGACCTCGGGCTTCGCGCCCGTGCAAGGCACCGACTACGATACCGATGATGACGGAGTTCTCGACAACGGCTTCGGAACCATCATCGATGGCGTGGGCTGGACCGATGGCGGCGCCAGTGACATCACCTACGGCCTGTTGAACTACACGAATGGCACCGTCGGTACCTTTACACCCGACGCCTTCTCGAGACTCCCTGGCGATGGCGTCATCGTCGGCGACGTCAACTCTGGGACTGGCATCACCGACTTCGACCAAACCAAGGTCGCATTCTACAGCGCCTACCGAGGACCTCATCCCGACGGCACGTCGCGAGACGAGGACTGGGAAGATTGGGCCAACAGCGGCTACGCCACGTTCCCCGAAGACGTAAAGGTCCTTCACCAAACGCCGGGTGGAGTCAATCCGGTGCCCGAACCAGCCACGTTCGCGATCATTGGAATCGGCCTCGCTGGCATCGTCGCCCGACGACGACGCTAAGACAAACCTCAAGCTCAGTGTTAGGTTTTCGATGGTGAAAACCTAACACAAGCCCGCATATTTACCGGCTCAATCGCCTTGCATTGAATCAGTGAAATCACATAAACTGGTGGGGTTTCTGTGCGGTGCATGGGAACGCTTTGATCTGACTGACACTGTGGTTGTGTTTGGATTAAGACTTGGAGCTTGGAATTTATGAAAAAGTTTCTCATTTTGGCGATGGGCATTGGAGCGGCATCCGGTGCTTTCGCTCAGACGATCAGCATTACGGACTTCGGCGCTGGCTACACACAGAATTTCGATAGCCTGACGAACACCGCCTCGAACACCGCTCTCACCGCTGGCGGCGGCGAGTTCAACAACGGCGCGGGAGCAACCCTGCCCGGCTGGTACTACGGCGAAAGCGGTGGTTCCGGATCGAACTACAACATCTTTGGCGACAATGGCTCGTCAAACACGGGTCGTTACTACAGCTATGGCTCAGCCGGATCGACCGAGCGAGCTCTTGGCACCGCCTCGTCGGGAACCGTTGGCAACATCTCCTACGGTGCTCGATTGGTCAACAACACGGGTACGTCCACTGGTATTGCGGTCATTCAGTTCGACCTCGAACAGTGGCGAAACGGCGGCAACGTCAACCAGCAGGGTCTTTCGCTGACCTACCAACTCATTAAGTCCGGCAACTCGTTCGCGCAGTCCGACTTTAACACTGGCACCGGTTACGGTAGCGGACACGTCTGGATTCAGACCACGTCGACCACCGATACGAACCTCACCAACCTGTCGGCACCGGTTCTCACCAACACCGTCCTTGGCCCCACTTCGGGCTCCACGGCTGGTGCGCTGGATGGCAACGACCCGGCTAACTCGGTTCGCGTCCGCGCCGTCGTCGAGCTCTTCGGCGAAGGTCTGTCGTGGGACAACGGAGACGAAATCGTCTTCCGTTTCACCGACATCAACGACGCAGGTAACGATCACGGCTTCGGCATCGACAACGTCGTTGTCGTCCCCGAACCGGCTTCCTTCGCTGTCATGGGTCTTGGCCTTCTTGGTCTCGTCGCCCGACGCCGAAAGCGATAAGTCGGAACCTTTACAAGCTCAAAAAGCCAGGAAGAAACTTCCTGGCTTTTTTGTGAGTCAGAATAAGTCTATGAGTGCCGCTGTTGACCGCTTCCGAGAGGTTCTCAAGCAATACGTCGGGACCGAAGAACTCGTCGAAGTTTACGAAGATCGCGACGACACCGACAAATTCGAAGTCGGCTTCGTCCTGTCCGTCAGCGAAGACTATTACTCGCTGGCCCTAATCGACAGCAAAGGCCGCCCGAACGGCTCGTTCGTGGGCCAGATCGATGAGATCGTGCGCCTCGCCGTCGGCACCCAATACCTCGTCGCCATCAAGCTCCTTCACGAGCGACAGCGACAAACCGAATTTCCTGTCCGCCCCACCACCGTCGGCCCCTTCGAAACGCTCCTCGACCTCGTTCGATACGCCCGCAATAGCCGCATCATGGTCAGCGTCACCGCCGACGTTCAATTTCTAGGCTTCATCAAGGACTACACCGACGACCATATCGAATTGCTCGAGGTCAACAAGTCCGGCATCGAAGATGGAATTCATTACATCGACCTCGAAGAGGTTGTCCGCATCGACTTCGACGGCCCCAGCGAAGAGGCTCGCCTCTTCCTGCACCGCGTCCGAATGGGACTATAGGTTATTTCAGCGACCCCTTATACGCTTCCGAAATAACCTTCCCCTCAGGACGGTTGCCCAGCCCCGTCTCGGACATCAACTTTTCGATCTCGGGAATCGAACGCGGCAACTTGCTTCCGCTCATGTTAACCGGACCCGCATCGGTCACCAAAATCGTATCCTCGATCCGTACGCCGATGTTCCACCACTTCTTGTCGCACGGCGAGCCTTCCTTGATATAGATTCCCGGCTCGACCGTCATGATCTGACCGTTACGCAAGGGACCGTAATCGCCCGTGTCGTGCACGTCCAAGCCCACATAGTGTGACGTCCCGTGCATGAAGTACCGTCGGACCTCGGAAGCTTCCTTGATGATCCCAAGCTTCATCAGCCCGTCCGCCACAATCCGATTCGCCACCTGCCCCGCCGCACCAAACGCTGCACCGACTTTACACGCTTTGACGCCCGCTTCCTGCGCCTCCTGCACAATCTCGTAGATCGCCCGCTGTTCCGGCGTGTACTTGCCGTTCGCTGGGTAGCTTCGCGTCACATCGCTTGCGTACCCGTGGTACTCGCCGCCCACATCCATGCAAATAAAGTCGCCTTTCTCGATCGTCTTCCGCGCATCTACGTAGTGCAGAACGCACGAGTTTACGCCCGAGCCGACGATACTGCCATAAGCCACCGACTCGCATCCATTCCGGGCAAAGATGTACTCCACCAGCGACGCAATCTCATACTCCCGCATCCCCGGTTCGCATGATCGCAACGCCTCTTTATGCGCCTCCACCGTCGCGTTGATGGACTTCCAAGTGAGCGCGATTTCCGCCGGCGACTTAACGCTCCGCATCACGTTCAGCGTCTTGATCGCCGTCGCATCTGCCTTTGTCCCCTTAGACCATTGATCGAAACTCTCAACCATTTTCTGGACCGTCCCCGACAAGCCTTCGGGGCGATCCACCAACGTCGTCGATTCCGGGTGTAAAGTGCTCAGCACCTCAGCAAATCGCTTGTTTGAAACCACCGCGTCGATACCCAAAAGCTCCTTCGCCACCGGAGCGCCCATCAGGATGCCCGTCCATGTTTCGGCCCCCGGATTCTTGTCCTGAACAAACAACACTTCCTTTACACTCTTGCCATCGACCGTGATCCCATCTGGAGCAAGAATTAAAGCTGAGTCGCCTTCCTCACATCCCGTGAGGTACCAGAAATACGAGTTCGGCCGGAAGCGATATTCGGTATCGTTGCTCCGCTGATGAAGCGGATTCGTTACCAAAACCGTTACATTCCCCGCCGGTAGCTTGGCTAACAAATCATGCCGCCGCTGGGCAAATTCCGCGGGCTTAATCTTGTCGTTTTCGTACACCCGAAACTGGAATCCGTCCTGCTGTTGGGCCAGCAGGGCCAAGCAAGCAATCGAAGCGATCATAGGGTTATCATAGCCCTAATGGTCCTCGCCGCGCTCTGCCTTTGTTTCCTTCAGAAAAGCCTGCAACCCATCGCCAAGGTCGCGACTCCGATGATCGACGAACTGAGCGGAATCGCCAAGAGCCGACAATACAAAAATACGTACTGGGTCCACAACGACAGCGGCGACAGCGCACGAATCTTCGCCATCCACCCGGATGGCACTCTGATCCAGCCTAATCAGCCCAGCTACGAGGGTATCAAACTGGAAGGGGCCACCAATTTCGATTGGGAAGACATCGCGATCGAAGGAAAGACTCTTTACGTCTCCGACTGCGGTGACAACCTCAATTTCCGCAAAGACCAATGCGTCTACGTGCTGCCCGAGCCTGACCCGACCAAAGTGACCTCCGTCGCTAACGTCAAGAAGATTCGCATCGCCTACCCCGACAAGACCCCAACCTCCGAGTGGCGCTATGACTGCGAATCGTTGATGGTTTCGAAGGGTCGCCTGTACTTCATTACCAAGTGGCGCAAGAACCAGAAGAAGAAATCACCTGACACCGGCGCGTCGATTTACTCGCTGGAAAAGCCCAGCTATAGCGGCGTCAACACGCTCAAAAAACTCGACACCAAGACCGACCTGGGCGGGTGGGTCACCGCCGCCGATATCTCACCAGATGGCAAGCGGCTTGCCCTCCTCACCCAAGCACCGGAGCAATCCGTCTGGCTTTTCGATATGACCAAGGGCGGCGACATCTTCCACCACCCGATCAAGCAGATCAAATTTACGAATGCCAAGCAGTGCGAAGCTCTCTGCTGGGACTCTCCCACCTCGCTCATCATCGCCAACGAGCAGAGCGAACTCTTTCGAGTTGATCTCCAGTAAGCGGATACAATAGAGAGGTAGGCACGCATGGCGTACAAACTCACCCCCCTCGGAAAGGCCGTCGTTTTCATCGGCAAATGGATCGCCCTGCCCCTCTTGTTCGTGCTGATCGGCTACTCCATCATCGGCCCGGCATTCGGCGGATCAAAACCAGCCGCATCGAACACCGCCGCCAATAGCGCCACGCCCTCCACCAACACGCCAGACACGAACAACTCTTAGAATTTGGGAGCTAGAGACGCCTACAACCTTCGAACCATCCGATTAACCACGCTCCCCTCCAAAGATTGGAGGGGTGGCCGAAGCGACGGGGTGGATGATCCCTAAAGCCGGACTTAAAACCCAAAAAAGTCCCGCGCATTCAAAGTCGTCTGCGCCGCCATCTCGTCCTCGCTCATCCCATGCAACTCAGCCAACTTCCGATTGATAATCGGAAGATTCGCAGGCGTGTTTCGCTTCCCTCGGAACGGCTCAGGTGACATGTACGGACTGTCCGTCTCCAGCACGATCTTGTGAGGCGGAATGAACGCAAAGACCTCCCTTAGCTCATCCGATTTCTTGTACGTAATGGGGCCATCGCATCCAAACAGCGACCCGAGCCGCAACGCCCGACGGGCGTCATCCTTCGTCCCTGCAAAGCAGTGGAACAGGTACTTCAGCCGCGGACCCTTTTCCAAAACATCCAAGAGGTCCGAATACGCCTCCCGCGCATGGAACACCACCGGCAGAGTCATCTCCTCTGCCAGCCGCAACTGAGCCTTCAGCGCCTCCAACTGGATCATCGGCGGCGAATAGTCCCAATGGTAATCCAGTCCGATCTCCCCCAAGGCCAAAACCTTGGGGTGCTTCAGAATGCGGATCAATTTCGGTAGTTCGATCGGGTCGAACTCGGCCGTGTAGTTTGGATGCCAACCACAGATGCCGTACACGTCGTCATGCTTCTCGATGAAAGCCTCAACCACTAGCCAGTCTTTCGGTTCGCACCCCACGACCACGATCTTCTCGACTCCTGCCTGTCGAGCCTCCTCAACCACCGCATCGGGGTCTTCGAAGTTCTCCGGGTTATGGATATGGCAGTGGGTCTCGATCAGCACGGTTTTGAGTAAACCACATAGTCGAACACCCGCCGGAACCCGAGTTGCAGGTTGAGCTGAAACATCGGATTGTTCTCCTCGTTGTCTGTGAAGATCTGCTCGACGCCGCGCTCCTTCGCCCAAGAGATCGAGTGTTGCTTCAGGCGAGTCGCCACCCCTTGACGGCGGAACTCTCGCCGCGTACCGGTCAAGCCGGTCACGGCGACCTTCGGGTCGACCTCGTTGGTAAACAACTGGGTCAATCCCTTGACCTCGCCATCCTCAAACATCAAAAACTTGCTCGCAAGGTCGACGTGAGGTTGCAGAATGCTCTCCTGAAACTTCTCGAACGGCGTCTCGACGAAGGGGAATGGCAACGGTAGGTCCGCCGCTATATCCATTTCGCATCGCCACAAACGGCGTACGCCGTCCGACGGATGGTCGGCAAAGAAGGTCGCAAAAGAAACAACCCCCGCTTGACTCTCGAAGTCCGACTTTGCGACGTCGATCGCCGAGCAAGGCAGGGTTAGGCTCTTCTCGAAGCCCAACTCGTCGAGTGCCGAAATCATCGCCGGACAATCGCTCCTCGCCTCGATCATGACTTGCGAGCCGCCAAACTCGCCCACAATTCGGTGGGCTTCGCGGAGTCCCGTAACGGCATGGTCATGGACTTCCGGGTTAGACGGATCGACGAAAACGCTGATCCAATGTCGCCCATCTGACGCGTTCATAGCCTCGGAGGTCATCACGGCGACTTTGACTTCGTCGCCAATCTTGCCCAGCCAGGCGCTCTGCTTCCGGTGGACTCCATGTCCCAAATAGGACTGCTTGCATTCGTCCGCCGAAAACGGGTGAGACCACTGATAACGGTTTCGAATATGACTATAAGTGGACCAATCTTGGTCCGATACGATCGGTTGAAAATTCATCTTTACGTGTGTGTTTTGGGAATGGTCCTAACCTAGAGGACAACACGACGAGGTGCGTTATGGGATCGTACGATGGTTTTTTCCATGAGTCATGCACCTCCGTAAAGGATGCAGTTAGTCTACCAGAACCTGCTGAGCGGTTTTGAAATGCATTTTTGCCACTCGGGCAAGTGCATCGCGACCATGGGTAGCCACCACCTTCTTTCCGGTGGGAATGACGTTCGTCGCACCCTTCGGCAGGTCGATGCCAATCTCTTGCGAAAGCTGCCGCAGTCGCCACAGGAACTCGGCCCGGGCAAGTATCGAGGCGGCAGCAACGGCAATATCGGATTCAGCTCGGACTCTTGATATGAACTCGGCTTGTCGTCCCAACTCTTTGAGCTTTGACTTCACGATATTGCCGCCAGCCTGAAACTGGTCGCTGATGACGGTCTTAGCGGGTTGCTGCATCAAGACTTCTTCGATAGCTTGAGCATGACCCCACGCGAGCAACTTGTTGAGGTTTCCAATCTTAGCGTAAAGCTCGTTGTACTTCGGCGGCATCACCGTCAACACTTTATGAGGGCACGCTCGCTTGATCACGTCGGCCAATCTCATCGCCTGGGCGTCGGTCAGCTTCTTCGAATCCTTAACGCCGTCCAACTCGGCGAGATGCTCGGGCCCCACGTAGCAGGCGGCGATGACAAGGGGACCAAAAAAGTCCCCTTTGCCACTTTCATCGACGCCGACTCTTCCTTCCGTCATACTGGTTCCGTTTCCGTCTCCAACGCCCCGAGTGGGTATTCGCTCAAATTCGTTGGGACGAATTCAACATCCTCAGAAGGAGACGGTTGATCGGGGATCGTCGCTTCGCGAAATTCCTTGTCCAACAACGGCGCCGCGCCGGTGGTCGCAAATCCCGCACCCATCAAGACGTGCATCTTTACGATACCAAGCCATCCGAGCAACGGACCGCCCAACGACATGCCGATCGGCTGAACACTCATCCAGATAAGCTGGCCGAGCGACATGATTCGCCCTCGGTACTCGTCCGGAACCTTCAGCATCTGGTACGTCCGCATCGGCACGTCCACGCCGCCGATAGCAAAGCCGCACACCAGATTCCACAGACAATACATACCGTAGATCGGCGAGAAGCCCATGAACAGTACGCAAATGCCTGCGATCGTCAGGCCCAATCCGTACGCCATGCCCGCCTTCTTCACCTTCAATCGAGGGATGATGAAGCTCATCGACAGCATGCCAATGATGAAGCACGTCTCGATAAACGCCAGTGGCGACGCATGGTTGCCGAACCACGCCATGTTCGTGGCCAAATACACCACGAAGAACGGAGACATGAACAACCCGAGGCCGAACGATGCCAACAGCGACAGACCGATGACCCGGTCCCGCTTAGCGTACGCAATGCCTTCCTTCACGTCGGTAAACAGGTGCTTTTCCTCGTGATGCTCGCTTCGCAATATCTCGATGCCGGGCAACAGGTACAAGAAGTACACCGAGAACAGGAACGTTACTGCGTTAACCAGTACCAAAACCTTGAGGAACTGGATGACGCCGATCCGGTCGGCAAGCATGCCAAGCACGACCATGAGCACGTTGCCAATCAGCCACATGAACTGATCCGTAGCCGCGCTTAGGGCGTTGGCCGAAAACAGCTTCTCGGCGGGTACCAAGCGCGGAATCGCCGCGTTCTTCGCCGGAAAGAAGAAGACCCTTACGAACGCGAGCGAAAAGCCTACGACGAAAAAGATCCATTTCGGCAGTTGACTGCCGACGCTCATCAGAAAACCAAGATAGACCAGAAGAAACACTGCGCTCAGCAGGTCCGACCAGATCATGATCTTCTTACGGTCAATACGATCAGCGATCGCGCCGCCAATCGTTCCAAACAGGAGATAGGGTAAAGCCTCGACGGCGCCTACCGCCCCGACCATCGCATCATCGTTGAAAACCTTCTTGATGACGAACATAGGGCCGAGGAAATAGAATGCGTCGCCAATGCGCGAAATAGCCTGACCAATCCACAGGTTACGAAAGTCCTTTATACGGAGAATATCTAACATCGTTCTTTAGCTGGGGGTCGTGGCGCGGGGAATTGCGCGGAGTGACGAAAAGCTAGAGTAGAACGGTGCCGGTCATATCAGTAGTGAAAGATACCCGAAGACGGCCAACGAGTGGTACCCTCATTCACAAATGATCGCCGCTATTTTTCCCGGCCAGGGTTCGCAGAAGCCCGGCATGGGACAGTCCCTGTACGAAGGCTCCGAAGCCGCCAGACACGTCTTCGAGCATGTATCGGACTGCCTCCACACCGACGTGGCTAAACTCTGTTTCGAAAGTGACGAAGAAACCCTTCGCGCTACCCAAAACGCCCAAATCGCCCTCTTCACCTGCGGCGTCGCCGCCTACCGAGCCCTCGAAACCGAAGGCTATCGCGCCGAAGTCTTCGCCGGACATTCCATCGGCGAGTACGCCGCCCATGTATGCGCTGGCAATATTCCGCTCGAAGTCGGCGCTCCACTGGTACGCAAGCGCGGCAACGTCATGGCCGAAGCCGGCAAAACCCGCCCTGGCACTATGGCCGCCGTTCTCGGTCTCGACGCCGACGTGATCCAAGAAGCCCTTAAGCAGGTCTCGGGCGTGGTCGTTATCGCCAATGACAACTGTCCCGGCCAAGTCGTCATTTCCGGCGAAGTCGAAGCCGTCGCCGCCGCCGGACCGGTGCTCACCGAGGCTGGCGCCAAGCGGGTCCTCCCCCTCAACGTCAGTGGCGCGTTCCATAGCCCGCTGATGAACATGCCGTCCAAAGAGATGGCCCGTTCGCTCGCCACCGTCGATTTCGCATTCGGCAAACCCGTATACAGCAATGTCACCGCCGAACCTGTCGAGAATCCTTGCACGTGGAACGACCTCCTCGAACAACAGCTTCGCGACTCCGTGCGTTGGACCGCCAGCGTCCGCAACATGATCAACGACGGTGTCACCCAGTTCATCGAGTGCGGCGTCGGCGAGGTGCTCTGTGGCCTCATCAAGCGCATCGATAAGGAAGTCCCGAGCCGAGCCGTGTACGACATGGAAACCCTCCGCGCCGCCAACTAGATTTCTAAGTTCTAAGTAGCGTACCGACCCTCCTCCTGCTCTTCAAAGGCAACCCGTCCGCCCGGCCATCCGTTAAACTCTAATAGAGATGGCCGAGCGGCGGTACGACGATGACGAGCTCACAAGGATTCTGAAAAAAGCTGCCGAGGAGCAGGCCGAAGGTCAGGACCCCAATGCCCAATCGAAAGGTTATTCACTCGATGACATCGAGCGAGTGGCCGCCGAGATCGGCATCGATCCCCGCTACGTCCAATCCGCCGCTCAATCCCTGCCCGTCGATCCGCCTGAAATACCCAAGTTCTCATTTTGGGGTGGGCGCCCCCGGCGCACGATTGAGCGCACCATTGACGGCGAGTTCGACGATGCCGCCTGGGAGGAGGCCGTCAGCGAGCTTCGGCGATCCTACAATTCGGCCGGGACCATCGCCAACATGGGCACCAGCCGCGAATGGGAAGGCGGAAGCGACTTCACGTCCATCTTCCTTTCCGCCACGCCTAAGAACGGTAAGACCCGCCTTCGCATCGCCGTTCAGCAGGACGGCACCATCGCTGTGTCCTGGATCGTCGCCTTCCTCGCCTGCTTCCTCGGCACTATCGCCATCGCTGTCTTCCTCAAACAGACCCACACGCCCGGACCCGGATTGCTATACGTACTGCCTTATTACCTGGCCATTCTCGCCCTCACCAACCGCTTGGTCTCCCGGTGGAGCCGAGCGGGCCTGGCCCGGGTGGAAGAGTCCGTCAACCGCCTCGCCCGCCTGACCAAACCGGGCGAAAGCAAGAACCGGATGCGCGAGCGATTGGGCCAGAAAAAGGCGAAATCCGAAAGCGTCGAAGAATCGCTCGAACAATAGCATACAATAGCTAGGTCTGTGAAACTGCGCTGGGTGTGGGCCGTTCTCGCCGTCCTCTTGGTCGGTGGGCTCTGGTTGCATTTCCGACGTCACCGCCACCCGACCACGCCCCTCAAAACCGCCTATTGGTACTGGCAAACTCCCTACTCGCTCTCCGAGCAGGACGCGGCTGACCTCAAAAAGCTCGACGTCAAGCAGATCTTCGTTCGGGCCGGAACCTTCAGCAGTGACGGCCAAAATATGGTCCTGATCATCCCTCAGTCGTACTCCCAGGGCTCCAATCGCCTGCCTATCCATCTGGTCTTCAACGCCGATGCCGGCGTCATCCACCACTTCGAGGACTACGATCTCAACCGCATCACCAACCAAATTTCGACTCGCATCGCCGCCCAAGTCGAAGCCGCTCGCAAGGTCGGCGACAAGGTCATCGGCGTCCAACTCGACTTCGACATTCCCACCCGACTGTTGCCCAAATACGCTGATCTCGTGCGCGGCATCCGCCAGTCGAACCCTCTCTTCGCTCGCCAAAAAGGCTTCTTCTTCTCCCTTACCGGACTCCTCAGTTGGCTCGGCACCAATGGCGTCGAGCGCCTCTCCAGCGAGGTCGATTTCATGATTCCCCAGGCCTACGAAGGCGAAGTTGGCCTCACTCCCGACAAGGCGCGGCCCCTCTTCGACCCCGACGATCTGCGTCGCCGCCTCCCCAAAGCCGAGCGGCTGAATTGTCCGTATTGGATCGGAATCCCCGCCTATGGCCGCGCCTTCTTGTACGATGAGGCTGGCCACTTGCGAAACTCTTACCGAGGACTCGAAGCTCAGGACGCCCTGCGCCACCCCTCCTTCAAGCTCGTCGAAGCCTACGCGAGCGACCCGACCGGCAAGCCTGCCACCGGACCCTCAAACTGGGTCGGCGAAGAAATCCTCAAGTTCAAAGCCGTCCGCCCCGCCCTCAATGGCGAAGGGCTCGGCTACACCCTCGTCTACAACGTCCCATCGCCCGACGTCACCGCCAAGGCCCTTCAAATCGTCGACGAAGAGCGCGGCGACGGATGCCAAGGCGTGGTCATCTACCGCATGCCCGAGCCTGGCTCGTCATTCACCGTTCCTCTCGATTCGATCGTCAGGACTTTTAACAAACAGGAGGTCGTCCCCAAGCTCAGCGTCAAAGTCTCATCGAGTCAGGACGCCCTCGAAACCGTCGAAAGTAGCCGAAAGGACATTCCCGTGGACGTCTATCTGGAAGCCGAGAACGTCGGAACCGGCTCGTCATTCGTCGCTCCCGACGCCGTCGATATCCGCCTGCAATTCGACAAATCCGGCTTTGGCGACATTCGCCTCCGAGACTTCGACAGCGTCTCGTATGCCTTCGGCCGCGACGAAAAATCCGAAGTGGAAGCCCCTCTGAACCGCGCCAATATTCTGCACATTCGCAAAGGGTTTATGTTCCCCGGACAAAAAATTTACTGCGGACCAATTCGCTTGCTGAATTCCGGTCAAGTCCGTGTTACAATCAGATCGCGTATTCGCTGCCAATCCGGGTTTTCATCCCAGGAAACCCAAACTCCGGAAGCCCTGATCAGGAGCGGAACGGGGGTTCTCTTTGACAACTAGACGGAGCGTTCTTTTCCGACGGATCGGAATTTTAGGCGGCCTCATGATGGCCGGATACTTATCAGCTTGTGTTCTCACCAACCCTTTCTCAGTGCACTTTCGCCACGGAGACTGGGGCGACGACGGACGCGCGATGGACTTTGGGCGAGTTCCACAGGAATACAACGTGCCTGATTGGAACAACGAAGCTGTTCGGGTCGGCACAGCCACTGAGTTGGGCAGCCCCGAAGATCGCCTGACTTACGGTTATGGGCTCGCCGATGTGGCCCAGATACATAAGCCCACCGTCGAGACCTTCAGCGAAATCGGAGTGCCCGAAGGCCTCGATTGGTACGAGGTTTATGGTGATGATGTTAACGACCCTTTGGGACAACACCGTCTCAAGGTCCATGCCGCTCGAAACCTTGAGGTTCGCGGGAAATACCAAGAAGCGGTTAAGGCATACCGGATGCTCAACCCCGCCCTATCCCTGCAATCCTTTGCCAATGACAGACAAGAGCTTCTCGAAGAAGGTGTCAACGCAAAGACGAAGGGATATTCGCAGTATCTGCGCGACCGTTACCTCATCGAGTTCGGCATCGATGAACAACAGAAAGCGGCCATCGATGACCTCAAGAAAATGAAGGCTGATTCGCGAGTTCAGGCGCACATCGACTACGCACTTGCTGACGCTGGCCCCACGGAAACTGCTTATCTAAAGGTTGCTAACGACCACCCGCATAGTCACCGAGCCGAAGCCGCACTGATCATGGCCGCTCGCCATAATCTGGAAGATAGTACGGAGAAGCCAAAGTGGGACCCCGGCACCAAACTCCTTCGATGGTTGACTACCAAGTATCCAAAGAGTCGGTTTCGCGCCGCGGCCGAAGGGTGGCTCGGAGGCTACGCCCTCACGAAAAACGATGTCCTTACTGCCGTCACCCATTACATCTTCCAGGCCCACTCACCCCAAGCGTACGAAGCCGCCAAAGGTGAATACGAACTCTCTCAGATCGCCCTGGTCGGCGGTCGTACCACTAATGCCATCGCTCACTTATTGCTATCGCGGCATTATCAGCGAGACATGTACACGCGAGTGACTGTCAGTCGCCGAGCCGATAACTTGATCAATGGCCTGAAAGCGGATGAAGCGAAAAGGCTCAACCGTCAGGTGGCCTGTGATCCTCTCCTCCTCCAGGCTTACTTGGAGTACCGACTTTCGGACACCAAGATGGACCCCAAGGATGAGCGGCGTCTATTGACGTTCATCACCGACAGCGTCGATCGCCTCAACCGATTCGACAAAACCTTCTACGCCCAACTCGCCGAGCTAACCTACCGCGTCGGACGCTACCAAACGTCGATCCGCTTCGCCCGCCGGGCCAAGGGCGGAGAATCCGACGCCAAGGCCCGATTCATAGAAGGTGGCTCGCTGGACCGCCTGGGACGTCACCAGGAGGCAATTCGAGCCTTCGAAACCTTGGTGAAGATGCCAAATGTTCCGGCCTACTTAGGATCGACGGCTGAAGAAGAACTCGCCTTTCTGCACGAAAAGTATGGCGATCCACTGAGAGCCTATGCTCTCTATCGCGAATTGGGATACGCAAATGACATTGCCTTCTTGGTCGATTCCGAACTCAGTTGCTCCCAGGTGGCCCGCCTGATCCCGCGAGCGACGAGCCACAAGGAACGCTCGATTCTGAAGTACTCGTTGGCCATGCGATACTTCCGGCAGGAACGGTACGAAGACGCCAAGCGCGCCCTCCTCTCCCTCCCGAAAGAGCTTCGACTGTACCGAGGCCTTCCCGGAGCAACCTACCGCGACGTTTACGGTCAGAGGTGGGATGATGACCAAAAGACTCCTTTGGAGGTCATCGATCCGATGGTCGATGTGACCACGATGGAGAAATTCCGAAAACAGGCCGAACGGGCGAGAACCCGAGAGTCGAGAGCAAAAGCTTTGTACGGATTGGTGCAGTATTCCCATAAGCGGCGGAATCTCATGTACTACAGTCCGGGGCTTTGGAAGGGCGGCCGCAGCAGCGCCTACCCCGTGTTCTGGAGTCCCGCCATCAATAAGGGGCGCTTCCAGCAGATCGCGATCAACAGCGCGTTCGACCAGGAATGTGATGCTCAGACGTTAAAGTTCTGCAAGGAGCTGATTCGCCGGTGCCCCCATAGCTCTTACATGCCGAAGGCGCTCTACACCGCTGGCATCTGCGCCGAATCGCTGTCTCGGTTCAACGGCTTTTGGCGGGATAACGAATCACGGCTTTCCAAGGTGGGCGCGCGCTACATGCGCCAGGTAGTCCGCGAATATCCCCACGACCCATTAGCCAAGCCAGCGGCAAAGTATGCCGACGTCTTTGCCGACGAGGAGACGCCCAACTACTAAGGAGATGAAGCGTTTCCGCAAAATCTGGCTATCCGCAGGGGTCGCCCTGGCCCTCAGTGGCGCCGGACTGGTCGCCTGCATTTACCCCAACTATAATTCCGTCCACTTCAACTCGGCCTGGACTTATCAGGACAAAGTCATCGACTTTGGCCGCGTGCCCCAAGAGGTGATGGTCAATAACTGGAGCTTTTCTGCTCGTCG
Organism: Armatimonadota bacterium; assembly: GCA_016125185.1. Classification (NCBI taxonomy): domain Bacteria; kingdom Bacillati; phylum Armatimonadota; species Armatimonadota bacterium. Next base: position 575,498 of record WGMG01000001.1, on the reverse strand, counting down.
TGGGGTCAATTCGTACTTCGACCAGGTGCCGCCCGTAACGCCAACAGACGACTGGGATGGTTCCATAACGGCCGACTATCCCAAGGCGGAAGACTACTCGCTCGATGACACCGAACGATTCAAAATCATGGCGTTCGAGAACAGTCAAACTCAGTCGACGACCTATGACGATTATCGGCAAAGGGTCCATCACGCCCGCCATCTCGAAGTCCAAGGCAGGTTTCGCGAGGCGGCCGATGTGTTCGCCAAGACGACGAACGCCGTTCGCATCCAGTCGTTCGTCGCCGATCGGAGAGAGCTGATTCGGGAAGGACTGACGGCCAACTCCAAGGGTTATGCCATATACCTACGGGATCGTTACCTGATCGAATACGGTTCCGATCTCCAAAAGGCGGATTGCCTGACTGAGTTGAAAACGCTCGAGGCTGATCCGCGCTTGAAACCGCATATCGAATACGTCCTGGCCTGCGAAAACCTAAAATCGGATCACCAGAACGCCGCGAGAGCCCTCCTCGCGCTAGCCGACAAGTATCCTAATAGCCCTCGCGCCGAAGCCGCCCTCGTGATGGCCGGTCGAAGCTACTTTGATGTCGAGTTTGATCCCGAGGGAAGTCAGATCTCCTTTGCCATCTTTGATCGACTGCTCCAGAGATATCCAAAAACTCGCTTTCGAGACTCGATTGAAGGACTACGCGGTGCCTATTGCCTAGTCGTCAAGCGGAACATTGTGGCGGCCATCGATCACTACGTCACACAGTCTCACTCTTCGATGATCTGGCAAGCCATCCGTGGCGAGCAGAACTTGGCCGAAGTCGCACTGGAATATAACGGGAAGGCCAATTCGATCCTTCATTGGCTCAGAATTCGAAGCATCGCTCCTGACGCTCACACGCGCTACAATGCCTCCCACGAGATTCGAAAAATCCTTTTTGTCGGCATGGATGTGGAGAGCGCCAAAGAGCTTCAGCGTCGCCTGCGCCGCGAGCCCCAACTGCTCGAGTCCTATCTTGATTTCCGCATTGAAGACACGACTCTGACGCCCATGCAAGAACGGAACCTCCTGGATTTTGCCGAAGCGAGCATCGACGAACACGCACGATCGAATCGTGGCATCATCGGACGCATTGGCCAAATGATGTACAACCAAGGCCGCTATAGCCACGCGCTGGCCATGGCTCGCGTCGCCAAAACCGCGCCGGGTGATATTGCGGAGCGAGCAAGGTACCTAGAGGCTTCCTGTCTAGTGCGCCTCGGCCAACCGCACGAGGCGATGGGGTTATTCGACCAACTCTATCGAACCAGCCGAGAGTATTACATCCGCAACAGCGTGGGTGAGTACCTCGCGTTTCTTAACGAGAAATACGGAAGCGCGTTGCGAGCTTACGAACTCTATCGCGACATCGCCTACGACGAGGATCGATACTTCGTGGCCGACTCGGTGATGTCGCCCGAGGAGTTGAAAGTGGAGATTAGTCGCGTCGCCAACCGTGCGGAGCGGGGCGCTCTCCGCTACACGCTGGCGATGCGTTACTTCCGCGTCAACCGCTTCGACAAAGCCAAAGAGGTCCTTGAGGGTCTTCCCAAGGAGTGGCGAATGGCAAAAGGAATCGACATGTCGCAGTCCAAGTCTAATGCCGAATACTTTAAGCGGGACTTGTTGGATGACATCGATCCTCTCGATGATGTCAAAACGATGGCGGCGTTGCATAATCGGTCCCTGCATGGCGCAACGGCCAAAGCCCGCGCGGAAGCCTTGTACGCAATGGCCCAATATGCCAAGAAGCGAAGACTTCTCATGTACTACAGCGCTGGATTGTGGCAAGGCGGGCGCACCGATGCGTACTCCGTTTTTTGGAACACTCTCATAAACAAGGGTCTTTCGCAAGAGAGAGCCATGCGAAGTGCGTTCGAACACGAGTGCGACGCCCATGTGATCGAGTATTGCGAGGAACTCGTGCGTCGGTACCCCAACAGTAAATTGGTACCAAAGGCGCTCTACAGCGCGGGCGTCGCCTACGAAACCTTGAGCCGTTTCAATTCTTTCTGGGAGGATGACAAGGACCGCCTGCTGAAGAAGGGAATTCGTTTGATGACTCGTCTGAACCGCGAATACCCGGATGATGCGTTAGCCAAGGCCGCTCGAAAGTACGCCGCCGTGTGGAAGGCTGGCGATACGCCCGAGTATTAGCTTTGGCCGGGCCGCCCATCACCCCTCCGACTAGCTATACTTCCAAGAGGTTTGATTCGAAGATGAGTGACGCGTTCCACGGGCTTGCCGCCAACCTTTCCGCCAAGGGTATAGACACCGAAGCGGTGATTTCCCAGCTTCGGCAACAGCATATCGAGACCCCGAGTTGGGGCTATGGAAACAGCGGAACCCGCTTCCGCGTCTTTCCCAATCCCGCCGCCGCGCGCGACGTGCACGAAAAGATCGACGATGCCGCCCTCATCCACAAACTCTCCGGAATCGCCCCCAGTGTGGCTCTACACATCCCGTGGGACTTTGTCGACGACTGGTCCGCCCTAGGCCAGTACGCCCAGTCCAAAGGTGTCCAAATTGGGGCCATCAACCCCAACGTCTTCCAGGAAGAGATGTACATGCTGGGAAGCCTGTGCCATCCTTCCGCCGAAGTCCGCGACCGAGCCGTGGAGCACATGCACGAGTGTTGCGACATCATGCGGGCCACCGGTAGCGACCTCCTTTCCGTGTGGCTGGCCGACGGCACCAACTACGCTGGCCAAGACTCGATCCGTCGGCGCAAAGGCTACTTGCTGGAGACTCTCGCCAAAGTTTACAAGAACCTTCCGCAAGACTCCCGCATGTTGTTGGAATACAAGTTCTTCGAGCCCGCGTTTTACCACACCGACATCGCCGATTGGGGAACGTCGTTTGCGCTTTGCCGCCGCCTTGGGCCGCAAGCCCAGGTCCTCGTCGACACTGGCCATCACGCCCCCGGCACCAACATCGCATACATCGTCGCCCAACTCCTCGACGAGGGTTGCCTCGGCGGCTTTCACTTCAATGCGCGCAACTATGCTGACGACGATCTGATCGTGGGGAGCACCAATCCGTTCGAACTGTTCGTCATCTTCACCGAACTCGTCTCGGCCGGATCGCTCGCCAAGGACGTGGCCTACATGATCGACCAGAGCCACAACATCGAGCCCAAGCTAGAAGCCATGCTCCTCAGCGTCCTCAACTGTCAAACCGCCCTCGCCAAAGCCCTGATCGTGGACTATAAGGCGCTCGCCGCCGCCCAAGCGGCCGGCGACGTGCTTGGTGCCCACCGAATCATGGTCGATGCATTCGAAACCGACGTCCGTCCGCTCCTCGCCGAAGTCCGAACCCGAATGGGCGTCCCCGTCGACCCCATCCGCGACCTCCGCGAAAGCGGAATCGAAGCGAAGTTGGCTGAGCAACGAAAGGGCTAAAAAAGTTCTAGCTCAGCCTATGCTGAGTCTAAGAGGCCAGCGCGCGACTTCGGTCCGATTCTAAATCGTTTGACGATGATAACCGTGCCAAGCCCAATGTCAAGCAAGACAAAAAACCCATGGCCGACCAGATAGGAAATAAGGACGGCCATATAACGGGGGTCTGCGTCCCACTGCGGATCGTAGTTGTTTGGGTTTCGACTTAGATACCAAAGGAGGCCGACCGACGCTATCAATCCGACGCAACCCAGGAGTGCGGTTTTGCTCAAGACGGATCGAGCCCGCACAGGTTCGGGCCGCCCAAGGCGAGCAACGATGGCGAGTGCGACTCCACAGCAGAATCCGTATCGCCACCAATCCAGGATTCCCGATAGGATAGCAAGCGAAGTTGGAGAGCTATAGTAGATAACGACTCGTCCTCGCTCCGAAAAGTACTCTGGACACACTCCGATGGACACGAAAGCGAGAAGCGTCCCAAATAGGATAGCGATCAGCGTAACGCCGAAGACGATCTTCAAAAACTCCCGAAGCTCATCCGCCATCAGGAGTATTGTAAGTTGATTTTTCGTCCGGCCTGACATTTACGTGGTCTGGCTGATCTTCCGAGGAACCATTTCCTCAAATGAATGAAGCGAGGTAAATCCCTCAAATCACGACGACCGGTAGGGCTGTAAGCCCGTTTTAACTTAGCCCAGTCCGCAAGGGCTGGGTGTGCACACGAAAACAGGGAAGTCCGAGGAGTCCCGAGGATCGGGACGACCCGGCGATTATTGCCGCCAGAACGTCCACGTCTCAAGTGCCAAAAGTGAGAATATTCGAACCATCAATCTTCACCCGCTTTGCCCTCCAACATGTCCTCCAACGTCTTCGGCCAATCGCTCTTCAACAACCTCGACAGCGACCGATCCGCGAGCAACCGCCCCTCGTTCTGACACGTCGCGCAATAGTTCGTCTCATTCTCGGCGTACACGATATGCTGGATCGGTGAACCGCAGACCGGGCACGGCTTCCGATAACGTCCATGCGTGGCAAAATCGGGTCTAAAAGCGGTCACGTCGCCCGATCGTGGAAACCCTGGATACAGTTCCTGCAGTCGGTCGCGCCAATACGCCAGCGTGTCCCGACAAGCGTGGAACAAACGCTCGATCTCATCTGGTTTCAGGTTCCGCGTAAGCCGGAGTGGCGACAATTTAGCGGCAAACAGAATCTCATCCGAATACGCATTGCCGATGCCATCGAACCACGACGGGTTGGTCAGCGCCCGCTTCAGGGTCCGGTTTTCGGACAACAGCTTCTCCTTGAATTGGTCCAATGTCGCCTCGAACACGTTCAAACCCTCCCGTCGGTGCTCGTCCAACGCCTCTCTCCCGCGAACCAAGTAGATCGACGCTCGCTTCTTCGAACTCGGTTCGATAAGGCTCAACTGGCCGGTGGGAAAGCGAAAGGCTGCCAGCATGATCTTGCCGTTCGCTCGTTTCTCGGGCGGTGGCGGACTCTGCCATTGCAGGCGACCCGCAATCATCAGGTGGATGACAATGAATCGTTCCTGCTGAAGCTCGATCACGATTCGCTTGCCGATTCGAAAGACGTCGGTCACGAGACGGCACTCAAGTTCACTCGGCGGGATTCCGACCGAGCGGAGCACAAACACGTTAAAGAACTGAATCTTCTCCAGCGGTTCGTCGATGATCCGCTCGCGCAGGCGCGTCAAATAGAGCTCGATGTCCGGGTACTCCGGCATAGGAACATCTTATCCGAGCGAATGGAACTATTCGTCGAACGAAAGGAGCTTTTGAGTTTCGACCGGCTGGTCGGTCGGCTTGGGCAACGAGGCCAAGTCGCGGTGCTCCTGCATTGGGTAGACCCATCGTCGAACCTTGCGGTCGGCGCTGATCTCCCACCACACGAGCGTTCGGCCCAGGCCAATACCCGTCATGGTGCCGACGTAGACCCCATCGTTTCCTCGGCGGATCGTCCAACCGTTGTTGGTCTGCCGCGGCGTAAAGCAGTCGCGAACCATGTTGGCAGGCAACGTGTAGACCTTGCCCAAGGTCGAAACCGTGATGGTGCCAATGCGAGTGTCGGGCGCTTCGCCATCCACCCCGATCGCTGATCGGTTGTCGGCTCCATCGCTGGTGTCGCTTGAGGTCGCGCCGGTCCATCGGTCCCAGGCACTCACCTTCACGATAGAAACGCGAACGGCGACGTTTTGGCTTCGCAGGTCCACTCGGGCCGCCGACGACTCGTGCTTCAGCCCCAAACATATGAATGGAACCACGAGCGCTGTACCCAGAAGAACGAACCCTATCTTCACAAAGACCTACTTATACATAGTGTATCGCGTTCATGGCTTTTCTTGCTTGACTGGAATTCAAGAAAATTGATGATATATCGGTAGATCAAACGTTAAGGTTTGTGTTACAATGCCCGTAAAATTGCCCGTTTGAGGTTCGATGATGAGTCTCCTTCTCTGTTCGCTAGCACCGTTGCTGTTCGCCTCGCCAACCCAGGCCAAGGTACCCAAACTCCCACCGCTTCACGTCAAGGGGAATCAAATTCTCAATGACAAAGGAAAACCCGTCATTTTACGAGGGGTCAACTGCGCCAGTCTTGAATGGTCTTCGGACGGCGAGGGCCACATCCTCGACACCGTCAAAGTTGCGGTCAATGATTGGAAGGTCAATCACATCCGGCTGCCGCTCTCCCAGGACCGCTGGTTCGGGAAAGCGCCCGAGCAAAAGGACGACGGCGTCGCTTATCGCGCCCTCGTCAAACAGGTGGTCGATTGGTGTTCATCGAACAGTTGCTACGTCATGCTCGACATGCACTGGAACAACGCAGGTGAGTGGGGAAAGAACATCGGCCAGCATCAAATGCCCGATATGTACACGCTGGATTTTTGGAAAGACTGTGCCAAAACGTACCGAAATAACCCGGCCGTCTTCTTCGATCTCTACAACGAACCGCACGATGTCAGTTGGGAGATTTGGCGCAACGGAGGCACGGTCGAAGAAACAAAGGGACCAGGCGCGCGGCAGGGACAATTTAAGCCTGTGACGTATCAGACACCGGGCATGCAGGGGTTATTGGACGCAGTCCGGTCGGTGGGCGCTCGCAATCTCGTTATCGCGGGCGGCCTCGACTGGGCCTATGATCTTTCAGGTTTCCTCAAGGGATTCCAACTAAAGGACAGCAAAGGCGGTCAGGGCGTGGTTTACGCCTGCCACGACTATCCCATCAAAGGCGATTCCATCGAGAAGTACTTGGAGAAACTAGACGCCGCCCTCCCCACCATTCCTATCATCATGAGCGAGTTTGGATCGGAGAATCGCGGCGACAAGGTCAACGACCCGAACCCGTGGGTTGAAAGGATGCTCAAGGAGTGGGATACCCGCAAGTGCAACTGGACGGCCTGGGATCTTCATCCCGCCGCCGGCCCGTGCCTACTTCAGCGTGGGTGGGAGTACAAGCCTTCGCCGTCGTTCGGAGCGTTGGTCAAGGCAAATCTGGCGAGCCGCCCGGGTCTATAATCCCCTAGGATGAGCGGCTATTCGCGGCGTGACTTTCTGTCGATGTCGGGCGGAGCCCTGCTCGCGACGAAGCTCGGACCGAGCATCGAGACCGACGAGGAGTTTCTTCGTAATCTGGTCTTAACAACTCTCGAAGGTTCCCGAGTCCCTCCAGGATCGCACGGTCCAAAAGGGTGGCCGATCGAGAACACGTGCGGCTTTGCGTTGGTTACGCCTGGACGCCTCGGCTATCCGGCATTTTGGATTCGCGACTTCTCGATGGCGGCAGACTCCGGGCTGATGCCAACGCAGGAGATCGAAGATCATCTCTTGCTTATTGCTCGTTGCCAAAACGGGGCGAATCGCCGCTACCTGAAGAGCGGTGCGGTTTTGCCTCCCTACTGCATTCCTGACCACATCAACTTCGACGGCAAGCCGGTCTACTACCCCGGAACTTACTCGTCCGGCGAGGACCAGGGAGGTGAGCCCTTCGGAACGTATCCGCCGGTGGATGACCATTACGAGTTTGTTCACATTGCCTGGCTTTTGGCGAAACAGAAGAAGGATCGGAACTTCCTCCAACGATTCATCGGCAACTACTCGCTTCGCTCGCGTTTGGAACTCGCCTTCTTCAGCCCTGCCTACGATCCAAAATCGGAGTTGGTCGTCACTCGCGAGGCGCTTCGGGCCGTTGGGTTCGGCTTCTGCGATTCAGTCACGCTCTCGGGAATGTTGCTCTATCCATCGCTCCTGCGATTTCGGGCGGCGACCGAACTGTCGGAGCTCACTGGTGACGCCAAGTACGCGACCGTCGTTACAAAGCTTCTAGCTTCCATTCGAGATGTGTTCCTAAAGTCTGATGGGTGGTTGTACGCGTCAACTGGCGTCGGCTCGGGCCAGCCGGATGTTTGGGGCACCTTGTTGGCCCTAAACCTGGGCGCGGTCAGTGATCAGGCTGTCTTCGAGCGAGTAGCCGACAGTTATGTCCGAGGCACCATCACCATCGATTCGGCCGTGCGACACGTTCCGACCGATCACGACTTTTCCGAAAAGTCGGCATGGGAAAAGGCTCTGACTCCGAAAGGCATCTACCAGAACGGAGCCTACTGGCACACTCCTGCCGGCTGGCTGATTGCGGCGCTGGCTCGGGTTGACCTGAAGCTAGCGAAACGAGCATTCAAGGACTATATCGCTCACTTGCGAAAAGGCGGCGATCGCCCTTGGGAATGCTTCAATCCCACCTTGAACCACTACCAAAACGGCGGCTATCTGGCCTCGGTGGCCCTACCTTATTCGGTCTTGCAAGGTTTTACCTATGAATAGCCTTGCGACAAAAATCGAGCAACTGATCGACCAAACGGGAGCCGAATGTGTCGGCGTGGCAACGGTGGATTTGGAAACCGGACAAGAACTCTTCCTGAACGCAGATGTGCCCTTCCACCCCGCCAGCACCATGAAGGTTTGCTTGATGATGGAACTCTTCCGTCAGGCGCATGAAGGTCGATTTTCGCTGGGCCGAGAGATCGTTGTTCGGAACTCCTTCGTTAGCATCGCCGACGGCTCCTTCTTTTCGGTGAGTCGAGAGGACGATGCCGAACAAAGCCTTTACGATCGGATGGGCCAGCGCGTCTCCTTGCGAGAATTGAACCGCCTGATGATCGTTCGGAGTAGCAATCTGGCCACAAATCTCCTCATCGAACTGGTCTCAGCATCTTCGGTTACAGAGACGATGAAAAAGTTGGGGGCCGGTGACCTTCTGGTTCTTCGGGGACCGGAGGATAATCGGGCCCATGCGGCTGGCCTCAACAACGTGGCAACGGCCCGAGGCATGACCCAGATTCTTCGTTGCTTGGCGGAAGGTCAATTCATTTCGCCCGAAGCCTCTCGCGGGATGATTGATGTGCTGTTAGGGCAGGAATTCAATACCGGTCTTCCCGCGCTTCTACCGAAAAACGTTCGCGTTGCCCACAAAACGGGTTGGATCGACCGCCACTTTCATGATTTCGGCATTCTTTTGTCGGATGGTCGTCGTCCGCTTATTCTGTCCGTGATGACGCGGGGAATTGAGCGTGAGGAGAATGGGTTTGGGCTGATCGCCCGAATATCTGCGGCAATCTGGGAATCAGTTGTTGGTTAGCTAGTCCGGGTCAAACGTTGGAAGCGAAGGTGATTCTCAGACCAAAGAACTTCGTCGCCAGGTTCGAACGTGGAGCAATCGAACGAGTTACGGACGATGGCGCGGGCATCGGCAAGGCAGGGGATTTCGCCGATAGCAATTTTTTGCATCAGCAGGTTGCCGATCGCGGTGGCCTCAACGGGACCGGCGATGACGGGACGATTGGTGGCGTTGGCGGTGAGTTGGTTGAGCAGGGTGTTCTGCGAGCCGCCACCGAAGATATGGATTGCTTCGAGCTTTCGTTGAAGCAGGTTTTCAAGTTGGTCGATCAGCACTTGATACTTGAGCGCAAGGCTTTCGAGGATTAGGCGGGTCATCTCGCCTCGGGTGGCTGGGGTTTGTTGATTGGTTTCGCGGAGGAAGTCGAGGACTCGGGTTGGCATGTCGCCGGGAGGGAGGAAGCGTTTGTCGTCAGGATCGATCCACGAGCCGACCGAGTTGGCCGATTGGGCTTCGGCCATGAGCTGGGCGTAGCCGGCGTTGTCCCATTGGCGGCGGCATTCCTGGAGGATCCAGAGACCCATCACGTTTTTGCAGAACCGGACGGTGCCGCAGACACCGCCCTCGTTGGTGTAGTTGAGGCGGTAGGTTTCGTCGCTGATGATTGGTTCTTGGGACTCGATGCCCAGGATCGACCAGGTTCCAGAGCTGATCCAGGCGACGTTTGGCGAGGCGCTGGGGATGGCGACGACGGCGGACCCGGTGTCGTGACACGCGGGGGCAATCAGTTGGGCGGAGCTGGATTGGAGAGGGCCCAAGTTGGTGCCGGGCTCGACGATTTTTGGCACAATTTGGCACGGAATTTCGAGGGCATCGAGAAGTTTTTTTGACCAATTTTTCGTGCGGGCATTGAGGAGTTGGGTAGTGGTGGCGTTGGTGTATTCGCCGACAATCTGCCTTTCGCGGGAGAGTTGGTGGAGGATGTAGTCAGGAATAGTGAGAAGGCTTTGAGTTTGGCTGAATGTATTTTTTGGTACTGAAAATAGCTGAAATATGGTGTTAAAAGGTAGGAATTGGATTCCGGTTTCAGCGTAAATTTCGGAGAGAGGGATGATTTTGTCAACCTCGTCCATTTTGCCGTCGGTTCGTTGGTCGCGGTAGTGGTAGGGTTGTTCGACCAGGTTTTGGTTTTTGTCCAGCAGGACGTAATCGACGCCCCAGGTGTCAACGCCGACCGATCGGAATGATCCGGAATAGGCGTCGATGCCTTGGCGGACGCTGGCGATGAGCTCCTGGATATTCCAGCGAAGCGAGCCGTCCAAGTTGATCGGCGTGTTGGGGAAGCGCGCGATTTCGTGGATGGTGAGTTTGTCGTTGGCGAGGGCGCCGGCGACGACCCGCCCGCTTTCGGCTCCAATGTCGACGGCGAGTGAAGTTGTCATGTCGTCACCATTTGGTCACGTTTTGGCGGCGATAGTCGCCGGGTCGTCCCCATTTTCGGGACTCCTTGGACTTTGTCGGTTACGAACCCCAACCCAGGCCTCCGTTCCTGCGGAACTACGACCTGGGCTAAGTTAATACGGGCCTTCAGCCCTGCGTTGGTCAATGGCTGGAAGGTGGTAGGCGCGGGTGCAAGGGGCGTGAAGGTTTTGAGTCCCTCTGATGCGATGGACGATTCGTAACTTTGGTCCTGCGGTCGTAACGACCGGGACCTGCGGGCTCGGACTTCTTCGGTTTCGGGGGCTATCCAGGGGTCTTCGACACCCTGGCTACCATCTGTGATCCCTCCGGGATTGGGTTGGTGGAATCCGGCGATTTGGTAATGGGAATAGGATGGTTGGATTTGGGTTCCCGCAAGTCTGTTCGCTAAAATTTCGGCAAGATTGTCTTTGACCTTCATGGCATGAATTGGACTACTCAAAGACGTAGACCAAAAGTTCTCCGGGGCCGTGGACGCCTCGGACCAAGATGCCTTCGATGTCGGCGGTGCGGCTGGGGCCAGTGATGAGGGCGGATGAGCGAGACGAGATGAGCGGAATCGCATCGGACAGTTTGGCCACGATAGACTTCTTGTTGACAAGCATGACATTGACGGGAGGGACGAGGCTCGACAAGCGGAGCTTTCGGGGTCCGGCGGAGACGGCTAGGCTTCCGGTTTCGGCGATGGCGAAGTCAGCGACGGAAATTCCCACGGCAACGTCCCAGGTGGCGGGATTATTGTCGATTTTGATGCCGAGTGAATCGAGGATCAGAGTTGCGGCTTCTTCGACCAATGTTCGTTGTTGACCGAATTGCGCGAGTTCGTCCCGGTCGATGATGCGTCCGCCGAGGGCGTTCAGTTGGGCTTCGAAGGCGGCCCAAAAGTCCTCACCTACGAAGGCCGACTCCACCTCGATTTGTGGCTTGGGAGTCCCGGCGGCGGGAAGACGGTCGAGGATACGATCACGACTCCCGGCCATGCCACCACCTCCGGAAAGATTCTTCGTTGGGCTCGGGCAGGTCTCGGCTGGAAGTCCACTGACTCTTGAGCGGATGGGGCGCATGCGAGGCCATCGGGAGCATGGTGAGTCCGGCTCGCCACAAGAAGGAGCTCCGAGTGCCGATCGAGTAGAGCGACCAGGGCACCGCGTCTTTGACAACCTTCTTCCTCACGGATTCATCGCGAAGCTGGAGCAACATGCGGGGAATGGGAATCCGTACCGGGCAGACTTCTTCGCACGCGCCACAGAGCGACGAGGCTTTGGCGAGGTCTCCATAGGCTTCGACGCCTTCGAGTCCCGGCGCAAGGACGGCGCCAAGCGGGCCGCTATAGACATGCTTGTAGCCGTGGCCGCCTACGCGGCGATAGACGGGGCAGACGTTGAGGCATGCGCCGCACCGAATACAGCGAAGGATGTCTCGGTAGGGGCCAGCCATGATCTTGCTCCGGCCGTTGTCGAGGATGACGACATGGACGGATTGGGGGCCGTCGGCCTCGTCTTCTTTGCGGGGACCCGAGATGAAATGGGTGTAAGTGGTGATGCGCTGGCCAGTAGCAGATCCGGCAAGGAGGGGGAGGAATACGGCGAGATCGGCCTCGATCGGGAGAAGTTTTTCGAGCCCCATTACCGCGATGTGGGTATCGGTAGCGGTGGTCGAAAGTCGGCTGTTACCTTCGTTTTCGACAAGAACGAGTCGTCCGGTTTCGGCGATGCCGAAGTTGACTCCGCTGATGCCGATGGGGGCTTCGCGGAATTTGGAACGGAGGTATTGACGGGCTTGGCCAGCTAGCTCCTCGGGAACGGTGGTTTCGGGGCCGAGGTGTTCGCGAACGAAGCTTTTGGAAATCTCGTTGCGGTTCTTGTGGATGATCGGGGTGACGATGTGGGTAGGCACGTCGTCGTCGATTTGGACGACGAATTCGCCGAGATCGGTTTCGATGGGGTGATAGCCTGCGTCTTCGAGGGCGTGATTGAGGTGGATTTCCTCGGTGGCCATCGATTTGGCTTTGACGATGGGGCATCCAGCGGGGGCCGCGGATTTGCAGATGTCGAGGACGATTTGGCGGGCCTCGGCGGCGTCTTCGGCCCAGTGGACCTGGACGCCGTTTTGGATACATTTTTCCTCAAATTCGCGAAGAAGGGCTCCCAAATTGTCCAAGACGTAGGATTTTGTGGCGGCGGCGTAGTCTTGGGCCCGGCCGGGGTCGCGGAAGAGTCCGGCGAGGGCGGTTGTTCGCGAGGCGGTTTTCGCGGCGGAGGCGTTTTGGACGTTGCGAGCCGTGGTTTGGGGGATGTTTTCGGCGTATTGGTCGACGCGCGTGCTCATTTGGGGCCTCCGTTGGTGGCGTTTTCTTGCGGTCGTAACGACCGGGCCCTAAGGGCTTGGACTTTTTCGGTATCGGGGGCTATCCAGGGGTCTTCGACACCCTGGCTACCATCTGCGATCCCTCTGGGATCGGGATTGGCGGCGTCGTCATTTGGTTGGAGAGGCGGCGATAATCGCCGGGTCGCCCCGATTCCGCTTCGCTCCATTTCCCTCGCAAGCTCGGCGGGGTCTTCGACTTCGCTCCTTGGACTTCTTCTGGCCATGGTGCCTACCCAGCCCTCCGAGCCGATTCTCGGCTCTCCAGACTGGGCTAAGTTAGAACGGGCCTTCAGCCCTGCGTTGGTCGAAAGTTGGAAGGTGGTAGGTGTAGGCGATAGGGGGGCGTAGGTGTTAGGTCGATCAGATAATCCGTACCGTTGATCTTGCGGTCGTAACGACCGGGCCCTTCGGGCTTGGACCTTTTCGGTATCGGGGGCTATCCAGGGGTCTTCGACACCCTGGCTACCATCTGCGATCCCTCCGGGATCGGGTTGGCAGAATCCAGAAGTTTGATCTTTAGAGCTCAACCGGTCATTGGCATTCGAAAGAGCCACAAATTTGGAAGTACAGCAAAGAGGCTCCCCATTGTAGTGAGGGTTTAGCATGGAATTGTCTCCGCTAAAATCTCTGAATAGTGGCGGATGGAGATGGGGTTGTCGGCGCGTTTGAGCATTCCGCCGAGGTGCATCAGGCATCCCATATCGCCGCTTACGATTTCGTCGGGTTTAGCGGCAAGAAGCGTGTCGATCTTCGCCTGTCCGATCTGGGTTGAGAGGTGAGGTTCACCGACGCAAAAGGCTCCGCCGAAGCCACAGCACTGCTCCGCGTTATCGATGGGGACGAGTTCGACGCCGGGGATGGAGGCAATGAGCTTTTCGGCTTGGCTCGTGAGTCCGATGGCGCGGCCGTGACACGCTCGATGGAAGGCGATCCGTTTCTTGTACGGAATGGTGGTTTTCCATTCCATTATTCCTTTCTCCTTGGTAAGAAACTCGGACAATTCAAAGGCCATCGGCGGACCCTCGTCGGAAAAGAGGAGGTGATACCCTTCGCGGACCATGGCGGCGCATGAGGCGCTGGGAGTAACGACGACTTGGCCGTCGCGGAAGAGGATGCTTTGGCAATGCCGGGCGATTTCGCGGGCATGCTTCCAGTCACCCGCGTTGAAGGGTGGCTGTCCACAGCAGGACTGCCGCTCGTCGAAATGAACCTTACAGCCGACGTGCTCCAGGACCTTGACGGTGGCGATGCCCACGCCGCCGTAGAAGGCGTCGCAGAGGCAGGTCAGCATCAAGTGGACGTCGTCGCCTACCGTAGGAAGCCCTCCTTGTTGCCGCCGTCGACGGTGATGACGCACCCGGTGGTGCGGCTACTGCGAGCGTCGCTTCCGAGCCAGCAGATGGCTTCGGCGCAATCGTCGGGGGTGACGACGGTGCCCAAGAGGGACCGCTTGGCGTAGTGCTCGACCAGTTCTTCAGGCTTAATGCCGAGGGCTTTGGCGGTCTGCTCCTTCCACTCGGCGGACCAGATAGCGGAGTCGGTGACCACGCCGTCGGGGTTGATCGCGTTGCACCGGATTCCGTGCTTAGCGAAGTCGGACGCGGTGACGCGCATGAGGTGTAGTTCGAAGGCTTTTGCGGCGGAGTAAAGCGCGGCGTTGTTACCCGCAGCCACGCCATTTTTGGAGCCAACGACGACGCACGACCCGCCGGTTTTTTGCAGGAGCATGATCTTGATCGCCTCGCCGAGGGTGTCGAAATAACCCTTCATGAGGAGACTGCTGAGGAGTTCGTAGTCGGCAGGCGATGTGTCGGCGACCGAGCCTCGGCGGGCATTACCTGCGTTGGCGACGACGACATCGAGGCCGCCGTAGGTCGCGACGACTTTGGCGCAGGCATCGCGGATAGAATCAGCGCTAGTGACATCACATCGGATTCCGATGATGACGTTTTTGGACGTTGCCAAGGCTTGTAGCTCGGCGGCGGTTTTGGCGAGGCCGTCTTCGTTGATGTCGAGGATGGCGACGTGAGCGCCCAGGCCGATCATCTTGCGGGCGGTGGCTTTGCCGATGCCCGACGCGCCACCCGTGACGACGGCGATTTGGCCCGACATTTCCTTTTCGGGCGGCATGCGCTTGAGCTTGGCTTCTTCTAGCTGCCAGTATTCGATGTTGAAGGCCTCCTGCTCGGGGAGGGCGACGTACTTGCTGACCCGCTCGGCACCGCGCATGACGGCGATGGCGTTTTTGTAAAACGCGCCGGTGACACTCGCCTCTTGGGCGTTTTTGCCAAAGCTGACCATGCCGAGGCCGGGAAGGAGGACGATGCTGGGATTCGGGTTGCGCATCGCGGGTGAGTCGTCGAGACGGCACCGATTGTAGTAGGCCTCGTAGTCGGCGCGGAAGGCGGCGAAGGCGGCTTCGATCTCGGCTTCATCCAGTGTGGGAGTGAGCACGAGAGGGCGGATTTTGGTACGAAGAAAGTGGTCGGGACACGAGGTTCCGAGTTGGGCTAGGCGCGCCATTTCGGAGCCGGAAAGGTATTCGAGGACCTCGGGTGACTGATCGACGGAGGCGATGAGCTTCTTGCCATTGAATGCGACCTTTCCGCGGAGAATCGGAAGCAGGTCGGAGAGTTGGACGTCAGTGGTCGGAGAGCCAAGCTGGCCGAAGGGCGTCGCGTTCTTGGTGTTTTTCTCGATGAACTCGGTGGCCTGGTTGATGAATTTGAGGGTGAGTTCGTAGCACTCCTGCCACGTGTCGGCCCAGCAGATGAAGCCGTGGGACTGCATCATCGCGCCTTTGATGCCGGGGTTGGAGGCGATGACGTCGCGCAGCATGAGACCGAGGTCGAAGCCCGGGCGCTTCCACGGCAGGAAGCCCATTTCGCCTCCGAAGGCTTGCTTCGTCAGATCCTCGCAGTTCTCGGATGCGGCGATCGCGATGACCGAATCGGAGTGCATGTGGGATACGGCGGCGTAGGGCACGAACGCATGGAGCGGTGTATCGATGGACGGGGCCGAGGGGTTGAGGTCGAAAATGCAGTGGCGGTAGAGGCCGACGACATCGTCCTCGTGGAGTCCGCGATCCTTCACGATCTGTTCGAGCCGCAGGACGGACGACTGGTAGAGCGAGGCGAAGTTGCCGCGCTTAGCCGAACCGAGGTCACCGCCGGAGCCTTTGACCCATAGAACCTCGACCGGTTCACCCGTCAGCGGGTCGGTTGCGGTCACCTTGGACGAGGTGTTGCCGCCCCCAAAGTTGGTGATTCGGGGGTCGGAACCTAGCAGGTTGGACGCATAGACCAGGAGGTCGAGCGGGTCGGTGGGAGCCGCGGAGGCATCCCAAAGGCTGGCGATGATCGAGTTCGGATTTGGCATCAGTAGTCGTATTTGTCGATGTTGGATTTGTCGAAGGTGAGAAGGTCACCGGCGAAAACGACACCCTTGTCGTCGAGCTTGAGTTTGTCGCCCTTGGGTCCGGTTACTTCCGCGCCGAACTTGAGTTCGATCTTCTTTTCTTTGGCGGCGGTACCGAGGTAGCCAGCAAGGTAGCCCATGTCCTTGGGTTGCCAAAGCTGGAAGGCGGTGATGGTCCCATTTTGGACAAATTTCTTTAGCTGATTTGGCGTACTAAGGCCCGTTAGGTAAATGCCACCGTTAACAGCCTTGGCCCCGCCCGGATACATGCCCGAGTTTTCGAGGACTTGGGCGGCGGCGGCGAAGCCGACCGAGGTGGGAGAGACGACGCCTTTGAGGTTCGGGTACTTGGTGAGCAGACCTTCCATTTCGGTGGATGACTTTTGGGCTTCGTCGTTGCCGTAAACGGTGTCAACGAGCTTCATCTTGGCGTACTTGGGATCCTCGAGGGTCTTCTTCATGATGGCGATCCAGGCGTTCTGGTTCGGGGCATCGGTGGTGGCGCTGAGGATGGCGAAATCGCCTTGGTAGTTCATCTCCTTGCCGAGGAGTTCGACCTGACCTTGACCAATCTTTTCGGGAGAAGTGGGGAGAATGCCGACGTCGCGGTGGGACTCATTGCCGGTCAGGTCGGCGTCGACGGTGACTACGACAATGCCTTTCGCGCGGGCATCGTCGAGGGCTTCGTTGAGAGCATCTGGGCTGTTGGCAGAGAGCACGATGACGTCAACGTGGCGCTGAATCTGGTCTTTGATAATGGTTAGCTGGGAAGTTGCGTCGGCGGTCGCGGGGCCCTGCTGTTGATAGTCAAAGCCGAATTCTTTTGCGGCGTCTTGGAGACCGGCATCAACCTGCTTGAAGTAGGGGTTGGCGGCATCCTTGGGAATAAAGACCACTTTCAACTTCGATCCTCCACCACCGCTGGTGCTGGTTGAGGCAGACGAAGACTCGGTCGAGGAGCCACCGTTACAGCCGGCGACGAAGAGGGCGGCCAAAACCGAGGCGGCTAGGATGAAATTGGGAGCAATACGGATCATCTTTGATTAACCTGTCTGAATTTTAGTTGGTTTGGGTTGTCGTGTGTTCGAAAAACTGGCGGCAACGTTCTGAGCGAAGACGGAAAGGACGAGAATGAGGCCCACGATAGTGAGCTGATATTCGGGCTTGACGTTGTTGACGCCCATGCCGGTCTTGGTGAAGTAGAGCAGGAGCCAGGACAAAAGGGTACCAAGCATCGTGCCTTTGCCGCCGGAGATGGCGGTTCCTCCCGCGACAACGATGGTGATTGCTTCGAGTTCGTAGCCTTTCGCGAGGTCGTTGCGGGCGACGCCGAGGCGGGAATCGAGGATGAGGGCGGCGATACCGACGAGGAGCCCGGTGATGGCGAAAGCGGAAATGGTGGCCTTGTTGACCGGGAATCCGGTGTAGCGGGCGGCCTCGGCGTTGGTGCCAATGCCAAAGAGCCATCGACCGAGGATCATTCGATGGAGGACGATGCCGACGATGGCGAGCACGACGAGGAAGATGAGCAGAGGGTAGGGCAGGCCGAAGAGATCGGGCCGATCGATTCCTTTGAGTGCGTGGGGGACTTTGGCACTGGCGGGACCCATGATTGCCTCGGCTGCGCCGCGGAAGAGAGCCATGGTGGCGAGGGTGACGAGGAAGGATGGGAGCTTTGCGAGGGTGATCAGCAGGCCGTTGATGGTGCCGAGCAGGGTGCCGATGATAAGGGCAAAGAGGACGGAGACCGGTAGCGGAGTGCCCTCGGACGAGAATTTGGCGACCAGGCAGGCGGTGAGCACGACGGACGAGCCGACAGAGAGATCGATGTTGCCCGAGATGATGATGAGGGTCATGCCGATGGCGAGGAGGCCGGTTTCGGCGTAGAGGGACGTGTTGGAAAGCAGGTAGCGGAAATCGCGGAAGTCGGGCGAGATCGCGGCGAAGAACACGACCACAGCGATGGTGAGGATGGCGGGAATCCACTCGGGGCGCTTCATGCGAGGGCTCGCCTCCGGTTCGAAAGGGTGTCGATGATGAGAGCGATGAGGATGGTCGCGCCGTAGACGAGGGTTTGCCAGTTGGCGTCGATGCCGAGGACGACAAGGGCGACATTGATGGAGGCAAGGAGGAGACAGCCGAGAATGACGCCGGGGATGGAGCCGGAGCCACCGGTGATTTTGACCCCGCCGATGGCGACGGCGGCGATGACGATGAGTTCGAAACCGGAGCCGACCGAGCCGGGATTGGCGGTGCCAAATCGGGCAAGGTACATCGTGCCCGCGACGCCGGAGAGGAGACCGGACGCGCCGTAGCCGATCATTTGAACGGTCTTGGGCGAGATGCCGCGAAGGTAGGCGGCATCGGGGTTGCTTCCGTAGGCGAAGATGTCGCGATAGAACTGGAGGTATCGGGCGGCGAACCAGGCGATGGCGGCGACGAGGAGGCCGATGACGAGGAGCCACGAGAGGGTGACCTGGCCGATGTCGATGCCTTTGCTGGCGAGCTTGGTAAGCGAGTCGGGGACGGCGGTCGAGTTGACCTGCTCGCCTTGACTGAGGACAAACGTCAGTCCGCGAAAGGCAGTGAGGGTGCCGATGGTGGCGACAACGGCGGGCACCTTACCGAAGGCGATGACGAGGCCGTTGAGGCAACCGAGAAGCAGACCGACCAGGGCTCCAATGACGAAGAGCGCAGGCACTGGTAGGTGGGGATTGGACTTCAGGAGGACGCCGACCGAGATCGCAGAGAGTCCGAGGATGGAGCCGATGGAGATGTCGATGCCGCGAGCGACGATGACAGGAAATTGTCCGACGGCGGCGACAAGGAGGAGGGGCATCCAGAGGAGGATGCTGTTGAGGTTTCGCGGGTCGGTGAAGCGGGGCTGGGCCCAGTGACAGACGCCGAAGAGGACGATGAGGACGATGACGAGCCCGAATTCGCGCTTCATGCGGCCCCTCCGAAGGCGAGGGCCATCAGCGATTCCTCGGTGGCGCTTTCGGTTTGGACCTCGCCGACGATGGTGCCCTGGCGCATCACGTAGATGCGGTCGGTGAGGGTGAGAAGCTCGGGGAGATCGCTGGAGATGACGAGAACGGCCTTGCCGGATTCGGCTTGGTCGCGCAGGAACTGGTGGACTTCTCGGCGAGCGCCGACATCGACGCCGCGGGTGGGCTCATCGAGGATGAGAAAGTCGGGTTCAGCGAGGAGCCAACGGCCGATGATGGTCTTTTGCTGGTTGCCGCCGGAGAGTTGGCGGATGGGCTGTTCGAGGTGTTTGAAGACGGTGCGGAAGGATTCGAGGATGGCCAGCGACTTGGTTTTGGTGGCTTTGGAATTGATCCAACCGGCTTTGGAGGATTGGCGCAAGATGTTGGCCGAGGTATTGAATTGGATGCTGAGGTCGGGGAAGAGGGCGTGCTTTTGGCGGTCTTCGGGGACGAGCGCGAAACCGATGCTTTGGGCGTGGCAGGGGTTGGCGACGCGGACAGTTTGGCCATCGACGAGAATTGCCCCATCGGTGGCGTGGGTGATGCCGAAGAGCGAGCGGGCGACCTCGGTTCGTCCCGCGCCGACGAGGCCGGCGATACCGACGATTTCGGTTCGGCGAACGTTCAGCGAGACGTTGTGGTAGCCGGGGCCGGTGAGGTCTTGGAGGACAAGGTAGGGGTCGGGAAGCGGCTGGTTCGAGCGCGGCATGCGCTCGTGGGAGATGTCGCGACCGACCATGAGGTTGACGAGTTGGCGGTGGTCAACTTCGGCGGTTTGCTTCTCGGCAACCTTGCGGCCATCGCGGAGCACGGTGATGCGGTCGGCGATTTCGAAGACCTGGTTGAGGTGGTGGGTGACGATGGCGATGGCACAGCCTTTTTCCTTCAACCTGCGGATGATTTTGAAGAGTTCGGCGACCTCCTTGGGCGTGAGAGAGGCGGTGGTTTCGTCGAAAATCCAGACGCGGGCGTCTTCGGACATGGCGGTGGCGAGCTCGACCATCTGCTGTTGGGCGATGGAGAGGCGACCGACTTCGGCTTTGGCGTCGAAGTTCGCGCCGAGTTCGGTCAAGATTTCGTTGGTGCGACGGGCGGCCTCGGCGTGGTCGGCGATGGGACCTTTCTTGGGGAGGCGTCCGACGAAGATGTTGGAGGCGACGTCGAGGTCGGGGAAGATCAGCGGTTCTTGGTGGATGAGAGCGATGCCGCGGTGGATGGCGTCGCCAGGGGACTTGATGGAGATCATTTGGCCGTCGAGGAAGAGGCTTCCTCCCGCTGGCTGATAGATGCCGGCGATGACTTTCGCAAGGGTGGATTTACCCGCGCCATTTTCGCCCGTGATAGCGTGGACTTCACCGGGAAGGATGTCGAAATCGATGCCGGTCAAGATAGGGACACCGCCCAAGACGACGTCGAGCTTTTCGGTTCTGATGAGGGGAGTCAGCGGCGAGTCCGTCACGGCAAACGTTTGACATCTTACCAGTGCAGCCCGGATTGGAAAATCGTTTCGCGTGTCAGTTGAACCTAAAGGACTGAATGTGGTCAAAATGAGGGGGTGAAGCGACGCGATTTTCTGCTCGCCGCCGGTGCAACGGGTGCAAGTTTGGCGGCCACCAACGTTTTGGGAATGGGTTCGATGACGAGCCAACGGGCACGACCGAAGGGCTCCAAGTCGGTGGCGGGACTGGTTGTTCCGCCAATGGAGCGAGTTCGCGTGGCGTTCATTGGCGTGGGGGCTCGGGGTTCGGGCCACGTCAGCCAACTGTGCAACATCGACGGGGTCGACATCATCGCGATCTGCGACGACCATTTGCCGACGCTTCAGCGAAGCGTGGACAACGTGGTGAAGCATGGCCGTCCGACGCCGCTGGCTTTTGGCAAGGATAAAGACGACTACAAGAGGATGCTGGAGCGCAAGGACATCGACGTGGTGTTCATTGCGACGCCGTGGGAAGAGCACGTTCGGATGGCGGTCGATACGATGAACTCGGGCAAGCACGTTTGTTGCGAAGTTCCCATTGCGTACACGCTGGAGGACTGCTGGAAGCTGGTGGACACGGCAGAACGGACTCAGCGGAACTGCATGATGATGGAGAACGTGTGCTACGGCCGCGAGGAGCTGTTGGTGCTGAACATGGTGCGAAAGGGCGTGTTTGGCGACTTGATCCATGGAGAGGGGGCATACATTCACGATCTTCGGAGCCAGATGTTTGAGATCGAGCACGGGACGGGGTCGTGGCGAACGTACCATTACGTTAAGCGGAACGGGAATTTGTATCCGACGCACGGACTGGGGCCGATCGCGCAGTACATGGACATCAATCGGGGCGATGCGTTCGACTATATGGTGTCGATCGGGTCGATGCCGCTTAGCCGAGAGATTTATGCACAGGCGAAGTTCCCCGAGGGACACGAGCGGAGGTCGCTGAAGTTCAAGTGCGGCGACATGAACACGAGCGTGATCAAGACCAAGAAGGGGCGAACGATCATGGTTCAGTGGGACGAGCAGTTGCCACGGCCGTATTCGCGATTGAACTTTTTGCAGGGCACGAAGGGCGCGTGGGGTGGGTACCCCGACCGGACGGGCTTTGAGGCGCACGTCGGCGACGGCGTGGAGGAGTGGAAGGAAGGCGGCGACCTTCAGCCGTGGTACGAACAGCACGAGCATCCGCTTTTTGTGCGCATGGGTCAGGAGGCCAAGAAGAATGGCGGACACGGCGGCATGGACTTCTTGATGCTGTGGCGGATCATTTATTGCTACCGCAACGGGCTGCCGCTGGATCAGGACGTTTATGACGGTTGCGCGTGGTCGGTGGTTGGTCCGCTGAGCGAAGCATCGGTGGCGAACCGGGGTCGGTCGATGGACTTCCCGGACTTTACGAGAGGAGAGTGGAAGACTCGCGCTCCGCTCGACAATATGTCGAACGCGTAGAGTGGCGAAAATGGTCCTCATTCGGGCGAGCCTGTGGAAGGGCTTCGCCCGAGTCGTCCCGATTGTCGGGACTCCTAGGACTTTTGCGGTTACGGGTTCTAACCCAGTCCTGCGAGCCGATTCTCGGCTCGCAGGACTTGGCTAAGTTAGAACGGGCTTACAGTCCTATGTCAGTCGGAAAATGAAGGCGTTTGCCTGCTTTAGGAGCTCGGTTCCTGCAACAGTAGGTCGAAGTGCAAGTTCTGGGTCCGAACTTTGCCTTGGCCCTCACCCGTCCCCTGACACTCGTCTGGAGACACCCTTCCACAAGTGACGCCTATGCCCCAATAGAGATGAACTCTCTTGATCTTTCTTGGTGGGCAGGATGCCCACCCTCCCAGTGGCTTCGCCCCGATTCCGAACCTCATTTGCGGTTCATGCGAAGGCAGGTCGTAGTGCAGGTTCTGGGTCCTACTTTTGTCTTGGACCTCACCCCATCCACGATTTGAGGATCCTTTGTGGTGCCTCAAATTAGGAGAAGAAAGCACTTACACAGGCGAGACGCCTGTGCCCCCAATGGGCTGAATTTCCTTGAGCGTACGCCTAGGCTTTCTTGAAGGTGAGGGAGCCGGTTGGGGCTGGTGCGCCCATCGCGGCACCTTGCTTCTTCATTTCCTCATCGAGGCTGAAGGAGAGGGTTTTGCCGTCTTTGGAAACCTTGCCCGTGATGGTCTTGGGGCCGCCGCCTTTGGACGTCAGGTTACTGAGGGTGATCGTATCGCCTTTGAGGGTCCACTTTCCGCTGTCGGTCTCGGTTTTGCCGGCAATGGTTTGGACCAAGGTGAGGGTGCCGCCTTTTTTGAGTTCGAGCTTGAGGACAGAGGCGTTGGCGGCCTTGACCTGCTGATCGATGGCGGTTACGATTTGCTGAGCCTGCTTCTTCTCGGCATCGGTGCCTTTAGCGGCCTTCGAGACCATGCCCTTCTTCATAGCAGTGGCGTCGATGCTGAGCTTGCCATTGTATTTGCCGGTGACGTCGACGGCAAGTGCGGCCATCGACAGGGCAAGGATCGGCAGACTGATGAGAATTCTTTTCATAGGAACGTAGATACCTTCGGGTACGACTGAGGATGACATAAGGATGCAGGAAAAGTCGCGGCTAGGAGGTTCGGCGGATTGGGCCGGTTTGCTTCTTAATCGGGAGCATCCGAACGAACGTCCAGCGATGCTTCAGACCTGGCACGACCTGGTGTTTCTGCACGCGCGGGTGCCGGTGGAGCGGCTCCAGGCTTTGGTGCCGTCGTCGTTGACGGTGGAGGAATTCGATGGGTCGGCATGGCTGGGTTTCGTGCCGTTTTCGATGTCGAGCATCCGGCCGCCGTGGTTTCCAGCCATACCCTGGCTGAGCGCCTTTCACGAGACGAACTTGCGAACGTATGTGACACACCCTGAGCACGGACCGGGCGTGTGGTTCTTTTCGCTGGAGGCGGCGCGGTATTTGGCGTGCTTGTTTGCGCGATTGGCGTTCCGATTGCCGTATTTTCACGCCTCGATGTCAGGAGATGCGTACCGGTATGAAGGGCGTCGGAGGGGGTTTCAGCTTTTGCCAAACCTACCTTTTTCGATGTCGGAGCTACAAAGCTATGCCGTGGAGGCGAGGCGGACGGGCGAGTGGCGCGAGGCGACGCCGGAGACGTTTGAGTTTTGGCTAGTGGAGCGATACCGGCTGTATTCGGGCGGGGAGGCTTTGACCACGGCGCAGGTTCACCACGAGCCTTACATGGTTGCCGATGGCGCGGTCGATAACCTTGAGATTGCGGGACTGGAGCCGCAGTTTGGGACGCTGGATTTTTCGAGCGTTTTGGTGGCGAAGACGCTTAACGTCCAGTGCTTTGCGCCGCAACGGGTTCGATCTTCTTAAAGATCAGTTTGGTGGCGGGCATTCCGGCTTTGCCATCGACCACGAAGACGATCTTCTTGCCATCGGGAGTGACGGTCCCTTTGAGGGTTCGATCCTGTTTGGTGCCGTTTTCCTCGGTGAACGTGACGGTGACCGCGTTGCCGACCATCTGCCACTTGCCTTTTCCGGCTCGGGGAGCGATGTCTTCACCCTTCGTCGTGCTCGCAAACGATTTGTCGTTTTTGAACACGAACTGATAGCTGAGAGACTTGAGGAACGCCTTGCTGATCTGCAGTTTGACCTGGCCTTCGCTATCCAGAGATTGGGCGACGTTGCTGGGGCCGAGGACGGCGATGCCCTGCCATGGACCGACGATGTCGGCGGAGGCAAATCCGGCCACAGATAGGCCGATCAAGAGTGCAAGCGAGCGGACCATGTAAGTTTCATTATGGCGAGATTCGTCAAAATGTTAAGCATGAAATCCCGGTGGCTAATTGGCTTGGGCCTCGTATTGAGTCTTTGGGGGTGCGGGTCCGGCCCCGGGTTCTCGGAACGGAAGACCGCCGGATCGGAGAACATCCTCCGCTACTGCCTGAGCAATAACCCGACGACGCTCGACCCAGCCAAGGTTCAGGACATCGACACGATGGACGTGCTGAACAACGTGTACGAGCCGCTGGTGAACTACGACGAAAATAACAAGATCGTCGGGGTTTTGGCTTCGGACTGGAAGGTTTCGGAAGATGGGACGACGTACACGTTCACGGTTCGACAGGCGAAGTTTCACGACGGTTCGCCGGTGACGGCCAAGGACGTCAAAGCTTCTTGGGAGCGGTCGCTGTGCCGCGACGTGAACTCTCCGATCGCGGATACGTACCTCGGGGACATCGTTGGAGCCAAGGATTTTGCGGCGGGCAAAACGGACGACTTAACGGGCGTGAAAGTCCTCGACGAACATACGGTCGAGGTTCGGATTGACAAACCGCGACCGTACTTTTTGGGCAAGCTGACTTACCCGTGTTGCGACATTCTCCCCTCGTCGTTAGGGCGAAAAGAAGTGGCGGACGTGAAGCAAGCGATCGGGACCGGACCGTTCCTGATTTCCAGCTACCAGCCGGACCAGCGTCTGCAGATGAAGCGGTTCGACGACTATTACGGCGACAAGGCGCAGATCGACGGGATCGACCGGAACATCGTAAAGGACCCATCGACGCGGCTAATCATGTACGAAGACCACCAGAGCGACATGGTGACGCTGGAGAAGCAGGACTGGAAGAAGGTTCAAGACGACCCGAAGTTTAAGGACCAGTTCCAGATGATCAAGCGGCCAGCCGTGTTCTACCTGCTGTTAGGCGAGAAGGCGTTTGCGCCGTTTCGAGATCGGCATGTGCGCCGAGCGATCATGATGGCGATCGACCGAAAGCGGATCGCGGACGAGATTTTGAAGGGCGTGCCGCTGGCGACGCGATGGTTACCCGAAGGGATTTTGGATGGCAAGCCGAGCGAGGGTCCATTGCCGTTTGATGTGGACGCGGCAAAGAAGGAATTGGCGATGT
Organism: Armatimonadota bacterium; assembly: GCA_016125185.1. Taxonomy (NCBI): domain Bacteria; kingdom Bacillati; phylum Armatimonadota; species Armatimonadota bacterium. The sequence continues at coordinate 549,821 of WGMG01000001.1, read as the reverse complement.
CCCCGTATAAGACGGGATCGGCGATTCCACCTTTTGAACTCACGATTCGGGCGGACAACACGGATGCCAAGTTCATTGCCGAGCAGGTCGCTAACGACTTGAAGCAGAACCTCGGCTTAACAGCGAAGCCTCGGGCGCTGGAGTGGGGCGCACTCTTGAAGGCGCGGAACCGCGGCGAACTTGGGTGCGTGTTCCTTTCGTGGTACGGCGACTACCTCGACCCGCAGAACTTTTTGAGCATGTTGCTGACGACGGGTGCGCCGGCGAACTATGACTTTTGGAGCAATCCCCAGTTCGACAAGCTGTGTGCGGCGGCGGACGTGGAGCGCGACCCGGCCAAACGAGAGTCGCTTTATCTGCAGGCGGAGAGCCTGATGTTGCAGGAAGTGCCGCGAGTACCGCTGTATTTTGGGGTCGACGGAGTGCTAGTTTCGCCGAGAGTACACGGGTTGCGCTATAGTTTGATCGGCTCTTTGCCTCACAATAAAGTCACGCTGAAATGAAACTCGTCGCGATCTATCCGGGCACCTTTGATCCGCCCACCTTTGGTCATGCCGACCTGATCGAGCGGGCTCATGCTCTGTTCGACCATGTGATTGTGGCGGTGGGCAAGAACTCGTCAAAGGAGCCGCTTTTGACCATTGAGGAGCGGGTGTCGGTGCTGGAGGAGATCTCGCAGCCATACAAGAACGTGACGGTCGAAGCCTTCGAGGGGTTGTTGGTGGACTTTGCGAAGGCAAAGGGGGCGAAGTCGATCGTACGCGGCCTACGGGCGGTGGCGGATTTTGAGTATGAATTTCAGATCGCAATGGTCAATCGAAAGCTGAATCCCGAGGTGGATTCGGTGTTCCTGATGACGCGGTGGGAATATAGCTATCTGAGTTCTTCGGTCGTACGCGAGGTGGCGAAACTCGGTGGCGACGTGAGCGTTTTGGTACCGGGGCCGGTTTTGCCTGTTCTGGAGATGGCGGCGAAGAGGTCGGGAAGTAAGCTTTAGGGATATGCAGGAACTTCTTCATTCATCGGTGCCTGGCTTGGCGGCTCCGCGCACCGGAAAGGTCCGAGACGTTTATGACCTTGGATCGGAGGTTCTGATCGTGGCGACGGACCGAATTTCGGCGTTCGACGCGGTGATGGAGAACGGGATTCCGCAGAAGGGGTGCATTCTCAACCAGATGAGCGCGTTCTGGTTCGAAAAACTGCACGATATTTGCCCGAACCATATGATTTCGATTGCGTCGGCGGATATCCAAAGCCGACTACCTTCGCCCGTTTTTGCCCTGAACGGGCGGTCGATGGTGGCGAAGAAGGCGCGGACGATCCCGGTTGAATGCGTGGCGCGGGGTTACCTGTGCGGGTCGCTGTTTAAGGAGTACAAGGCGCAGGGCGGGAACATTCATGGGTTCCACTTGGAAGAAGGTCTGCTGGACTCCTCGCGGTTGCCCGAGCCGATTTTTTCGCCCGCGACGAAGGCGGAAGAGGGACACGACGAAAACATCAGTTTTCAGAAAGTGGTGGACCTGTTGGGCTCGGAGGTGGCGAACCTCCTGCGAGATTGGACGCTTCAGCTTTACGCGGCGGCGGCGGCGCACGCGGCATCGAAGGGCTTGATTTTGGCGGATACGAAGTTTGAGTTTGGGGAGTCGGAAGAGGGAATCATTTTGATCGACGAGGCGCTCACGCCGGATAGCTCGCGGTATTGGGATTCCTCGCTTTACAGCCCGGGCAAGAGCCAGCCAAGCTTTGACAAGCAGTTTGTGCGGGACTATTTGGAGACGTCGGGTTGGGACAAAACTCCGCCCGGACCGCTTTTGCCTGCGGGCGTGGTCTCGAAGACGCGCGAGAAGTACGTCGAGGCGTTTGTGAAGATCGTCGGAAAAGAGCCGGATTTGGCCTGATGTTCATCCTTTACAACCTCGTTCTCACCTTGCTGAGCCCGATTTGGGTTCCGTGGATGTTGCTTCGGGCGCGGCGGCGGAAGGAAGCGCCGAACTGGCGCGAGCGCAGCGGGAACTATACGGATGCGATTCCGGCCAAGCCCAAGGACAAGGAACGAATCTGGGTTCATGCGGTATCGGTGGGCGAGGTGGTGGCAGCGCGGCCGTTTTTGCGAGAGCTTCGTCGGCTGGCGCCAAATTGCGAGATCGTGCTGAGCGTGACGACGAGCAGCGGGTACCAGACGGCGAAGGACATGGAGATGCCGCCGTTCGACTACGTGGTTTACATGCCGATCGACGTTCCGAAGTTCACTCTGCGGGCGATGCAACGGGTGCGACCATCGGTGGTTGTGATCATGGAGACCGAGCTGTGGATGAACTTTTTGTGGGCGGCGAAGGTGTTCGACGCGAAGGTATTGGTGGTGAACGGGCGGATGAGCGACCGCGCGTATCGGAATTCGGTGCGGGTAAAGCCGTTCTATCGGGCACTGTTTAAGGATGTCGATCGCTGCCTGGTGCAGTCGGCGGTGGACGCCGAGCGGTTTGAGTCGCTCGGGGCTTCGAGGGTCGAGGTGTTTGGGAACACGAAGTTTGACGAAGCAGCGAACGTCGTGACGTCGGTGACGGATGACTGGCGGGAGAAGCTGGGGATCGAGGCGGGCAAGCCAGTCGTGGTGGTGGGATCGACGCGATCGGAGATGGAGGAGGAGTTGGTGGTTTCTGCATTCTTCGAGTTGAAGGATGTGGTGTTTGTACACGCGCCGCGACACGTGGAGACAGCGGAGCGGATTGTGAACCTGGTGCGTTCTCGATCCTCGGAGGTGCGGGTCGGGCAACGGTCGAAAGGCGAGACGGGCGAGTATCTGGTGCTGGACACGTTTGGCGAGTTGGGCTCGGTTTATTCAATTGCGGACGTAGTGGTGATCGGCGGGGGATTTGATCGGCTTGGGGGGCAAAACCTGATTCAGCCCCTGGCGATGGGTAAGCCGGTGCTGCACGGGCCGAACATGTTCAATTTTCGGGACGTCTCGGCGGCGTCGGTTCAGGCGGGGGCGTCGGTGGTTTGTGCGGACGCGGCTTCGCTGGCTTCGTCGATTCGAGAGTTGTTGGAGGATTCTTCGCGGCGAGAGCGGATGTCTTCGGCGGCGAAGGCGCTGGTGGCGGCGAATGTGGGCGCGAGCGAGCGGTATGCGGATGCAGTTGTCGGGATGTTGTAGGGTTATTTTGTCCCCTCCATCCCTATGAAGAGAGCGAATTCGAGTCTGTTGTGGCTAAGCCTTGTCGGCCAAGGGACTCGCTTTCCCCTCCATCCCTGCACCCTTCCTCCCCGGGGAGGAAGGGACTCTAGGCTATACCTGTTGCAGGTGAACGTTGCCCTTTGACTCTTAGATTTTGCGAGCGGGACGCTCGCATCCCCCAAATCAGCCTCTACCCATTGCGAGATTGGTTTGGCTCAGGCTTTAGATTTGGGACACGATTTGGCTCCGGTACGTAATAAAAGCTTGGTTGACGTACAATCATCCATAGAGCAATGGAAATTCCTTCCGAACTGCAGGACATTCTGACCAGTAGCCCCGACACTTTAAGTGGGGCGGTTCGCTTTGTCGGAACAAGGGTGCCGGTGGAAGCTCTCCTCGACGCATTGATTTGTCATCACACGATCGAATTCTTTCTTGAAGGCTATCCGGGGGTCACCCGCGAACAAGCTGAGGCTGTTCTCAAGTATGAACAGAATCAGCTTCGACAGATTTTGGGCTTAAAACTCGCTAGCTGATGCGAATTCTTCTTGATCATTGCGTTGACATCCGTCTCAAGAATCACCTGCCTGGTCATGAGGTGCTTCATACAAAAGAGCTTGGTTGGGAAGATTTAACCAACGGCAAGTTATTGAGTGCCGCAGAAGACGGACAATTCGCTGTTTTCTTGACGGTCGACAAGAACCTTCGATTTCAGCAGAATATCGCGAAACGAAAACTTGCGGTTGTCACCCTTGTTCCTCTCTTCACAGTTATCGAACAGCTAGTCGTGCTAATTCCGGCAGTACTGGAGCTTTTTGAAGCCGGGGTTTTGGACGGGAAGAGCTATGTCATTCCTGACGAAAAGTCTTAGCCCGCATCAATGACTTCAACGTCGTTCGGTTGGCGAGGAAACGGTAACATTTTCCCTGATGCGTTTTCAGGATCAAGTCGTTGTCGTTACCGGAGCCAGTCGGGGGATTGGGAAGGCTCTCGCCGCCGCGTTTGCGGCCGAGGGGGCGAAGGTTGCTTGCGTGGCGACGACCGAGAACGGGGCGAGCGCGACGGCGGTGGAGATCGGCGGCGGGGCAAAGGGATATGCCTGCGACGTGAGTTCGGTCGAGTCGGTGGAGGCTTTGTTTGAGGCCGTGATCGCGGACCTGGGGACGCCGAGCGTGTTGGTTAACAATGCGGGAATTACGCGGGACACGCTGATGCTTCGCATGAAAGAGGAAGACTGGGATCGAGTTGTGGACGTCAACCTGAAGGGCGCTTTCAACTGCATCAAGACCGTGGCTAAGCCGATGATGAAGGCGCGATATGGGCGCATCGTGAACATCACGAGTGTGATCGGATTGCACGGCGGGGCGGGGCAGGTGAACTATTCGGCCTCGAAGGCGGGCCTGTTGGGGATCACGATGTCGGTGGCGAAGGAATTGGGCTCGCGAGGGATCACGTGCAATGCGGTTGCGCCCGGATTTATCGAGAGCGATATGACGGAAGCACTCCCTGAAGAGTTTCGCGACGAGGTTGTGAAAAAGGCTCCGGCAGGGCGACTGGGCAAGCCGGAAGACATCGCACCGGCCGTGCTATTTCTGGCCTCGGCGGATGCGGCGTACGTCACTGGTCAGTGCCTGACGGTGGACGGCGGGCTTTTCCTTTAACCAAAACGGCACCTTTTCCGTACAATGCTGATAGATGTTGACGGCTCTGCTTCTGGCCGGATTCTTTCAGAACGTGGTTAGCTTCCAAACACCGGGCGAGCGGTTGGAATTGTTTCTGCGAGACCTCTCGCGGGTCTCGGGACAAGATTTTGCTTGTCCTGTGATCCTGAAGAATGAGGTGATCGTCGCCGCCTTTGAGGATCAGCCTTTGGAGACGGTCAAGTCACAGTTGGCCTTCGTGCTCAACGCTACTTGGGAAAAGAAGGGCGAAACATGGTGGCTCAGCCAAACCGACGAGCAGAAGAAAAGTGAGGTGCGGGGGCACCGAGAGTTGCGACGTCGCAATCTTCAAACTCTCCTTGACGCGGTTAAGAAAGCGGCCCCGACTAAAGAGTGGACCACCGCAGACGCCGAAGATTTTGACCGTCAGAAAGTTGTCGAGAGTGAACGTCGGAAGAAGGGGACGCTCCCCAAAGGAAGTACCTTCCGAATTGTGAATCTAGGACCTCAAGCCCGTCTCAGCATGGCCATTCTTTCGCAACTGGAGCCCTCTACATTTCCTCTAGACTCTCTCGGTCTTGACTTCAATATCTATTCAGTTGGTAACCAACCGCAAACAATCAACTTAGGCGACAAGTTTCTTCCTCTGCTAGATCAATTTAAGCGAGAAGAAGCACTTTCGTTCTTCGTCCAGTCTGGCGCTACGTTTGATATGTGGGATGACGGAGTATTCCTCAACTTAACTAGTTCGAACCAACCCTTCCCTCGCATCGATGTAGCTCTTTACAACGGAAAGGGTGATTTTCAGCGATTCTGGACAACTGCCGTCCTCCGCAGGCGAACTCAAGCCGTCGGCGAGGACTTTCAAATATCGGACCAAACCAAGAAAATGGTTACCCTCAGAAAGTCGCCTTGGCAAGAAAGCAAGGGGCCACCCGAGGTGGAGCAAAGCCTCAAGAAGGCGCGCCAGGTTCTCCGGCACGCTGTGACCATCGACCCCTTATCTCTGCTGGTCGGGCCATGCTGGTTGGATTTTGCAAAGAGCGTCCATCAGCCGGTGCTGGCCAGCCTCGAAGACTTGGGCTCCAATACGACCATTGGACTCTACGTACCAACGCTCAAGCAATCCGAAGTTTGTCCGGGAATGGTGCGGTGTGACCGAGACGGCTGGGTTCTCGGACGTCCAGTTGACCCCTTGTACAATCGATTCAGCCGCTTCGATCGATCTAAGATTCAGGTCTTGGCAGATTTCGAAGGAAACACCTCACCAACAATCGAACAACAACTGGACGCAGTCGAGGTTAGGCAAGACTTTACAATTTATGGGAGCACTCCCTTGGGGACGGACCTGGCTAAGTACGACTTCACAGCGACGACAGATCTCTGGTCGACTGCGGCCTTTTGGTCGGCATGGAAGGCCGAAGTCCGTCCAAACCCCATCTCTGGAGTTCTGCCTGTAAGCTCACTACCAAACGACGCTCTAAAGTATCTGCATATGGCATATCGAGAATCTCTACTACCTGTCGGCGACGAGAAGGGTTATGCTCAGAATTGGTCACCACTATTCTTTCCTCATGGACTCGCGGGCATGTATTACCAGGCACAATGGGCGAAGGAGCCAGCTTTTGTTGTGCTTGACACTGCTAGCGGTCAAGGGCAACAAATGGACATCCGGGCGATCGCACGACTGGTCCAAGAAATGTTGGAAGACAAGTCCGATTTGAATGTGCCTTTTGTGAAGGCAGGCACTTGGAGAGTTCTTCATCTGACCTTCTTTAGTGGAAAGGGGACCGACGAACAAATCTACACCGACCCGCCAACCATCGGTTCGACGGAGTACTCTTGGAAGTCGTTACCGCAGAACCTCAAGAACATGGTCTTGGAAGAGATCAAGCGAAGGGGCGGTGGCAATTCTAACTAGCTCCCTATTGGTGGTTTGATCTTGCCGTCGTAGAATGTGCCTGTGGTCGGACTAGCAATTTTCGCACTGGTGGGTTCAACAATTACCATCGAAAATCCAGGTGTGCGTTTAGAGTTGTTTCTGAAAGAGCTTTCCCGGCAGGCAGGGGAGGAGTTTCATTGTCCACCTTTTTTGAAGAACGAGGTGCTGGCGGCATCGTTTTCGAACCAGTCGGTTGAGGCGGTTAAGGCTCGGTTGGCCACGGTTCTCCATGCCGAATGGAGCCATAAGGAGGATGGATGGTGGCTGGGGCAATCGGGCAAGCAACAGCAAGAGGAGAAGGACTGGAACCGGCAGGCGCGGCAGACCATCATCCAGATGGAGCTGGACGGGCTGAAGGCGAAGGCACCCAAAGCGGAGTGGACGGCGGGCGAGGCCGAGCAGTACTGGCAGGACTTCAAGGACTCTCATCGGAGGACGGGCGAAGGTGTTTGGAGTTCGGCGCGGCGGAGGGAGTTGCGGATGCGGTCACCGGATTACCGATTTGTGGAGAATCTGGCTTCGCTTTTGAAGCCTTCGATGTTTTCGTTTGATGGGTTGGCACCCGACTATAGCGAGTATGCGGTGAACGGCTTGCCGGGTCAGATTCCGCTTAAGATTGACCTCTCCGGACCATTGGAGCAGTTCCAGCGTGAAGTCGAGCTTTCGCGATCGATGCAAGCTACGGATACGCAGCGGACGGAGCATGTCGTCTTTTCATTCACGAGACTGGTAGACGTGCCGTGCCTGAATGCGGTCTATTTCGACAAAAACTGGGAGTCGGTTGGGGGAGCGCTGGGCGGATTCTTTGCTTTGTTGAACCTGAAAATCGAGGGGGAGGCGTTTCCGTTGTCGAAGGAATTGCAGGATCGGCTTCAGTTTCGGGCGCGATTGATTCGAACCTTTGAGGAGGACCAGTTGGTGGGATTGCGGAAGTCGCCTCTGTTTTTGGAAGGAGCGAAGGTGATGGAGAACGCGGTGACGACCGACCCTCTTGGCATTGTGGAGGGGCCGTGCTGGATAGACTTTGCGCATTCGGTTTCGAAGCCGCTGCTGGTGAGTTTGGAGGAAGACAAGGCGCTCTACCGGCCAGCGAACTTTGTGGTGAAAGTGGGGGACGATGCGGCACCAATTGGCATGACGCGGGTGGATGAGGACGGATGGGTTTTGGGGCGACCGAAGAATCCCCTGGAAAACCGGACTTGGCGGCTGGATCGACAGCTAGTGCAGGATTTGGCACGGTCGAGCGCGGCCAGTGATCACGACACGCTCCTCGCGAAACTGCATCAGATCGACATCTACTACTATGCGTCGGTATTTGCGTATGGGGTTCCGAACGAGGCGTACATTCCGAATGGGTTCGATTACGGCTCGCCAACGGCGGTTCTCGGGCCACTGTCGAAGGAGCAGTTGGACTATTGCCTGAAAGGCGGTTGGATTCCATCGGCGAGCCTGCCCGAACGGTCTCAGAAGTACCTTGCTGACTTGGTTTGGTCTGGCGCCCTGAACCAGTTGAGCCCGCTGAATTTGCCCGACCCGGCTGCTTGTCCGGCGCGGCTGAGCATGCCGAACGGGATTGAGGGCATTTCGATTGGGGCGCGACAGGAGGATCAGTACATCTACTATCTGGATGGGGACTCGGATCCGGTCGGTTATTTGGAGGTGGCGGGGCGGCTGAAGGACGGTTCGCTGAAAGAAAGCCAGACGTTTCAGATGGAGGAGAAGCATACGCTGACGGCGGTTTTCCGGTTGGGGGAGAAGGAGTATGAGACCGAATTGGATGTTCCGGCGAAGCCGAAGGCAAGCTACACGATGAAGACCTTGCCGGAGGCGGCGCGGGCGCAGATTGTCGAGGCGTTAAAGGCGATTGGGGTTCGTAATTGAGCTTGGAGAGCGAAGTGCTCCCTACCTCACCTCTTCGCTAGCTCCTATCGTCGCGCGAAGGTCCTCTCCTAGGAGGAGAGGAAATTGGGTTTGTCGTTGCTCAAAGTTTTAGGCCCTATGGCCAGGGGTTTTTGGTCGTCCCGATTCTCGGGACTCCTTGGACTCTTTCTTGTTACGGGACTTTCCCGGGGTGGCAAGCACCCCGGGCTATGGTCTGCGACCCTCCGGGATCGGTCTTTGGACGTCACTATGATTTGGTCGATTTGAGTGCGATGGTGGAGCATCTTCATTCTCTACCGCACCTGGTGCCCCGGCTCCGCTTTGCTCTAATTCCCTTCGGCGGGGTCCAACGACAAGCTCCTTCGTCGCGGCAACGTCCTCTCCTAGGAGGAGAGGAAATTAGGTCTCAATCCCTTTGGGATCGGTCTTTCGACGTCATTAACCTTCAGTCTTTCCAGTCGGCGACGAAGATGTTGGTTTCGTGGGGGACTGAGCCGTATCGGTTCGAGCAGAAGACCAATTTCTTGCCATCTTTGGTGAGCATCGGGAAGCCGTCGAAATCGCCGGTGTAGGTCACTCGCTCCAGGTGGGTGCCGTCGGTGTTGATCATGTAGAGATCGAACTCGCGTCCCTTGGGGTCTTCGAAGTTTGAGCAGAATATGATTCGCTTGCCATCGGGCATGAGGAACGGGGCGAAGGATGCGCCGCCAAGGTTGGTGACTTGGTGGTTGTATTTGCCGTCCGCGGTCATGATCCAGATTTCCAACTTGGTGGGGCGGACGAGATGGTCTTTGAGGAGCGATTGATAGTCGGCGAGCTCGTCGGGGGTTGAGATGACGTCGCGGCGGTAGACGATCTTTTTGCCGTCCCAACTCACGAAAGGTCCGCCGTCGTAGCCGGGGTGATAGGTGAGGCGCTTGACGTTTTTGCCGTTCATATCGGAGCGGTAGATTTCGAGGTCTCCGTCCTTGTCGCTCGTGAACGTGAGGTATTTGCCCTTGGGGTCGATGGTGGTTTCGGCGACGTAGCCGTCGGTTTGGTAGACGGTCTCCAGCTTGTTAGTGCGGAGATTGCGGCGGTACATGTTGAAGTCAGGATTGACCATCCAGACGTAGCCTTTGCTGTGGTCTACGGCTTTTTGCGGGCCCTCGTTCTTTTCGTGGGTGGAGCTGAAATAGACGTAGCGACCGTCGGGCGAGAAGTAGCTACAGGTGCAGCGGCCCTTGCCGGTCGAGATGAGCTTTTTGTGACTTCCGTCGATGTTCATCGTGAAGATTTGCTCGTCGGGATACTCGGGCTGAAGGGTTTGGTAAGTGAGCTTTTTGCCGTCGAGGCTCCAATAGGCTTCGGCGTTTTGACCGCCAAACGTGAGCTGGACGAGCTTCTTGAAGTGCTTTTCCTGTGGGTTGAGGGGAACGACTTTGGAAATCGGCCACTGGCTCATCGGCTTGCCGGGAGAGATCTGTTGGTGCTGAATTGGCGCAGAAAGGATGGCCCCTAACGTCAGAGGAAGAAACATATACGGTTATTTAACCGGATTGAAGCCGATTCGGGTTTGACTAAAGTAATGATCGAATTGCGTTCGTGACGGATCGGCTACATGGAATTCATCAGGCTTTGGACGGCTACTTGGTAAAGCACAAAACCGAGGATGGAAATGAGAAGGGTGACGACGCAGAGGATGATGGGTCCCCGGGCCTTGGTTGAACCCTGGGTATGGGCGGCAATGCCGACGAAGATTCCGATGACCGAAAAGATGGGGCAGCATAGTAGCCCGCAAATTCCGAGGGCTTTGGCCCATCCAGCCAGCTTGTCGGCTTGGGATTCGACGATGCGGGGGTAGACGTTAGGGCTGGTTTGGTAGGGCGACCGGTAGGCGTTTTCGTTGGGGATAGTAAGGCCCTGGAGTTGAGCGGCGGTTGTTTGGCGACCGGTTCCGACTTCTTCGAGGACGGTGTGGGGAAGGATGCGCCCCTGTTGGGCCCACTGGTTCAGTGTCATGAAGTCGGCAGGACCGTATCGTTGTCCGGATTCGTCGACGACGTAGAATTGCATTGGCTAATTGTTTGGTGTGGCGGCCGCTAAGGCGAGGATCACTACGGTCGCAATTGGACCAATTGCGACTCCCACGATCGAAAGCCACATCGCACCTGACGTTCTCAAATTGCCTAGTTGCTTGGAACGGTGGGCGAGAATGATTCCGAGAATTGAAAAGACGTTCAGGGCCGATATGATAGGGCAACAAAGACCGAAGAAGAGCGATATGGGAAGGCCTATTCCGCCAAGGACCCACGCGGCAGTCAGTTCGCCCTGCCCAGCCGATGCAACATCGGCGCGAGGGTAGGTTTGATATGGCTGATGTGGGCCTGGATTGCCACCCTGCATCGGAAAGTACAGACCTGGGACTTGGGATGCCGCGACTTGCTGGCCCGTTGCGGCATGGATAAGGATAGACGTGGGAAGCAACCTATTGGTCTGAGCCCATTGGTTAAGGGTTGCCAAGTCGGCAGGGCCATATCTTTGTCCAGATGGGTCGACTAGGTAGTACTGCATTTGCCTTGAGATTCTTGATAAAGGAATTTCCCCCTCTTAGCCATTCGATCATTCAGAGAGGGCACAAACACCTTACCGGAAACCGCGAAAACCGAACAGATTAACTCCGGTAGTTATGCCAATACCGACTATTAGCGCAACCACCGCAATGATCATGGCCGTCTGGCCCTGAGGGTGCCCTTTCTTTTGAGCATTACTGGCAAAAACGATGGCGAGAATACCGAAGATAAGGGGACAACAAGGGATGATGGCGAGTACCGAGAAAATCCAGACCTTCGTGATGTCGCCGCTGCCATCGTCCATCATGCCGCCAGGCGTGAAGTTGCCAGCTTGATAGGTTGGGCCATAGGACGGCGCTCCGGGCGCGGCGACCGGAAAACTGATTCCAGGCATCTGGGATGCCATGGTCTGCTGGCCGGTGGCGGCATCCTCAAGCATGGTGGTCGGAGTGAGTCGACCTTCCTGCGCCCATTGATTCAGGGTCGCTATGTCGGCAGGTCCGTACTTCTGCCCGTCGTTTCCAATTACAAAGTAGTTCATCCCACTAAACCTCGCTAGAACTTTGATTTTAGAACCTTTGAGGGTTTAAGGGGAACAAGAATTTAGTAAAAGGGGCGCCCGATTGGCTCGGACGTCCCTTCTTGTTAGCTGTTCAGCAGTTGGCGGAGGACAAACTGCAGGATTCCACCATTGACATAGTACTGAACTTCCTGCGGCGTATCGATGCGAACCTTGACCTTAATGCTCTTTGTGGAGCCATCTTTGCTGGTCGCCTTGAGGGTGAGGGTTTTGCCATCTTTGAACTCGCTAGCGACGGATTGAGCGAGGTTTTCGAGGTCGTAAGTCTCGTGACCGTCGAGGCCGAGGCTGGCGGCGCTTTGGCCATCGGTGAACTCCAGCGGCAGGACGCCCATGCCGACGAGGTTGGAGCGGTGGATGCGCTCGAAGGACTCGGCGAGGACGGCCTTGATGCCGAGCATGAAGGTGCCTTTGGCTGCCCAGTCACGGCTGGAACCGGTTCCGTATTCCTTGCCTGCGATGACGAGGAGCGGCGTGCCCGACGCTTTGTACTTCATAGCGGCATCGTAGATGAACTCGACTTCGCCGGTCGGAAGATAGGTCGTGTAGCCACCCTCAGTGCCAGGTGCGAGCTGGTTGCGGAGACGGATATTGGCGAAAGTGCCACGAACCATGACGTCATCGTTGCCTCGACGGGAGCCGTAGCTGTTGAACATCTTGGGATCGACGCCGCGATCGATCAGGAACTGACCGCCGGGGGAGTTGGCCTTGATCGAACCGGCCGGTGAGATGTGGTCGGTGGTCACCGAGTCGCCGAGGAGGGCGATAACCTTCATTTCGTGGAGGTCGGGGACGGTGGTTGGCGCTTCGGCGGACATGCCTTCGAAGTAGGGCGGGTTTTTGATGTAGGTCGAGGCTTCGTCCCAGCTAAACCGGTCGGCTCCGGTGACGCTGATTGCTTGCCACTTTTCGTCGCCCTTGAAGACGTCGGCATAGTGGCGGTCGAAGAGGCCGGTATTGACGGCTCCAGCGACAGCCTCGGCGACTTCGGCTTGCGTCGGCCAGATGTCTTTGAGGAAGACCGGGTTGCCATCCTTGTCGTTACCGAGCGGATCATTGTAGAGGTCGATGTTGACGGTTCCCGCAAGGGCGTAGGCAACGACGAGCGGGGGCGACATCAGATAGTTGGCTTTGATGTCCGGTCCGATGCGGCCCTCGAAGTTTCGGTTGCCGGAGAGGACGGAGCAAACGACGAGATTATCGTCGTTGACCTTCTTGCTGATGGCGGCAGGAAGCGGGCCGGAGTTGCCAATACAGGTCGTACAGCCGTAGCCGACGATAAAGAAGTTGAGGGCTTCCATGTAAGGCATGAGGCCCGCCTGAGTGTAGATGTCACCCGCGACGCGCGAACCCGGAGCGAGCGAAGTCTTCACCCATGGCTTCGTCATTAAGCCCTTCTCGACCGCCTTCTTGGCAACCAAACCGGCGGCGAGGAGCACGGACGGGTTGGAGGTGTTGGTACACGACGTGATGGCGGCGAGGACGACCGCGCCGTTGTGGACGTCATCCACGGCGGCGTTCGCCTTCTTCTCGGTCTCCGTCGGGGCTTCGAGGACGGCGACACCACCAGCAAAGCTCTTGGCCGGCTCGGGGGCGAGTTGATCCTTGAAAGTCGTGTTGAAGTTGTCTCGAATCTGGTTGAGGAGGAGGCGATCCTGCGGACGCTTCGGACCAGCGACGCTCGGCTGAACGGATCCGAGGTCAAGTTCGAGGACGTCGGTGAACTCGGGGTCGGCTTGACCAGGCTCCCAGAAGAGGCCCTGCGCCTTGTAGTAAGCCTCGGTGAGGGTGATCTGCTCTTCGGTACGGCCGGTGAGGCGCATGTAGCGGAGCGATTCGGCGTCGACCGGGAAGATGCCACAGGTTGCGCCGTATTCGGGGGCCATGTTGGCGATGGTGGCGCGGTCGGCGAGCGGCATGGAGGCGAGGCCCGGGCCGAAGTACTCAACGAACTTACCGACGACGCCCTTCTTGCGGAGCATTTCGGTGACGGTCAGAACGAGGTCGGTGGCGGTTGCGCCCTCGGAAAGCTTGCCGGTGAGCTTGAAGCCGATGACCTGCGGGATGAGCATGGTGACGGGCTGGCCGAGCATGGCGGCTTCGGCCTCGATTCCGCCGACACCCCAGCCGAGGACGCCCAGGCCGTTGATCATGGTGGTGTGGCTATCGGTGCCGACGAGGGTATCCGGGTAGGCGACGTTTTCGGGATTGACAAAGGTTACGCGGGCCAGGTTTTCGAGGTTGACCTGGTGGACGATGCCAGTGTTGGGCGGGACGACGCGGAAGTTGGCCAGCGCCTTTTGGCCCCACTTGAGGAATTCGTATCGCTCTTGGTTACGTTCGAACTCAAGGTCCCGATTGATGAGCAAGGCGGCCTCGGCACCATAGGCGTCGACCTGTACGGAGTGGTCGATGACCAGCTCGACCGGCTGGAGCGGGTTGATCTTTTTGGGATCACCGCCGAGGTTGGACATGGCATCGCGCATGGCGGCGAGATCGACCACGCAGGGGACGCCGGTAAAGTCCTGGAGGATGACCCGCGCGGGAGTGAAGGAAATCTCTTTGCTGGGTTCGGCCTTGGCGTTCCAAGAGGCCATTGCCTCGATGTCCTGCCTAAAGACGGACTTGTTGTCTTCCGATCGGAGGAGGTTTTCGAGCAGGATTCGAAGGGAGTACGGAAGCCTACTAATACGAAAGCCCTTCATTTCGAGGGCTTTGAGCGAATAGTAGGTGTAGGATTTGCCGCCGGATTCGAGCGTTTTCTTCGTATCGAAACTGTTAATCATTGGTTCCTTCGACCGGAAACCCTCTGACCACTAGGATGGGTGCTCGGGCTGATCAGACGGAATCCGTTGTTTGAGTTGAGCATACCCGCGAAGGCCATTAGAAATAGGGCTCTGCGTAGCCAGAGAGAAAGTGGCTGTGGTGTAATGGGATTCATGAATCGTTCAAGCTTGATCCTTTTAACGATGCCCGTATTTTTGTTGGGGTCGTCCCTCGCGCTTGGCCAGGGGACGCAGGCGGACTATGACCGGGCGAACGGCTTTCGCGAGCAGTTCCGGGGATTGGTTCGAAACGAGAGGATTTCGCCGACTTGGATAGGCAATACCAGCAAGTTTTGGTATGTTCGCCAGGAGGAAGGGGGTGGGAAGACGTTCCTGCTCGTCGATCCGCTCTCGGGCAAAAAGGCTCCGGCTTTCGACCATGCGAAAGTGGCGGGGGTGGTTTCGAAGATCACGGGTCGGACGGTCGCGGCGGACCAACTGCCGTTCACACGGCTCGACTTTTCGCCCGATATGAACAAGCTTGATGTCCAGATTGGGCAGAAGACCTACCAAATCGACCTGAAGACGTACGAGTTTAAGGAGGCGCCGCTGGACATCAAAGCGGGCGGGTTGAAGGCGTATCCGCCGGAGCAACCGCCACGCATCGATGGGGGCGGGGATCAGACTTCGATTCGATTCTTGAACCAGTCGAATGAGACCTTGGTGATCTCGTGGCTGTCGGAAGGACGCGCGGTTGAGTACAAGCGGCTAGAGGCGGGCGGAGACTGGGAAAGCAATACGTTTGTGGGCCACCTGTGGTTGGTTTCGAAACCGGACGGCACGCGATTGGCGATTTACGGAGCGGAGGCAAAGGCGGGAGTTGCGATTTTGGACGGAAAGCGCGTGCCGTTTACGCCGCGCCGACAGCGAGGTGGGGAGTCGCCGGACGGCAAGTGGCGAGTCGTGTTTCGGGACAGTAACGCGTACCTGGTGAATGCCGACTCGAACGAGGAGAAGCCGCTTTCGACCGACGGAAGCAAGTCGAATGCGTACGGCGGACGGGTTTGGTGGTCGCCGGACTCGAAGCATGCGGCTCTTTACCAAACCGAGCCGGAGGAGTCTCACCCGCTGAACATCGTGGTGACGACGCCGAAGGACCAATTTCAGCCTCGGCTGATGACTCAGCAGTATCTGAAGCCGGGCGACCGGATGGCGAAACCGCACCTTCGGATTTTGGATGTGGCGGCAGCCAAGCTGACGCCGGTCGCCGAGGATCTGTACAACAATCCGTACGACGTGGACGGCGAGGATTGGCTGACGAACGACGAGTTCGTGTTTCGGTACAACCAACGTGGACACCAAGTGATGCGGCTTGTGGGGGTCAATGCGGCATCAGGCAAGGCACGGGCTTTAGCGACGGAAGAAGCCAAGACGTTCATCGACTGGACGAACAAGACCTTTTACCAAATCCTACCAGACCATCACCATGCGATCTGGCAAAGCGAACGATCGGGCTGGAGCCAACTGTACATGGCCGATCTGGATAGCGGAACCACGACGCCGATTACGAAGGGCGATTGGGTGATGCGGCAAGTGGTGGAGGTGGACACCGACAAGAAGGTGATTTGGTTCATGGCGAGCGGGCAGACGGCGGGCGAGGACCCCTATCATCTGCACTTCTGCCGAGTGAACTTCGACGGAACGGGATTTGTGCGTTTGACGGCGGCGGATGGGACGCACTCGGTCGAGTTTTCGCCAGATCATCGGGTGATTTTCGACACGTATTCGCGGGTCGATCTGGCACCGACCTTTGAGGTTCGAGATGCCTCGACAGGCAAGAAATTGGTCGATGTCGAGCAGGCTGATATTTCAGCGCTGACAAAGGCGGGCTTTAAGATTCCTCAACGGTTTGTGGCGAAGGCGCGAGACGGCAAGACGGATATCTGGGGGCTCGTGTACCTTCCGACAAACTTCGATCCGAGCAAGAAATATCCGGTGATTGAGGACATCTACGCGGGTCCGCAAGGCTCGTTCGTGCCGAAAACGTTCCACACGTACGCCGGTGGAATGGCAGTTGCCGAGCTGGGATTCATCGTGGTTCGCATAGACGGAATGGGAACCAATAACCGCGGTAAAGCCTTCCATGATGTTTGTTATAAGAACCTGGTGGACGCGGGACTGCCGGACCGAATTCTGTGGATGCAGGCGGCGGCAAAGAAGTGGACGCAGATGGATCTAACCCGAGTTGGCATCTATGGGACGTCGGCGGGTGGCCAGAATGCGCTGGACGCGATACTGACGCACGGCGAATTTTACAAGGCGGCGATGACAGACTGCGGATGCTACGACAACCGGATGGACAAGCTGTGGTGGAACGAGCAGTGGATGGGCTGGCCGATCGGGCCGGAATACGAAGCGCAGTCGGGCCGGACGCTGGCGAAGAACCTGACAGGCAAATTGTTGATGATGGTTGGCGAGGAAGATACGAACGTTGATCCGGCGAGCACGTATCAGGTCATCGATGCGTTGGAGAAGGCAGGCAAGGACTTCGAGTTCGTGCCGGTGATGAACAACGGGCACGGGGCGGTCGGAAGCCCGTATGCGCGGCGGCGGTTCTGGGACTTTATGGTGAAGAATTTGTTGGGTGTTGAGCCTCGGGCGAAGTAGAGGATTAGGTTTTTGGATTCGAGTTTGAGGGTTTCGGCTTGAGGCTCCGGCTTAAGGCTATCCCCCGGTTCACGTTGTTCACCCTCCACTCCGTGGACCCTCCCTTCTCCAAGGGGCATCCTTGTTTGTCGGCGTATTGAGTTGAGCCTCGGGCGAAGTAGAGAAATGGGTTTTAGGGTTCGGGCTTCGGGATTTAGGCTTGAGGCTCCGGCCTAAGGCTATCCCCCGGTTCACGTTGTTCACCGGCCCCTTCTCCAAGGGGCATCCTTGTTTGTCGGCGTATTGAGTTGAGCCTCGGGCGAAGTAGAGGATTAGGTTTTTGGATTCGAGTTTGAGGGTTTCGGCTTGAGGCTCTGGCTTAAGGCAATGCCCCGGTTCGTTCCTCACCGGGCCCTTCCCCAAGGGGCATCCTTGTTTGTCGGCAGATCGGAGATGTGAGATGGGAATGTAGCGCTAGTCGAGCTTCTCGCCTCAAGCAAGGGATTACTCGGACCCTCACGGGGCATCTTGGTGGGTCGGAATTTGGGATTGGGTTGCGGAGTTTGCCCTACCAGCCCAAGTCTTTCTTCAGCGCGGCGGCGAAGCGTTCACCCATCTTTCTTTGGGTGTTTTGGTTCGGATGCCAGTCAGCGCCGATGCCGTCGACTTGTTCATTTTGGGGATCGAAATCGATTCGGTGCACCTTGGAGTCATTGAGCGTCGCTTTGATCGAGTCGAGGTATTCCTTAAGCGTCGTCAGGTGTTTGGCGTTGGGTGGCCAAGTGTCGGTCATCATGCTTCCGGTAGCGAGGTAGATGTGCGCCTTGGGGAAGCGAGAGCGGACCTTGCGCGTGAAATCGACATAAGCGCCACACCATTTAGTCTTGTCGGGGATGCCTGGGCCAAAGTCGTTGGTAGCCAAATTGATCAAAACGGCTTGAGTCGAGGTGTCGTCGGGGTGGTCGGTCATGCCCTTCTTGGCGTTGGGCAAGACGTAGTCGTAGATGGACGGAATGGTATTGTCTGGCCACATTTTGCGGCCAGACCAGGCGACAATGGTGCAGTCGGCTTTGACCATGCGGGCCGCTACCCAGCCATAGGCGAGGTAGGCATTGGCGGTGTCGAAACTGTAATGTTCGTCGTGGTTCTTGCCATCAACGCCGTAGCCAGCGGAAATTGAGTCGCCTATGATCTCGATCTTACGACTTGGGCCGTGCGGGGCGGGAACGTTGTTGTTATCGACGCCCTTCCAAGTGGTCTCGCCCGAGAAGCACTCGGTGCGGCGGACGAGGGTTACCAGATGCTTGGACGACGAGGGGAGATTGATCGTGTAGTCCTCCAGCTTGGGGTCGAGTTTGAGAACCTCGGTGGGCTTGCCGTCGACCTGGACCTGCCAACGGTCGTTCGGGGTCGAAGCCTTTAGATGAACCGTTACTTTCGAGGATTCCGTGGCAAATTGCACAGCCGAGCCGGGCCACTCGCAGGTGTAGCTTCCGTCTTCTGGCCAAAAGCGGCCGATCAGGCGATAGTTGGCGAGTTGGGGTTGGCAGAGGGCGATGGCTAACGTTGCGATCATATCTCACCTTTGAGTTCTTGGTTCATTTGATGGACGTCTGACTTCAGGTCCTCGCGATACTTTTCGAGCTTTTCGGCGATTTTGGGGTCGGTCGCGCCCAGGATTTGGATGGCGAGGAGTCCGGCGTTTTTGGCGTTGCCGATGGCGACGGTCGCGACGGGGATTCCGGCGGGCATTTGGACGATGGAGTAGAGGGAGTCCACGCCGCTGAGGGCTTTGGACTGCACGGGAACGCCGATGACGGGGAGCGTGGTGAGACTGGCGATCATGCCAGGAAGGTGGGCCGCGCCGCCCGCACCGGCGATGATGACCGAGATGCCTCGGTCACGAGCGGTTTTGGCGTATTCGACCATGCGCTCGGGCGTGCGGTGGGCGGAAACGACCTCTGATTCGTTCTCAATGCCGAACTCGTCGAGGATTTCGACGGCGGCGACCATGGTCGGCCAGTCGCTCTTGCTTCCCATGATCACGCCAACTTTCATATGGATGTGAGTTTAACCTACGAGGTGTCCGAAAAATCATGGGGATCCCTTGGGCTCTAGCGGATAACCCTCACCCGGCTCCTGACTTAAGTCAGGAGCCACCCTCTCCCAATTTCCTGATGAAAATTAGGAGAGGGTAAGTAGGGTTGCACCACTTAGATGGTTCGGCGTCGGCCGAGAAGAAGCGAGATCACGAATCCGATCAAGAAGATCACGAATAGAAGCTGCGCCATGGAGGTCGCAGCACCGGCGATGCCGCCAAAGCCGAAGATCGCCGCGATGACCGCGATGATGAAAAACACGACTGCGTAATGTAGCATTTGAACTCTCCTTTGCAAATTGCCGCCGACTTTTGGTGGGCGACAATACCTTCCACGCCGATACACGCAGTGGGCGTTCGGAAATGGACCAAGGTCCCAAATGCGACAAAAAGGGAGGGCCGGAGGTTATCCGGCCCTTTTGGAGAGGTTCCGAGGAGCGCTACGCGGTAACCACGGACGTGGGACAGCGGAGCGTGATATCGGTGATGCCACCGGCGATTTCGGCGACATGCTCGAACCCGGCCTGCTTGAGGATAGAGACGCCGATGGGCGAGCGTCCGCCAGAGGCACAGTGGACGACGATCTTGCGATCGCGCGGCAACTCGTTCAGCCGCTCGCGAAGGTAGCCAAGCGGAATGTGCATTGAACTGTTGACGTGGCCGTTGCGCCACTCGTTGATGCCGCGGACGTCGAGCACGATTTCGGTTCCATCGAGCGATTGGCAAGTGGTTTCTTCGAACGGCGCAAACTTCGACGCATCGAGATCGACTGGGTCGATCCATCCGGCGACAACGTCGAGGCCGATCGTGGCCATGTCGCGGGCAGCTTGGTTAGCTTGCGCTTGGGAATCGGCAATCAGCGTGACCGGTTCGTCGTACTTGAGCAACCAACCGGCCCAGTTGGTGAGGCCTTTGCCGCTGGGGATGGCGAGGGAACCTTGGTAGTAGTTGCCGCGCACGGTAGCCGCGCTGCGTACGTCGATGAGTGGACCTTCGGCGACCTGCTTGGCGGGTACGTTCGGCATGGAGCCGAGGACAGTCGGGCCGATCTTGTTGAGCCGCTTCATCTCTTTGAAGTAGTAAGGAGGCTCGGGCTGGCCGCTGAGGACTTCGTCGACGAACTTCTCTTCGCTATTGATTTGGAAGGCCCAGTTGGTCTTTCGCTCGTAGCCGAGCGAGGAAACCGGACTGCCACCAAGCGACTTTCCGCACGCCGATCCGGCACCGTGGGCGGGCCAAACCAGCAGGGAGTCGGGCAGGTCTTTGATCTTTTGCAACGAACCGTATAGGACCCGTGCGCCCTTCTCCATGGTGCCCACGAAGTTCGCGGCTCGCTCAAGGAGGTCGGGACGTCCGACATCGCCGATGAAGACGAAGTCGCCGGTGAAGAAAGAGTGCGGCGTCTCGCCCGCCGGATGGTCGGTGAGGAGATAGGACATGTGCTCCGGGGTATGACCGGGCGTATGGATGGCCTTCAGGGTCAGATTGCCGACTTTGATGACAAAGCCATCCTTCATGAGGACTGCCTTGGGGTCGTCGGCAAAGGCGTACTTCCAGAGGTCGTCGCCTTCGTCGCTGAGGTACATGGTTGCGCCAGTCGCGGCCGAGAGTTCGCGGGTGCCGGAGAGAAAGTCGGCGTGGATATGCGTTTCGGTGACGGCAGTGATGCGCAGGTTCTGCGCATTAGCCATCGCGATATATTGCTCGATGTCGCGGAGCGGGTCGATCACGATCGCTTCGCCGGTCGCCGCACAGCCGACCAGATAACTCGCCTGGGCCAGCTTTTCATCGTAGAAATTTCGAATAATCATGGTGTCCTTTTGTTGTTAGTATGACTTTTGGGTGGGTTGTAGGGGCTTTCGCGAGGGACGATTCCATGGCAGTTTTGCCAGAAGCAGAGCCATTCCGCAAATGTTGGTGAGGCCAGCGAAGGTGAGGCCGGCGCCAACGAACATCGCGAGATAGATCCACGCGGAGTAGCCGAGGGTTGCGAGAATGGTGCCGACGAGGACCATGAGGCCCGCGCCAAGGCGGACTTGACGCTCCAACGACCACTTGTTCGAAACCGAGCAGACGGTCGGAAGGCCGGCATCCATCCAGGCCTGAGTTCCGCCTTCGACGAGCAGAAGTCCATCGTGGTGGCTCTCAAGGATTTCGCAAGCCATTCCCGCCCGTCGGCCACTTTGGCACAGCACGGCGACCTGGCCGGTGGTGAAGTCGCCGAAGCGAGCCTCCAACTGTTCCAACGGAATGTTGATCGCGTGGGGCACGTGGCCCGAGGCATATTCTCCCGGCGATCGGACATCGACGAGTTGAATCGGCTCTCGACTTTGAATCATGTCGTTAAGCTCCTTTACGTTGATGGATTTGTTCATCATTACCTATGGAGAGCCACTCCGGCGGGGGAATGATTCATGGAAACCGTGCGAAAGATCATCCAGGCCGCGACGGCGAAAACCATGTAGGCGAAGGCAAGCTGGAGGGTCTTGCGCGGGGCGCGCTCGCGAAGCGTGAGGCCGATGCCCATACCGAAGAGCGCGACGAACGCGATGGACAGCAGGAGCTTCCAATCGATGGGCTTGCCGAGTTCGCCCAAAAAGCCACCGAGAGACTGGATGCAGATGACAAGGAGCGAGGTTGGGATGGCTTTTTCCATTTCGACACCCAGCAGGAGGGTGAGGACGGGCAGGATGAGGAAGCCGCCACCTGCGCCTAGCGTGCCGCTGAGGACGCCGATCATCAGACCGTAGATGACCACGAGGATCGGGTTGTGTTTGGGCTCGTGACCTTCCTTCTTCTTCATGAACATGCGGATACCCACGACGATCATGAGGACCGAGAACGCGCCGAGCAGAAATTGATCTTTGGTGACACCCAGGATGGGATTGGGAATCATGGGCACCAGGAACCGCCGGGACGCTAACGCGCCGATCATCGACGGAATCGCGAGGAGAATGGCGGGTCCGACTTCGGTCTGCTTTTTGGCGACGCCCATGCCCGCGCCGATGGTGCTGGTGAGGCCGACCACGAAGAGCGAACTGCCGGTCGCTTCAGTGGCGGTAAGGCCGAAAAAGCCGACGAGAATTGGTACGGTGAGGATTCCTCCGCCTCCGCCGAGGAGACCGAGAACGAATCCCATGAAAAGTGTTGCGAGCCAACCCATTATTGGATAAGAGACGTGTTTCGTCGGTTTCGATTCAGGCGGCGCAGACGGACTGGTCGAGCTTCTCGCGAACGATGACCCGGGCCCTTAGCAGGCGGGATTTGGCGGCGTTGTGGGTGATTCCCAGTTCCTCGGCGGCTTCAATAACGGTTTTTTCCTCAATCTCGCACTTTTGGTAGATGTCCTTGTAGATCTCGGGGAGTTCGTTGACGGCGTCCTTCACGCACCCTTTGAGGACGGCGAGCTCGAATTCGGACTTATTGTCAGCGACCAAGTCGTGCTCCTCGGCGTATTCGAAGGCGGTTTGGATGCCAGAATGAGAGCGCATTCGTGAGCAGACGCGTCGGCC
The DNA here is from genome assembly GCA_016125185.1 of Armatimonadota bacterium. Taxonomy (NCBI): domain Bacteria; kingdom Bacillati; phylum Armatimonadota; species Armatimonadota bacterium. The sequence continues at coordinate 527,009 of WGMG01000001.1, read as the reverse complement.
GATGGTGGCGAGCCAGGTTCGGAATGCTTCATCGGATTCGAGCTTGTCGTAAGCTCGAAACGCCTGCATGAGAGCAGTCGCGAGAGCGTCTTCAGCGTCTTCGCGGTGGTTGCAGACGCGTACCATCTGCCGGTAGACGGCGTCCTTGTGCTCATTCACCAGTTTCTCGAACCGCGTGGAATCCACAATCGACAAGATACCCCCGGCTTGAGTTAAATCTTGCCGATGTTTGGAGGCAGCAACTGGGGTCGGAGTATAGTGCTGACATGTCGCTTCCAAGTTTTGTTCAGCCGTTGGTGGGAATGTGGAACGGTTCGTCGCGATTGAATCTGCCGTGGCCACCAGAGAATCCGCGATTGCTGTCTTGCGAGTCCACGCTGGAATTGACGTTGGGAACGAGCGAGGCTTACGCCAAGATCGACTATTCGTGGACATATGAAGGCGAGGCGCAGAGCGGGTTCATTCTTCTCACCTGCGACGGGGAGAAGGGGACGGCGTCGATGGGATGGAGCGATTCTTGGCACCAGAATTCGAGCGTTCTGCACCTAACGGGCATGGTTTCGGACGCCAAGGTCACGTGCCTTGGGCACTACACTTGGGAGGATTCGGAGCCATTCGGGTGGGAGATCGAGTTGACTTCGGAGGACGGGAATTTGGTTCTACGGATGGTGAATATCGAACCGTCGGGGCAGAGAGAATGGGCGGTCGAAGCGATCTATCGGCGGGTTTGATCTTTACTCTGCCCCTCACGATAGGTCCTGATTCATAATTGAAGAAGATGGATTCCGATGCGAGACGAACTGGGTGGCCGCTCGTCTCGCTGGCGGCCATGTTGTGGGCGTCGGATTTGGTCTTGCGGCCGAAGGCGCATGCGGCGGGAATCTCTTCGATCCAGATCGTCCTCTTCGAGCACCTTGCTCTGGCCATCATCTTCATCCCGTTTCTCGCTCTAAGAAGGGCAGAATGGACGGGGCTCTCGTTCAAGAATTGGCTTGGAATCCTTTTCATTGCCGTCTTCGGCTCGGCGCTCGCCACCATCATGCTGACCGAGGCGTACCGTTTGGGATCGCCACTCCTGACGATCCTGCTTCAGAAGGTGCAACCAGTCGTGGCCGTCGCGCTGGCGGGAGTGGCGCTGAAGGAGAAGCGCAAGCCGTTGTTTTGGCCTCTGTTTGTCTTGGCTTTGGTGGCGACGTACCTGCTGGCATTTGGGTTTGCCGGGATTGAATCGGCGTTTGAGTCGCCTCAGCTTGCTTCGATTTTGCTTGCACTTGGCGCGGCGACGATCTGGGGGACCTGTACGGTCGTCGGCCGAGCCGCGATCAAGGACCTTTCTCCGCCGGTCATGGCGGGCTGGCGATTCATCATCGCATTGCCGTTCCTCGTGCTGGCGAACTTCGGGGTTCCGGCCCCGGCAGGGGCGCATGTCTCGGTGGACGGTTTGTGGCCGATCGCGCTGATCGTCCTCCTGCCCGACGCGTTGGGGATGACACTGTATTATTTGGGCCTTAAGCGAACACCGGCGTCCTTAGCCGCCTTGGCCGAGCTAGCCTTTCCGGTCACCGCTCTTGTTTTGGGGCTGATCAGCAGTCCTTCGACGCTTCAGATCGGGCAATGGGTCGGACTCGTTCTGCTTCTGGCTTGCCTGCAAGCGATCCAGGCGACGAAGAGCATCGAACAAGAGCCAACGCTGGTGGGCCAATTAAAGGCGCGACTCTAATCATCGCCTGACAATTTACCAAACGACCCATCGCCCACACTCGCACCACTTCTTCGAAAATCAGTATAAGGCTGAGGCTAATTCCTTAACGTGATTTCTCTAAAGCATTGTCCCATTATTATGTTTGATGACCGGCATTTCGGCCTGAATTCATAATTGCATCAAGTTTTTCATAGGATGTGATACAAATATCACCACTTTTGTATCCATCATTGTATAATGACGTCATGAAGTACGAGAGTCGAGGCTTTTCCGATGCACTTGGGGTTATCTGTATTATTGCATTTGTATCGCTTCTGCCCATTGGGGCGCTTATTTCTCGACGTGTATGGAGCGGATGTAACACCGACCAATGTATATCCACTCCGGCGTTAGCTACAAAGATGCCAAACATCGTCAACAAGCGGCTTTCATTGTCCCCTCAGATGCAAGACCTTTTGAAACAAAGTAATGGTTTGGCTATTCTTTACTCAACAGGTTGCTCAGCTTGCAACAAAGTTGACCTTCATCATTTGTCGAAAGTATCCAGAGAATATGGCTACGCGAAACTTCTCTTGGCTCCTTCCAGTATTGACTTGTCTTCATTTCGTGACTTCGCTAAGGCCGATATTACACCTTCATATTTTGCCTCAGACGCAAGCAATACACCCAATCTACTTTTCGCGTCGCCACAACTGTTTTTAGTGAATTCCAAGGGTATCGTTACAGAACATCTGATAGGTGCTATTCCCATAAATGGTTTTGGAGGATCAAAATGAGACTTATCCACAAGGGGATGACTCTCGTAGAGCTACTCGTATGCTTAAGCATCGTATCCGTAATTTCTGCTATTTCATATCCGGTCTTCAAGTCAGCTATGATCAGTTCAAAAGTAAGTGCGGCCGGACAAAATCTTCATCAACACTATATTGCTATTTCGCTTTACCAGGCTGACCAAGATGCTTCCGTGACCGAAGGAATGCCTTGCCAAATGGGGTTGCCGTGTTTGTCCGCAACTAATTCCCTTGACTTCGCAGTCCGTTCTCTGCCTCCTTCAAGCAAGAACAGCCCTTGCGGAGAGAGGATTCATGATGGAGTCCCGACGGTTTGGTGGCTTACATACCGACCCTATGACGAAGATACTTGGTTGAAAGGACTACAGAATCTCGGACAGAATATTCCGCTAGTTTACGACACGAACTGCGATTTCCCTGGAACCGAAACCAATGATATATACGCTATGCATCGTGGCCTAGCGGTTTCCTTAGGTGGTAGCCTTCTGACAAAGATCAACACAGGCAACCCAAATACTCCTCGCTTTTGGGGTGAGTAATGCCCCAAAATTAGTACCAACATGAAAAAGAAACATCTAATCCTATCGATTGTGGGGGGATTATTGGCGGGATATGCTATGGCGGCCCCCTATATCTCGGCCCCTATTGTTGCTGGCCACAACTATAACAACTGCCAAGCTCTCTTGGCCTGTAGCGTTTACGGCACAAAGATCAAGACCATTGATCCCGAGTGTTGTTCCGAAAATTCGTCAACTACATCGTGTGCCGACTATTCGGTAGAAGAATGGCAATGTGCCGCCGGTGGCACAGGAAGGTACCGAAACTATGCCCTTTCGTGGGGACCCTACGTCGGTTACAACTGCGATTCAGGCGCAGGTTGCTACTAACGCATCATCGGTCCGCCAATTTTGGTGGACCTTCAAGCCCTATCATGAAACGAACTCTCATCATTTCAATTGCATCTCTATCGGTTATCTCACTACTCGTTGTCCTGATCCGTCATAAGCCAAGCTTGAGCAGTGATATTGGTGACCGATTATTCTCTAATGATCCTTCGAAGGTTCTTTCAACGATTCCTCGAGAAGAGCAATTGCAATCTGGCATTGACACGTCAAATATCCTAAGAGTTCGCTCCTATTTTTTGGGGGATCAGACACACCTCGTTGGCATATCGTCTGAAGGCGCTGATACTTCGCCCTCCCTTTCAGTAGCGGCGTTCACTTATTCGGCCCCAGCCCAAACACGCCGCTTTTTGGGTACATGCCTTGACGATCAGATGACTCATAAAAAGGTCCTATCCCCGTGGCTTCATACCATGATCATGCACAAAGCTGGATTGGGTGCACAAGGTGTCTCAAAATACGATGTCACGATTCGGCTCGCGCAAATGGCTCCAGCGATGGCGCACGATCTAAGTGAAATGGGCGTTAAAGGTATGGCGTTGGGCAAAGACGATCAGTTTGTCTCCATTGAGGATGTGTCTAGCTGGGCCCAAGGAAGGGTGGACAAAATGAAGCGGCACCGATAGATTATTATCGTTGCGTCTAATGTGATCTGGGTGAGCCCCGGGGCAAACGGGGCTCGGGGGGTTGAGGCTAACGCGATCCGGCGGTCGTTGCCGCCTGCCGATTGACATAGTTTTCGGCGATCTGGGTTAGCTTCGAGTCGGTTGACGATTCCTCGTCGAGGGTCTCTTGGAGCATGCCAATATGCTCGTTGTAACCGAGGAGGCGAGCGAACTCGCGCGCGGTTCCATAGCCAGATATTTCGTAGTGTTCGACCTTCTGGGCCGCACCCACGAGACCGGCGTCAAGGACCGAAGGCTCGGTGACGGTGTCGATGAGTTCGTCACATTCTCGGATTAGCCCGTCCATTGCCCGACAAACGTGACCTCCCGGACGGACGCCAAGGTCGCGACAGATCGATTCGAGCCTTGTCATTTGATTTCGGGTTTCGTGCAGATGGTTGCGGAAACCTTCTTTCAGGTGGGGGTCGGTTGCGGCATCCTCCATCTTTGGAAGGGCGCGCACGAGTTGGTTTTCGGCGTTGTAGAGGTCCCGAATGCTCTCTACGTAAAGGGAATTCATGTCTTGAATCGCATGCATTTCAAGGTCTCCTGGACGATTGATCGTCCGTACTATTCAGGGCGTCTTCGACTTGCCCCCCGTTGTGGCATTCTGAAAAATGGGTCCATTGGGACCAACGAAGAGGTCTTCCAGCTACGGAATCAAGCTCCTTTGGACCTAGCTCTTCACAGCCTGTAAGGTCGGGCCCAAGACCTAGAGAAGTGATCTCTCCACACTGAAGGACGTCCTCAAGGGTACGGACCACGCCGCGAAGGCACCTGATTGGAAGTCACGATGATTAAATGTCCTACTCAACAAACAATTGCCTTTCTGAGCAACTATGTGCCCATTCAGTGTGGAATTTCGACCTTCGCGAAGAACCTATTCGACGCAATGGAGCCTCAGCGCAGCGACGTCCGACTTAAGGTACTGGCCGTTGACGACGGCGCAAATCCAGTGGGGTTTCCTCCCGAGGTTTTTCAGACAATTCGGAAACATGAGCAGGGTGATTACTGCAAAGCAGCGAGCTACCTTGGCTCAAGCGAAGTTGACAAAATATGCGTTCAACATGAGTTCGGAATTTACGGGGGGCCGGCAGGAAGTTACTTACTAGACGCGTTGGACGGAGTCGAAAAGCCAATCGTGGTGACTCTTCATACGGTCTTGGACAGCCCAACCAGCGAACAAAGGATCGTTATGCAGTCTCTGGTTCGCCGTGCCGCCAAGCTTGTCGTGATGAGCAAGCGAGCGATCCAAATGCTTGCGGAAGTCTACGGTGTAGACAAACAAAAGATTGCCATGATCCACCACGGCGCACCGGAAGCCACTGAGGCTCTTTCCCCGACCCTGGAAGAGCCCTGCCTGATGACCTTCGGGCTGCTTTCGCCGGACAAAGGCATCGAGCACGTGATTCGAGCAATGCCTGACATCCTGCGCCGATCGCCAAAGACTCGATATCTCATTGTTGGTGCCACCCATCCGCAAGTCAAGGCTCAACAAGGCGAAGCCTATCGACGTGGCTTGCACAGCCTGGTCGATGAACTGGAAATTGGTCACGCAGTGGAATTCGTCGATCGTTTTCTAACACACGGCGAATTGATTGACTACTTACGTCGAGCCGATATCTATGTGACTCCTTATACAAGGCGCGAGCAAATTACGTCGGGCACGCTAGCCTACGCTTTGACGGCCGGAAAGGCGATCGTTTCGACGCCCTATTGGTATGCCGAGGAGATATTGTCCGAGGGAAGGGGCATCCTCATTCCCTGGGAGAACTCGGAGGCTATTGCGGAAGCCATTTCCGATCTCATTTGCAACGACGAAAGGCGAATTGAAATCCAACAGAGGGCGCTCGCCTTTGGACGTTCGATGCATTGGCCGGCCGTGGGAGCGAAGTACCACACCATTCTCGACAAAATCGAGGTGCCACAGCCAAGACCCGTCCGGCGGATCAGAGACATGACTCCGATGATTAAGGAAACCATTCCCGAACTAAGTCTGATCCACCTGCGGCGGATGACCGATGACACCGGCCTGATTCAACACGCCTATTTCTCGGTGCCGCGGTACTCCGAAGGCTACTGCCTCGACGATAACTGCCGGGCCCTACTTCTTACGGGACTCATCGTCGAGGCTAACGATCTGCCGCCAATCGGTCTCGCCGATCTCGCGTGCACCTATTTGGCGTTCGTTGCTTACGCACTGAGTCCACAGACCGGAAAGTTTCGAAACTTCTTTTCGTACGAGTCTCAATGGGTCGAGCAGGAGGGTTCGGAGGACAGCCAAGGTCGAGCCCTCTGGTGCCTAGCTGGTTTCGCCGCTCGATGTAGTCAACGCAGCCATCGGGAGTGCGCGATGAAGCTATTTGGGGAGACCGTTTCATCGATGGAATCTTGGCTTAGCCCGCGGTCGCTCGCCTTTGGCTTGCTCGGAATCGAGCAGCTTTTCGGTCGAGAAGAATTCACTTCCAATCTACAACTCCTCGCAGAAACGGGAGCTGAGCGGCTCTCCAACAGTCGAAAGGAGCATTACAGGCGAGACTGGCCGTGGTTTGAACCCTACCTGAGCTATTGCAACGCGACCCTAGCCAATGGCTATCTGGCCGCCAGCCGAATCCTTGGGCTCCGGCAGATGCAAGACGATGCGATCGAGAGCCTCGAATGGCTTTGGAACATACAGGATGGCGGCACATTCTTTGATCCTATCGGGTGCGACCAGGTCTACCAACGGGACGGAGAGCGACCGGAGTTCGACCAGCAGCCGGTTGAGGTAGGAAGCATGATATCGGCCTGTCTAGCTGCCTTTCGAGCCACGAGAGACGAAATCTGGCGCAATCGCGCCTGGAAGTGTTTCGACTGGTTTTTTGGGGAGAACCGTCTGGGAATTCCTCTTTGCGATCAACAGACCGGCGCTTGCTATGACGGCTTGCAGCCCAGTTCGGTCAATCTGAATCAGGGTGCGGAGTCCACACTGGCCTACCTTACGGCCTGCGAGGAGATGAAACTGGCTGGAATTCATCAACCCATCGCCCAACTTGATCCCGCCACTGTGAGGCTGATGTAATGGCATCACGTTTTAGTCTTGTCGAACGTTGCGAGAAGAACCCGATTTTGACGGCGCGCGATTGGCCCTATCCTGTCCACACGGTGTTCAATCCTGCCGCGACGACTCTCAAAGACGGAACGACCCTTCTTTTGTGCCGCGCCGAGGACTTCCGCGGCATTTCGCATCTAGTCGTGGCCAAGTCGAAGAATGGCATCGACGGCTGGGAGATTGCCCCCGAGCCGACCTTGTACCCCGACCCGGACAAGCGACCAGAAGAACTTTGGGGATTGGAGGATCCGAGGATCGTGTTCATGCCAGAGCATGACCTTTACTTCATCACCTATACGGCTTACACCCGTAGCGGCCCCGGCGTGGCCATCGCCTGGACCAAGGACTTCGAATCTTTTGAATACGGCGGCCTGATCATGCAGCCGGAAGACAAGAACGCCGCCCTTTTCCCGCGCAGCTTTGACGGGAACTACGTTCTCCTCCATCGTCCCATCTCCGATGGCCCAGCGGGAATTTGGCTTGCTCGATCGCCTGACCTCACCAACTGGGGTTCGCACGAGATTTTGCTTCCCGCGAGGCGAGGTGCCTGGTGGGATGCGAACCGCATTGGCCTCGCTTGTCCACCCATCGAAACCGATAAGGGCTGGCTCGTGTTTTACCACGGTGTTCGATTCAACGGAGCTGGCGTCCTCTATCGAGTAGGGTTAGCGCTGTTCGACCTCGAGCATCCAAACATCTGCAAGCTTCGCGGCGACTCTTGGCTCTTTGGCCCGGAGCAGCCGTACGAGCTTCATGGCGATGTGGGGCGCGTGGTGTTCCCCTGCGGCTATACACTCGGCGAGGACGGCGACACTCTTAATCTGTACTATGGAGCAGCCGACACCTGCATCGCCCTTGCGACGACGCATATATCGGACCTCTTCGATTGGCTCGAAGAGCATGGATCTACCTACGTCGGCATGGCGGGACAGCCAGCCGAGATCACCGATCATCTCGATTCCAAGCCGATGTACTGACTACTTCAACCGATCGCCGTCTTCGGAGATGAGCCACGCGAGGGAGGCCATCGAGAGAGCGCCCATTTCGAGTTCGCGCGGGTTCACTTTGTCGATGGTGTCGTTACGGGAGTGGTGGTAGTCGAAGTAGCGTTGGTTCTCGGGGTGGAGGGCGAAGAGTACAGCGCCAACGGCGGCCAGCGGGCCATTGTCGGCGTCTCCACCACCGGCGACGAATCGCTCGATTCCGAAGTCGCTGAGATATGGGAGCCAGTCGGCGACCTTGGATAGTTTGTCTTCCGAGACGCCGAACGCGCGGGGCATGAAGCCACCGGAGTCGGATTCCATCGCGGCAAAGTGCTTCTCGGTCGCTTTGGCGGCGTAGTCGGCGTACGCCTTTGCGCCGCGACCGCCGTTCTCCTCGTTCATCCACGCCACGACACGGATGGTGCGCTTGGGCCTGAGTCCAAGCTCCTTGATCAGGCGTAGGGCTTCCATCGCTTGGGTGACACCAGCGCCGTCGTCGTGAGCGCCTCGCCCAAGGTCCCAGCTATCGAGGTGCCCGCCCATGGCGATGACTTCGTCGGGATATTGGGAGCCTTTGATCTCTCCGATCACGTTAGCGGACGGCTCGTCGGGGAGGGTTTTGCAGTTGAGGACGAGCTTGACTTTGACCGGACCGTGCTTGATGGCTTCGCTCAGTTTGTCGGCGGATTGGATGCCAAGGGCGGCGGCGGGAATCTGGGGTCCATCGCCGTAGCGCATGGCACCGGTATGGGGAGCGTCGTCTTTGGCGAGAGTCATCGAGCGGACGAGGACGGCAACGGCTCCGTTCTTGGCGGCGACTGTTGCGCCGGAGGTTCGCTGGTCGACGGCGCCGCCATAGGCCGCGAAGGTGTTGGGGAGGGTGGGATCGAAACCTCGGTTGTAGAAAACGATTTTGCCTTTCGCCTTTGCGCCGAGGGCTTCGGCTTCCTTGAGAGAGTGAACCTCGACCACTTCGCCTTCGACGCCTGCGTGGGGGGTTGGAACACTGCCACCCAGTGAGCAGATCGAGAGTTTCCAATGTTCGGCCATGGTGGCGTATTCGCCTTTGCCACGCGTCCAATGGGGGACCATGCAGGCGATCTGGCTGACGTTGGTTGCGCCGATGGATTTCAGCTTATCGCCGACCCAGATGACAGCTCTGGCCGCCTCGGGCGAGCCGCTGACTCGAGCGCCGATTTTGGAAGTGAGCTCGTCGAGCATCGAGTATGCGCCGAGTTCGGAAAGGCCCTTATTGCGCAGACTGTCGATGACGGTCTTGTTAGCGTCTTGGGGCGCGAGAATCGCGGCAACGGCGAGGATCGAGAGCATGGCCTAGATTACTCAATCATTCAGGATTCAGAGCACAGAGCGGTCATTCGCTCGATATAACGATGGATAAGGATTTTGTGTCCCACCATTCTCCGAAAGCTATGTAAGAATAGCGTTGTGAACTTAGAGGCGATGACGGATGGGCATTACGAGAGGAGGCAGTCGGCTACTCTGGGAATTCTCATCGCTATTTCGAGTCTATGGTACATCGGCGTTTCGGTTATGGCCAGAAGTTTGGGCCGGACCGAAAAATACGATGCCTTAATGGGCGTCTTGAGCTACCTCCAGTTTGTGCCTACGATCCTTGCCGCGATCCTCCCTTTAGTCTGGCGGCATGGCCTGACATACAAGCGCATCTTTTCTCAGCTCCGCACGCCGACGCGCTACGCCTGGTTTGGCTTGGTGCCAATCGGCTTCATCATGGTTGCCAACCAATTCGGCTCGGGCTCCCACCCTGAACTACCGCTTTGGCACCCCATGACGCAGAGTCCTTTTCTGATATTCCTATACTTTGTGTTTCCACTTTTTGCTCTCATGGTTCCGATCGCTATTGCGAGCCAGAGTAGCAAGGCAAGAGCCATTGTCACTCTCATCTTGGTAGCCGTAATCTCGTCAATTCCTTTGAACTATCACACCGCTTACGGTACGTTCGCATATACGGGCGCAGATGACCAATTTCAATTACTTATTACTTTGCTTGAGGCATCAGCATTGAGCCTAGCGACAAATTGCGCGATGATCCTGCTTTCGACGCGGTCTCTCCTACCATTTTTCCTCTATCTTGTGTCGATTTACGCTAAGCGCTTCTTTAACTTGACGACTCAAGAGTTTCTGCTTCCCGAGGCTCTTGCTTTGGCAGTCATCGCAGGAGCGGTGTACTTTCAATGGAAGTCGGAGGCTAGCCAGAACAAGACATCGCCCGAGCCAGCTAGCTCCTAACCTACTTCCGTCGTCCCGGACTATACTGAGGCATGACGACCCTGTTAGCCATCCTCGCTTTTCAGAAGGTCAAAGTGGTCTCGATCGCCACCGATCCGAACTTTCGGGAGGTTCAACTTGCGGTGGAGGACAACGGCCACGTCTTTGCCGTTTTTGGGCGGGGAGATGCCATCTACTGCGCCTACTCGACCAATCGTGGCACCACGTTTTCACGCCCGATCCTGGTTGCGAACGATGGCCGACTTTCGCTTGGAATGAGGCGTGGACCACGCATCGCCGCGTACGGCGATCACATCACGATTTCAGCGGTTTACGGTCGACAGGGCGGTGGTCAGGATGGCGACTTGGTGGCGTTTCGTTCGGACGACGGCGGGATCACTTGGTCGATGCCGACGAGGGTAGACGATGTGGCAGGGGCCGCGCGAGAGGGCCTGCACGCGATGGCGGTTGGCCCCGATGGAACTCTGGCTTGCGCCTGGCTGGATTTGCGCTCAAAGGGTACGAAGCTGTACTTATCGACCTCCAAGGATCATGGCGAGACCTGGAGCCGGAATCGGCTGGTGTACCAATCTCCGGGCGGATCGATCTGCGAATGTTGTCACCCGTCGCTGGCCTACGACTCTAGCGGCAAGCTCTGGGTCATGTTTCGTAACTCGCTGGACGGCAATCGAGACATGTATTTGACCTCGACCCTGGGTTCGAGCTACGACATTCCGGCTCCGATCAAGTTGGGAGGCGAGAGTTGGCAACTCGACGCTTGTCCGATGGATGGCGGGATGGTGGTGCCGGACAGCAGTGGCGGTGTGGACACGGTTTGGCGGCGCAAGGATCAGGTTTTTTCCTGCCTGCCGAAGGGTAAGGAGGCTTTGATCGGCGATGGACGACAGCCCTGGGGCGCCTGGGGTCCTAGCGGGCTATACACGGTTTGGGTCGGTAAGGGAGGCATTTTGAGCTTGGCGCCGAAGGGTAAGCCGACCGTTTTGGATGCCAAGGGCACAGACCCGGTGGTTGTTTCTTCGCCGAATCATCGTGTGGTGATTGCCGCATGGAACAACGACGGGATTCGGGCGGTTCGGCTTTAGGTTTTTTGAACCCTGAGCATCTCCGCTTCCAGATTCAAAAGAACACCCCTCATCCCTCGGCGAAGCAGGCTTCGCAGACCAAAGCGAAAACAGGTTTTCGCACTCCCAAAGGGTCTGTGCCCCCTCCACCGCAAGGGTGTTACAATGGCCTTGTGGACGATAGCCTGACAATCCGGAAGCAGTCTTGGCTACTCGTATTTGTCACCCTGATCGCGATTTTCAGCCCGATCATCGTCTGGCAGGCGGTCCCAATATCGGAATATCGATCCTCGTTCTGGGCTCTCAACATTGGCCTGATCGAGTTGATGATCATTGGAGTTACGGCCCTGATTCCATTTTTTTGGAGTGACGGTCTGACGTGGCGAAGGATTGGGGAATCGATCAAAGGAAAGTCTCCGGGGCCATCGCTTGTCGTCGGCATGATTCCGATTGTCATGGTGTTTGTCGCTAGTCGAGTCCAGCACTCTCATGACAGCCCTCGAGTGGCCGCCGTGTTCGCGCGAATGGGCCAGTCGCAAACGTCTGACGCACTGGTCATGATAGCGATCTCCCTGGTTGTGGGGGCCGTTTGCGTTTTGGTGGGCAGCCAGCCGAATCGAGGCCGAGGATTTGCCCAAATCCTGATGCTTCAGTCCTTGCCTGCCGCCTTGGTTGCGGTGCTAATGGGAGGAGCGGTTTTTCGTCTTTCGCCCTTATCGCTCATGAGCTTAGTGAATGGTCATGTGATCGCCCTCGCGGCCGTCTTCGTTTTCGCCTACCGTGAGAATTCGGTTGCTTTGGCGACCTATTTTGTAGCCCTGGCCCTCGAGCCTTTGATCGTACCAAGCGCCTCGGGCATGTATCACCTTGGCGCGACCGTCGTTGCGGCAGCCCTGTTGTTAGCCTTGCAGGCGGCAGGCGCGATGGAAGCGGGCACCCTAAAGAAACTGAGTTAGGTGCTCGACATGGTAAGTGTCGTGACCGAGGATCAGGTTGGCTTGGTCGTACACCGTGAGGCTCCCTTTTTCGGGATGAAAGGCGACGGCTTTCCACTGGTCCTCCGTGAGCGATTGGAGGAAGGCGATGGTCTCGGCGCGGCGGCTGGCGTAAAGGTCGAGATGGGAAAGGATATCAGCTTCGGCGTAGTTTTCGTCGATCGCGCGTTGGCTTTCGTCGTAAGGCTGCAGAGTCGAGCCGGGCTGGGCGATGGCCTGCCGGATGCGATCGAGGTCGATTTTCTCCCAATCAGCCAGGTGGGCGACGGCTTCGCGGAGGGTGAAGCGCTCGGGGTCGGCGAGCACATCCGCCTGCTCCACACCGATCGCCTCGACTAAGCGGCGAACCGTTATCGGCCCCACCGTAAGGCCGTGAATCAAATACGGATTATTCACCGCGTTGGTATACCTCGGTAATTTTACGAGGTAGGGTGGGGTTGTGACACCGCTGTTAACTTTTGCATTGCTTTCGTCAACTTTCGCGCAAGGGGTTAGTTCAGATCCTTATGCGGGCGAGACGCCCGCCCAGCGCGATGCCCGGATGAAATGGTTCCGCGAGGCGCGGTTCGGCATGTTCATCCATTGGGGTGTTTACTCGGTCCCCGCCGGTACCTATAACGGGAAGCGAATCGGTGGCATCGGCGAATGGATCATGAACACGGGCAAGATTCCGATGAAGGAGTATCAAGCCTACGCCAAAGAGTTCAATCCGGTCGACTTCGACGCCGATGAGTGGGTGAAGACGGCCAAGTATGCGGGGATGAAGTACATCGTCATCACCTCCAAGCACCATGACGGATTTGCGATGTTCCACTCGAAAGTCTCGGACTGGAATATCTTCGACGCAACGCCCTTCAAACGTGACCCGCTGGCCGAGTTGGCGGCGGCGTGCAAAAAGTACGGCATGCGCCTGGGCTTCTACTATTCGCAAGCCCAGGACTGGAACCATCCCGGCGGCGCGGCGGCAGGTGGACATTGGGACAAAGGGCAAGATGGCGACATGGGCGAGTACATCAAGAACGTAGCGGTGCCGCAAGTTCGCGAGATTCTGACCAATTACGGTAAGGTCTCGTGCCTTTGGTGGGATACGCCGGTTGGCATGACCAAGGAGTACGCCGACGAGCTTCTGCCTCTGCTCAAGCTTCAGCCAGGCATCATCTACAACAACCGACTAGGGGGCGGCTACAAGGGCGATACCGAAACGCCGGAGCAGTACATCCCGGCGACCGGCTACCCGGGACGCGACTGGGAGACGTGCATGACGATGAACGACACTTGGGGCTATAAGAGCTACGACGACAACTGGAAGTCGTCGGAAACCTTGATTCGCAACCTGGTCGATATCGCTTCGAAGGGTGGAAACTACCTGCTGAACGTCGGACCGACCAGCCTGGGGCAATTCCCGTCGGCGTCCATCGAGCGGTTGAAGACCATCGGCGACTGGATGAAGGACAACAGCAAGGCGATCTACGCCACAACGGCCAGCCCGTTTAAGCGGCTGGCGTGGGGTCGATGCACCAAGGTTGCCGATCGGCGGGGCGCAACCCTGTACCTGCACGTTTTTGATTGGCCTAAGGACGGAAAGCTCGTGGTTCCGGGCTTGTTGAACCCGGTGACATCGGCTTCGATGCTAGTGGGCGGGACTCGATTAAAGGCGACGAACGTCGGGCAGAATGTCGAAATTCAGGTTCCCGACGAGCCACAGAACCCGTATTCGACGACCGTCGTTCTGAAGGTTCGCGACCAGTTGCAGGTGGTTCAGCCACAGGTGATGCAGAACATCGACGGAACCCTGGACTTGGTTCCAGGCGATGCCGAGATTCATGGCTCTGAGCTTCAGGTGGAGGGCGACGCTCACCAAGAGAACTTTGGATTTTGGACGAACCCTTCCGACTGGTTGGAGTGGACGTTTGTGATCGACAAGCCTGGCATCTACACCGTTTCGACCGAGGTCGCTTCGGTGGGCGGGGCAAAGTTCAGCGTTGGGTACGGCGACCAGCAGGTGACCTACACTGCGCCGAACACCGGGGACTACAAGAAGTACGAACGGGTGCAGTTGCGACGGATCGAAGTGAAGGAGCACGGCAAAGCCGTGATTTCGGTGCATGCCATCGCAGATGGCTGGCACCCGATTAACCTGCGAGCACTGAAGATTCGGCCCGTCCGGTAGGAGCAAAAAGAAAGAGGATGGCCGATGGACCATCCTCTTTCTCTCTTAGGATTTATTGAAGCGAACGACGGTTTTACTCTTTAGCCACCTCCTCCACCCGGTCGGCCCTGTCCAGGCTTCGGGTCAACTCTTTTGAAAGGCTTTCCGCCCAGGGCCTTCAGCTTCGCCTTTTGGTCGGCGGTAAGGACTTTGCCGATGGCTTCGTCCATTTGGGCCTGCATTTTCTTCATCTGCGCCTGCATCTGCTGCGGGTCGGGTCGCTCGCCGCTGCTGAAATCCGGCCGCGGCATGTTCTCGCGGACGTCATCCATGGCGACCTGAATCTGGTCCTTCTGATCGTCGGTGATGCCGAGCTTCTTCTGAACCTCGGGGTCCATGACGGCCTGGTTGCCCTGCATCTGAACCTTGATTTCGGCGAGTCGCTTCTCTTGCGCGTCAGTCAGGATTTCGGCAACGGCTTTCTTTTCTTCGGCCTGTCGTTTTTCCATCTGGGCTCGCATTTCGTCGGGATCGAAATCACCTCCGCCACCACCGCCTGGAGGGCCACCTTGGCCGCCGCCTCCGGGAGGAGGTCCGCCAAAGCCGCCAGGACCACCGCCGCCGGGTCCTCCGCCACCAGGGCCGCCGCGCTGGCCCATATACTTCTTAGCCAGAGCCGCGACCTTGGTTTTCTGTTCAGCCGTCAACTGCAGGTCATCTTGAACGTCTTGTCGAGTGAGCAGGCCGATTTCGCTGCCGCCGGGGCCGCCCCTCATTCCCATCGGTCCGCCGGGACCGCCTTGGAAACCACCTGGAGGGCCGCCGCCTGGAGGGCCACCCTGCGCCATCGAAAGAGATGTCAGCGCTATTGCCAACATACCGAGCGTGATACATTTGATCTTCATCGCGTTACCTCCCAAGCCACCGGCTGTGGGATGTTGTCTTTAGCGTACAGGTCGGACCTGAAAACGAAATGAAGAAGAACAAAGCGGCTTCTTTTGTCAGTGCCAGGCATCGAACTCTTGTTGCGAACCGTTGAAGACATCTGCATCGACAGTCGCACTTATTCCCTTTACGCGAGTTCTTTCGGAGTACTGCCAGACCTGCCATTGGTCATCGTGTTTTAAGGGCAAGAAGAAGGAGGGTTTCCACCTTCTAACAATGGGGAAGCCTCGGAGCAAGGTGGATTCGAAGGTTGGCTCGGTGTAGATCATCGGCTCGGTGCCATACCTGGTTTTAATGGTCTCAATGAACGTTCGAAGCTCGCGCTGAAAGTCGTCGGGGGCGGGAAGTTTGGAAGCGTTTCCACCCAGTTCGAGGTCGATGACCGGTGGAAGCGCATTGGGTACCTTGGGAACCGACCTGAGAAAGTTTTCCGCTTGCTTCATGCCAGGCTTATCGAGCCTATAGAAGTGGTAGGCGCCGTGGCGGATGTTGACCAATGCACTGCCTTTCCAATTTGAGGTGAAGTTCGGATCGACGTAATCGGTACCTTCGGTCGCCTTGATGTAAGCGAATTGCACCGATTTGGGTATGGCGTTCCAATTGATCACTCCTTGGTGGTGTGACACGTCGATGCCCCGGACGGGATAATCACGTTCGGAGGGATAGTTGGGAATCCACCAGCCTTCGAGGTAGAAAGCCGTCGCGGCGGCGATTCCAGCGAATGCCAGGAACAGGCCAAAGAGGATTCGCCGTTTCATCGGTTGATCCATTCAACCATTCCTTTCTGGAAAATGATCCATGGGTATTTTGCCTTGGCTGATGAATAGGGCTTCGTTTATTCGAAACTCCGACCTGGGCTAGGACTAAGACGGGCTTACAGCCCTGCGTTCGTCGCGACCTGAGTTGCTTTGTTGCAAGCTAATGCGTACCGAACCGTGACATCTAGTTAGGCGAGTGATGCCACTCGGCGTAGTGGTCCGCGAGGACGTCTTCGCCGAAATCGCCGTCGAAGTCGCGCCAGACCGAGTGGATGTGGTTTGCGTCGTTCTGCGTGTTATCGTATTCGATGAGAAACTTCGACCCTTGGATTCGGTAGTAGTGGCCCTTGCCGGGTTTGGTCGAGCCCATCCACGCGAACACGATCGTGTTTGGTTCGACGCGGTTCCAGCGCCGCTTGGCTTCCTCACCGGTTTGGCTTTCGGTGTAGACCTTCACCAGGTTCAACAGCGCTTGTTTCTGCTTGGCATCGAGGTCGGCGTAGTGCAGCCCCTTGTCTTCTTGAATCGAAACCTTGCGGGCGTTGCTTGTCACGATTTCGCCAGGCGCACTGGTGGCGATCAGGGCGTCGGAAAGCTGACTGGTGTTGAGCGAGCCCAGCAAAGCGAACGCAAGGTCTTGCTCTTTGGGCAACGCGCGCGTACCCTTTTGGGGTCCCGACATGACTTCGGCCGGGTTCGCGCCGAAGAACTGTGGAGTGGATGACACCAAACGACCGCCCTTGTAGGTGAAGTTCAGTGAAACATGGTGACCCTCGTACCGCCAGCCCCAAGGCGCAGTTAGCGACGGCGAACCGAAGAAGGTGAAGGTGTAGAGTCCTTGATCGCGACCAGGGTTTCCGCCCTCCATTTCCTTGAGCACGTTCTCTAAGCCCTTGATCGTCTCGACCCTCTTATAGCCCGCGTCGCTGAGGGATGAGTGGAGCAGATCGGCGGCGAGCTTTGCTTGGTCGGGGGTGAGATCCTTTAGGTGAATACCTTCACGCGAGGCCGGGACGAATCGCCAATTGGTCCGATACGGATCATCGAAGGACTTCATCGCCTGAGCCCGCTGATCGGCGGTCAGCGACTTCAGAAATCGATCGACCGGTGACTCGGAACGTTGGATCGCTGCGACCATCACGGCCAGCCCCGCGGCCCCCACTCCAAACGCCAATGCTCTCATGTCGCCAGATTAACCCAGAGCAACCTGGTCGGCAGAGAAAAATCGCAAGAAAATTTGTTCCCGCATTTCTACCAGGGCATTTTTGAGTCTTTTTAGAGTTCTCCTCTCTACACTGGATGACAGTTTGGGGGCTCAGCCCAACATCAGAGCGACGCAGCAGTCAGCGGTGGGGCTCTGGCAAAGGAGAAGATATGAAATCGATTACCATGAATTCCGCGAAGGGTCTGCTTGGCCTCGCGGTTCTGTCCGTAGGCGCCACCGCTGTCGCTGATCAACCTCAGTACACTATCGTCGACCTCGGAGTCGTTAACTCGACCGACTCTGCCTCCCAAGGCTTTCGAATTTCGGCCAGCGGCATCGCAACCGGACGTTCGTTCGGCACCGGCAAAACCCAGGCTTACACTTGGACCCAGGGCGGGGGCCTCTCTGGTCTTTCGAATCTTGCCTCGCCAGTCCGTAACTACTGCGTTGGAAACGGTGTGAACGATAGCGGAACGGTCGTCGGCGTGGGCGCAACGACCTCGTTCGGTTCGAGCCGATTGCCGGTTATGTGGGAGAACGGCGTGGCCACGCAACTCGGGCTTCCGTCGGGCCAGACCCTCGGCGATGCCAACGACGTCAACAACAACAAAGTCGCGGTTGGATCGGCCAACAGCGGTACCAACCAGCGAGCGGTCATCTACCAAGGCGGAACCGGATCGTTCATCACGGCGACCACCAGCAACGGTAGCTACTTTGTCACCGCGTTTGGCGTCAACGACTCCGGTTTGGTCGTGGGCGAAGGCTGGGACCCGAACAACGCCGCCGTCACCGTCGGCTTGGTTTACGACATGAGCACGGGCACGACTTCGTCGCTTGGTTCGCTCACCAGCTTCGGCCACAACAGCGCCATCGCGTTCGACGTGAGCAACGCGGGCTACGTGGTTGGTTCGAGCTCGCTGAATGGTGGCGCGAACTCGCTTCCGTTCGTCTGGACGGCAGGCGGCGGCATGAGCGCCATCGCTCTCCCGACCGGTACAAGCCAGGGTTCGGCCCGGGGCGTCAACGACAGCGGATGGGTGGTCGGAACGGCCTCCTCGGCCTTTGCGATTCCGTTCCTATACGATGGCACCAACACGTACCGACTTGCGGACCTGCTGGTCAACAGCAATGGATGGGACCTGCTGACGAACACGTCGTCATCGGCGATGGGCATCAGCGATTCCGGAGTGATCGTTGGCACGGGTGTGCATAACGGAGCAACCCACGCTTACGCGATGGTTCCGGTTCCCGAACCTGCCAGCTTCGCAGTACTCGGCCTTGGCGCTCTGGCCCTGATTTCTCGTAAACGAAAAAACCAATAAACCCCCATGTACATTGGCTCCCGCTCCCTTACTGCGGAGGCGGGGGCCTTTTTTTCCGCAGACTGACAATGCTCTTCATGGCAAAGTTCGACGGCCGGGCACGGCGTATACTGCGTCGGTACCGGGATCGGCATTTTCCATGAGCGCAGACCAGACGAAACGATGGAAGGTCAAGCTGTTCGGCGGGTTGTCCGCCGAGTCTCCCGAGCGCAGAATCGACGCCTTTCAGACGCAGAAAACGGCGCAACTCTTCGCGTACCTGGCTCTGAATTCGGGTCGATTTATGTACCGCGAAGTGATTGCCGATCTGTTCTGGCCGCAATCGGATCGGGTGGCGGCGCGGGCGAGTCTGAATCAGGCGATCGCATGGATTCGAAAGGAGTTTGGCGAGCGAGACTTGCTGACGACCGACCGAAACTGCGTGGCCATCGAGCGGGACCTGGTCGACGTCGATGTCGAGCGGTTCCTGACTTTGGTTCTGGACGAATCTGGGTCTCCCGGCGACCGGCGAGCGCGATTGGTCGAAGCCGAAGGGTTGTATTCGGACGAACTGCTGAAGGGCATGAACGACACGTGGGTGCGTGTCGAGCGGTTGGTGTTGGCGGAAAAGTACGTGCGGGCGCTGAAAGAGCTGACCACCATGGATGAACAAAACAACGACCTCGACGAGTCGATCGAGTGGCAGCGCAAACTCGTCCGGCTGGAGCCGCACGTCGAGGAACACCATATCCGGCTGATGAAGCTGTACGGGCTGACGGGTAATACCGGCGGCATCCGGCGGCACATGGCGGAATACGCCGAGATGGCAAAGCAATCAGGCCTTGCGCCAAGCCGGGAAATGTTGGCGGTGGTGGAGGATCTGACTCACGAAAGCATTCCGACGATGGCGGTGACGCATGCCGAAGCTAGTTCTAACCACAACGTTCCAAGCCCGATTTCCCGGTTTTATGGCCGCGAAGACTCGCTGGACGCGATTCGCGGACTGCTGTCCGACCGGTCGCGATTAATCACGATTTTGGGTTTACCGGGGGTTGGCAAGACCCGTTTGGCCATCCAGGTTGGCCTCGACGCGGCTCCTCGTTTTGCCGAGGTCTGCTATGTGCAGTTGGCTCCCCACGACCCCGATGAAAACCTCGCGGAGGTGATCCAGACCGAAATTGAACCGGGACCGGCTCAGTCGTTGGTTCAGCGTCTTTCGTATGCGTCCAGCACGCTCCTGATCCTCGATAACTTCGAGCACTTTGTGGAGACGGGAGTCGAAGTCGTTCGGCAGATTCTCAATCAGTGTCCGAACGTCCAGGTTCTGACCACCTCGCAGGTGAGCCTTGGGCTGAACGGCGAGGTCGTCCATGCCCTTGCCCCGCTTCCGGTGCCGCCGAATACTGCCGACTTGCGAGAACTGCTGGGCAACCCCAGTTTCCAGATGCTTCTCGACCGGATTCGGTCGATTGTGCCGAACTACCAGCCCACCGAGGGCGAGGCCGAGATGCTAGCCGTTTTGTGTCGACGACTGGAGGGCTTTCCGCTGGCGATCGAGATTGCGGCGGCACGGACTCAGACGAGTTCAGTTTACGACCTTCTGCAAGAGGTTTCCGAGCGATTGGAGACGCTGTCTGGACACGCGTCGGACGTGCCAAGTCGCCACCAGTCGATCCACGCCGCGCTCAACCACTGCTTTGCGATGCTTTCGGAACCGACCAAGCGGGCACTGAGTCGGTTGTCGGTTTTCCGGGGCGGGTGGACGCTGGATGCGGCGGAAGACGTGTTGCGCGAAGACGGCTTGCCCGCGATCCTGCGAAGTCTGATGGCGCGCGCCCTCATCTGGTCCACCCAGCCAGCGGCGCAAACCCAACCGACGCGATTTGAGATGCTGGACCTGGTTCGGCGGTTCAGCATGGAGCAATCGGTAGTTGGCGATATCGAATCACTTGGAGAACGCCACGCCGAGTACTATGCCCGCCTTGCCAAGCAAGCGGCGCACGACGCACAAGGGCCGAAGCGAGCAGTGGCGAGCCTCCGACTTCGGTCAGAAACGCCGAACCTCATCGCGGCGCTGGAGTGGTTGGAGGCTCACGAGCGGTTCGACGAGGCGCTCGACCTCGCCGTCGATCTCGGTTGGTTTTGGCAGACGCACGGCGTTTTTGACCGGCATCGCGATCGCTTGCAGTCGTTGGTGGCGGCGGCCGAAGGCCGAGTTCAGCCGGAAAAGCTGGCGTCCGCGTACCAGTTGCTCGGACAGGTGGAGCTTTTGCGGACCGCGCTGGAAGCCGCCGAAACCGGTTTCTCGAAGTCGCTCGACTTGGGTCGCACGGTGGGCGACCAGCGGCGCATCGCGTCCAGCCTGCTGGGTCTTGGGGCGGTGTCGATTCGCCGGAATCAGCAACTCCCAGCCAAGGATTTCCTTGAGGAAAGCCTCGCGATTTCCGATGCAAGCGGCGATACCACGGGCAGTTCGCTGGCCCACTTGTACCTCGCCTTTGCGCTCTCGGAGTTGGAGGAGTACGAGGACGCTAAGCGGCACTTCGATGAATCGCTCCGCATCGAGACCGAATTGCAGAACTATGACGGTATCGCCAAGGCGTACTCCAACCTCAGCATTTGGGCCCGCTTCCAGGGCCGATTGGCCCTGGCGGCGCACTATGCGCGAGAGAGCCTGCGCATTTATGACGGCTTTGGGCAGTGGGCGGGCGTGGCTCGTGCCAGCACGAACCTGGCGAAGATTCTCTCGCTGGAGGGCGAGGACGTGGAACCGCTGGAGTTGATCTGCCGCGCCCTCACGATCTTCGACGAGATGGGCGACATTCTGGGCGTGCAGTCGTGCATCGCCGGTCTGGTTTCGGTCTTCCTGTCGGATGGCCGCATCGACGATGCCGCGCGGATGATGGCGATGGAAGCGACGCTGGCCAAGCGGCTGGGCGCGCCGATGAGCCCATCGGATGAGGAGGAGTATCGGCGGACGTGCCAAGTGGTTCGGGACCAGGTGGCGGGCGACCAGATCGAAGCGCTCATGACCGATGCTTCGATCCGAACCGCGCATGAGATTGCCCAGATCGGCATCGCGGCGACGCGGTCGGTTGTGCTTCAATGAAAGCGTGGACCGCCTGACCTGCGAACCGATCGGCTACGTGCGAACGGGCATGGCCCTAAAGTTCGACGCGCCACACCAGCCGAATTCGGAATCGGGCGAGGTGAACCGAATCGAGCTATTGAAAGGGCACAAGTTCGATCTTGCCTTGCAAGACCTCGCTGGGTTCGAGCGGATTTGGCTGGTTTGGTGGTTCCATCGCAACCAGACATGGCGGCCTCGCGTGATTCCGCCGCGGGGAGCGGCCGTGCGGCGAGGCGTGTTCGCCACGCGGGCGCCGCATCGGCCCAATCCTATTGGCCTGACCTGCGTTCAACTGCTCGGAGTCGATGGCCTGACCCTGACGGTTGGCCCGCTCGATCTGGTCGATGGCACGCCGATCCTCGACATCAAGCCGTACATTCGCACCATCGACGCCTTTCCCGAGAGCCGAATGGGTTGGATCGATGCAATGGAAGCCGATCTCGCGGCGGCACCGCGTTACTCGATATCCGTCGTCGAGCCGGCCACGGCCCAGCTAGCTTGGCTGGAGGCAAGAGGAATCGACTTTTCCGAGCGAGCGTTCGAACTGCTCTCGGTGGACCCAAGCCCGCACCGCACCCGACGCATTTTGCAACTGAAGGATGGGCGGCGGCGCATGGCGTGCGGGCCGTGGCGACTGTTCTTTCGGGTACACAACCAGGAGGTCGTGATCGAAGCGATCGGCAAGGGGTACTCGGATACCTCGCTGGTCGCGGACGGGTTTGAAAAGATTCCCGACCGCGATGCCCAACTCGAATTTTCTCGGGTCTGGAGTCCGACCGACTAACTTATTCGATCGGCTCCAGCGAATTGGGATCTTGACGCAGAACTCGCACCTTCAACCATCGGATCAGATCATCCACTAGCGTGTGCATGATCGGAATATCGATCAGCGATAGGATCGTTCCCGCGATGAGTCCACCGACGATGACGGTTCCCATCGGCTGATAGGCATCCAGACCGGACTTGGGATGGAAGCCGATCAGGGCCATGACCGAAACGGTGATGATCGTCGTCATCAGGATCGGGCGGAGCCGTTGCGGGCTGGCCTGAATGACCGCTTTATTCCTCGGCACACCGGACTTTCGGTACTCCAAGATCAGGTCGATCATGAGGATCGCCGTCACGATGTCCATGCCGCTCAGGATGATGACGCCCATGATCGACACGGTACTGAATGCCTGGTGCATCAGCCATAACATGAAGAACACACCGGAAAGCTCCAGCGGCAGACTGAACATCATCTGCAAAGGCTGGAGGAAGCCGTTGAATTGGGCCACGAGGATGAAGTACATCAGCACGAGGGCGATGGCAAGACCACTGAGAAGGATACGGAACGAGTCCATCATCTGGGTCATGTCGCCGCGCGCCTCGATCCCGTAGCCTTGGGGCCAGTTCAGCTTCGCTTGGGCCTTCATTTGGAGGTCCATGGTCACGTCCATGCTGGGCCGACCTTCCTTTCGGTAGTAGCCGCCGAAGTTGAGGGCGCGCCGCAGTTGGTCGTGCTCGATCAGGGTCGGGGCCTTGCGCTGTTCAAACCTGACAAGTTCGCGCAAGGGAATCTGCTCGCCCTTCATGCCGGTCACATACATCTCGTCGAGCCGACTCATGTCATTGCGGGCATCCTCTTGATAGCGGACCTGGATTGAGATCGGTCGGCGGTTGGGTAGGCGATAGAACGACTCGGTGAGGCCGCCTTGCAGAGCATAGTAAGCCTGTTGCGAGATCATCGCGGGCGAGAGCCCGTGAGCTGCGGCCTTGTCTTCGTCGACCACCAGCGTGTAGGTCGGCTTGGTCATCTCCCACGTGAGGAACGGTTGGGCGATGTCGGGCTTTTTGGTGCGCGGGTCGACGACTTCCTTTTTGGCGATGTCCAGAACTTCCTCGCCCAGGTGGGAGAGTTGATTGAGGTCGTCGCCATAGAGCACCAACGCGACAGGCGCGAGGGACGTCGCCATGACGTCGCTACCCATTTCCTTGATCTGCAGCCGTCGGATGCCTGGAATCTCGGCCATTGCACGACTCTGAATTCGATCGACAATACGCCAGACGTCGGGGCGCCCGGTGTCTTTGTCGGAAAAGGTCAGCATGCCGGAAGCGCCGTTGACCATGCGCACTCCATAGCCGGTGTAGGCCACATCTTGGGGCATGCCGGGACCCGATTCGTTGCCGATTTCGAGACTCGCCTTCTTGATCCAGCCCTTATCGGCCCCTTCTTCCTTCATGATGGTTTCAAGCTGGCGGACGGCGGCTTTGGTGGCGGAAAAGCTGGTGCCCGGCTGCATTTCGAGCTGGGCCGAGGCTTGACCGACGTCGGCAAGAGGCATCATCTCGCTCCCGATGAAATAGTAGAACCCGAAGCCGATCATGACGGTGACAAGGACGCGGACCATGTTGGCGAACCGGTGGTGCAAGAACCAGCGGATCAGGTTTTCGTAACCCTTTTCGAGTCGGTGCAGACCGTTATCGAACGGGGTGAGGATGAGGCGGCTAAACCAGGTGACCCGTCGCTCGTCAGGATGCCGCAGGAAGCGCGAGCAGAGAACCGAGGTCAGAGTCATCGAAACGACATAGCTGAAGGCCACGCCGAAAATGATCGGCCAGCAGAGACCGACGAACATGAGCTGCGTGATGCCACCCGAGACCAGAAGCGGGATAAGGGCGACAACCAAGACGATGGTGCCAGCAAGAACCGACTTTCGGACTTCGGTGATGCCGTCGATGGTAGCGGTGCGCACGTCTTTGCCCATCCGCATATGCCGCTCGACGGCGTGGATGTCGATAATCGCATCGTCCACAAGGCGCCCGATGGAGATGAGCAGGCCAATGAGGGTCGAAGAATTCAGGCTAAAGCCGAACGCGGCCATGAATAGCAACGTCATCGCCATCGAGGTCGGGATCGCGGTGAGGGCGATAAGGGTTCCGCGCCATTCGCCGAGGAAAAGCAGGACAAACAGGCCCGTGAGGACCACGGCGGTGATCAGCTCGTGGGTCATGTTCTCGAAGAGGATATCGACGAAGCTGGCGTTGTTGTAGGCGACCTCTAGCTTGATGCCGGGGTAGTCCTTTTCGAGTTGGCGGGCGACTTTCTCGGCCGCGTCGATCGTGATGGGCGAGGAGGCGTCGGGGTTTTGCAGAATTTGGATGGCCAAGGCGTCTTTCGCCATGCCATTGTTCATAAATCGGTAACCAGAACGCTCTTCGACCTCGGTATCGGTGACCTTGGCGACGTCACCGATGGTGACCACGCGCGTTCCATCGGCTTTCAGCGGATAGTGAGCGATGGTGTCGGCGTTTTTGGCGAGCGTATCGACGCGAAGAATGGGTTCAGAGCCGGTCTGAGTGATGCGCCCTGCGGGGCGGGCAACATTGTATTGGTCGATCGTATTCTTAATGTCGAGAGTGGAGAGGCCGAGGCTCTTCAGCTTGACGGGATCGGCGAGGATTTGAACCTGGCGACGATGCCCACCGAACGTGGTGACGGTGTAGACGTTGTGGTTGGCGGCCTTAAAGCGGTTGAGGATTTGGTTGTCGGCGAGGTCGCGCAGGCGGGCCTTGGTCCAGCCCATTTTCTCGTCACCGGTCAGGGCGTATGTGAGGACGGGCAAATTAAGAGGATCGACTTTGACGATGAAACTGGGGGTTCGGTTGGAATCTTCGGCGGGGAGTTCACCCTTGGCGACCTCCATCATGGCTTGGACGTCGGTGTACGCCCGCTGCATATTGTGGCCATAGGGAAACTCAAGCACGACCATGCTGAATCCGTCCTGACTGACAGAGCGGATGTAGCGGACGTCCTGGATCGAAACCATCTTCTGCTCGATAGGCGAGCTGAAATAGGTCTCCATTTCCTCGGACGAAAGGCCGGGAGCCTCGGTGACAATGCCGATCAGCGGAGATTCGACGTAGGGCATGAACCGGCGCGGCATCAGATGGGTGATGGAAATCCATCCGAGAACGATGATGGCCATGAAGAGGGCCACCACCGCGTACGGATGGTCCACCGACCAACGAACGACCCCACCCTTGGATTGGTTCACATACCCTCCATGGGCGGCATGGATTTCTTATCTTCCGGCATGGCCGGTTCGGGCTTTGCGGGCTCCTTTTCAGATTCCTTTTCGGTTGGTTCGGCGGCTTCAGCGGCCGATCTCACAGCGGCTTTGGGGAACAATTCGGCGTCGCCATGGGTCGTGACTTCGTCACCTGCTTTCAGACCCGAGACGATTTGGGTGTAGGAGTTATCCTTCACGCCGATTTCAACCGGCTGGCGCTCAACCGTCAGGCTTCCCCGGGCGTCGCGTGGCACCAAAGGCATGTCGCAGATCGGGCATTTACCCGGCCCTTTGTGCGAGACCTCGGGGTGCATGGTGCAGGTGTACTCCCGCTCCTTATCCGGGATCGGCGCGCCCTCTTTGATGAGCCACACGTAGTGAGTGCCATCGCTGGCGGTCTTGATCGCCTCGTTCTGGACGGCAAGACCCTGCGTCTGGTCGTGGGTGAAGACTTCGAGTTCTGCGTAGCTTCCGACGTCCAGTCCGTTGCGAGGGTTATCGACCAACGCTTCGACGCGGAAGGTTCTTGAGTTGCCCTCGACGAACGGGAACACGCTCGAAATCTTGGTCTCCAAGACCTTTCCGTTGACCCGAATTCGGGCGGGCGAACCGACGCGCACCTGACCGGCGAGCGCCTGAGGCAGGTCGGCCTGGACGCGCAGTTTAGCGTCTGATTTGAGTCGGAGAATGACCTGTCCGGCTTGGACCGGCGTGCCGGGGCTGACGACGCGCTCCGAGACGACGCCACGCGACAGAGCCCGAAGCTCGGTGTACGAGGCGATGTCCTGAGAAGCCTGAGCGTCGGCGGCGGTGGCCGAAGCGCTTGCGCCTTGCGCGGTGGCCTGTTGGCGGGCCGTCTCCAGCTTGGCATTGGCCTCGCTGACGGCCACGTTGGCGGCCTGAGCATCGGATTGGGCGGTTGCAACCGCCGCCTCGGCGGCATGAACCGAATCCGTCGCGGTCGAGACGGCGGCCTTGGCTTGCCGGTTGGCAGCCTTGGCGGCATCGACGCGCGACTGCGCAGCATCGCGATCTCGAACGGATTGTTCCAGTTCGCGGCGGGAGATCGCTCCGCCATCGAGGAGCGGCTGATTGCGCTTTACGTTGGCTTCGGCGTATGTCAGGTTGGCCTGGCTCTCGACGATGTCGGCTTCGCTCTTCACCACCGCGCTCTTGGCTTCTTCCAGGCGCGATTGGGACGAGCGAAGCAGGGCCTTGGCTTCTTCGATCTTGGCAGCGGCGGTCTTGGCTTCGGCCTTGACGCGGGCCACCGAGGCGGTTTCTTGGCTCACCATCGATTGCGCCGCGCGAGCCTGGAGGTTCGCTGCGGTTGCGGCGAGCGATCCTGCCGCGCTCTTCTGCTGGAGTTCCTTCGCATCGATGCGCCCCAAAAGCTGTCCCGGCTGAACTTTGTCACCCGGGTACACCTTCAAGTCGACGACGAGGCCAGCCACACGGGCCGTGACATCCTCGTCGTTCAGCGCCTGCACCGTCGCCGGATAGACCGAGCTTCCACCCACAAGGCGGCTGGCAACCTTATCCATCTCGACGGGGAACGCGCCAAGCGGCGCGCGCATCGCGGTCATGTCCATGCCCTGCGCTTCGACGACGCTCATCGCGCCGGGTGGCCGAAGGTGATGGACAACCCACGAGACGCCGATACCGACGCCCAAGAGAAGAAGCAGGCTAAACCACTGCTTCTTCACGAAACCAAGAACCTGTTTCATGCTTCTGCTCGCAGTTTTGGGCTTAGAGTTTCTTCAGAGCCTTGCCGTCGGCGTACTTGGCCGGGTCCGCCTTGAACTTATCCGGGCATCCGGCACAGCAGAAGTAGTAGCGCTTGCCTTCGTAATCTTGGAATCCAGCGGCCTTATCGGGCGAGGCAACGACATCGCCGTTGACTGGGCACAGAAGTTCTCCCTTGTCGTTGGTGAAAGCGACAGGCGTAGCCTTCATGTCGCCTTCTGGCTTGGCGGCAGGCTTAGGATCCGGCGTTGTGGAAGCCGCAGTCGTGGCCGAGGAGTTCGCCGCAGGCTCGGACGAAGACGAGCAACCGGCGAGGGAAAGGGCGATAGCGGCAACGAGGCCGAACGACGAAAGCGAAATGAGTTTGATGTTTTTCATGGTTGTATTCCAGTCAAGGCTCGCAGGTGCGAGCGGGCCGACGATCTTCAGAGAGATGTCAGCAGACTGGAGGCGCGCGACCGAGCCGACAGAAAATCGGCGGGTCATCAGGCGGACCATGATTGTGGTCAACGACCTCGGTTGGCTTGAGCCCAAGAGTCGGGCAGGACCAATCGACGAGGGAAGGAAGCACGGCGACCAGCGGTTGGGCGGTAGGCAGATCAGTCTTGGCGACGATCGCCTGAGCCGACGTATCTCGGCTCACTGCCTTGGGGCACTTGCACTTCGAATGCCCGTTGGCGTCCACTTTGCAGCAGGACATGCCGGGCTTCATGGCCGTCTGGCAGGCACTCACGCAAACGCGAACAAGCCCGGTTTGGGTGAGGACCACCAAAACCGCCAGGATCACGCGCGTCAGCTTGGCCAATTTGACCATCTAGTTCTGTATTATGGCAAGCCATCGGCAAAAGTTCCTGGAAAGTACGCAAATGAACGCCAGATGAACGTGTTTCAAGTCCGGGAGCCGAATGCCAGACGTCCGTCATCGGTCGGTGGTAACATGCGCGCAAACGTCCATGAAGATCCTCGTCGTGGAAGACGAAAAGCGGTTGGCGTCGGCTCTTACTCGCATCCTCACCGATGCTGGGCATGTGGTTTCGTGGGCGGCGCATGGCATCGAGGCGTACGAGATGGCACGGGCCGAATCGTTCGATTTGATGTTGCTGGACGTGATGCTTCCGGGCAAGAGCGGATTTCAGATCGTCTCGGACCTAAGGTCCCAACGCGTCAATCTGCCCGTGCTGATGCTGAGCGCGATGGGAGAGGTCGAGCATCGCATCAAGGGGTTGAAGCTTGGCGCGGACGACTACCTGCCAAAGCCATTCAATAACGCAGAGCTTTTGGCCCGAATCGAGGCTTTGTACCGGCGCGACAAAATTCAAAAGGGATCGTTACTGACCGTCGGTGATCTCTCGATAGACCGGACAACGCGCACTGTGGATCGAGCTGGGCAGGTCATCGCTTTAACGCCGCGCGAGTACGACTTGCTCGAAGCGTTAGCAGTCAACGAAGGTCGCACACTGACGCGAGATGTGATCACTTCGCGGATTTGGGGAAATGACCTGGGTTCGTCGAACATTGTCGACGCCTTCATCCGAAAGCTGAGGCAGAAGGTTGACGCAGGGTTCGAGAAGCCTCTCATCCATACGGTCGTGGGCTATGGTTACGTGATGCGAGTGGATGATGACCTCTGACCGAAGCCGCCTGCATTCGGTGCGGGTTCGCCTTTTGGCGACATCGATGCTCGTCATCATGGCGCTTCTGCTAGCGTTCGGGATCGTCGCCGACCAACTCTTCCGTCACGCCCTGCTCAGTAATATCGAGAATGACCTGAAGCGGCGCGGAGCCCATTTTGCTTCGTCGGTTCTGCCGCCCGATGGTCGCGGGCCGGGCAATTCCTCATCACCAAGACAATCCAACGATAAGGGACCCTCTTTCGACGGCCCGCCACCCGATGACGGTGGACCATTCGCTAGCGATGGTCCGCCCAATGGAGGGCCACCAGGCAAGAACGGTTCTTCAGGCAACAGCGGGCCTCCCGATCAGATGCTGACCTCCCACTCGAAGTCCAACGAGGAGTGGGCCGCACCGATCAACTTCGCCGTTGCCTCGTTCGAAGAGCACAAGAATGACGTTTACGATCCCATCGGCTTTGAGATGGCGGCCAAAGGGAAACCGGGATTCACAACCGTCTTGCGCAACGGCGAGCCCGTCCGAGTCTATAGCGCACCGACCTACAGGCAGGGGAAGATCAACGAGGTTGTGCAGGTTGCCGCGCCCATCGGCTCGGCTCTGGCGGCCTTGCAGAACCTCCGATGGCTCTTGATCGTGGTGGGCATTCCGGTTGGCATCCTCCTTGGTGGGCTTGCGACCCTGGTGTTAGTCTCGAAATTCCTTCAGCCGCTTGGTCAACTTAACCAAGACGCGGTTCGCATCGAAGGGATGGGCTTTGGCGAGCGTCTGGCGGTCTTGGGTCGAGACGAATTTGCCTCGTTGGCGGAGACATTGAACCGGATGCTGGGACGATTGGAGTCGCTTTATCGCCAGCAGACCGACACGGCCGACGCGCTACGGCGCACCGTGGAGCAGCAGCGCCGCTTTACCGCCGACGCCTCGCACGAACTGAAGACCCCACTGACGATCGTGAAGGCCAACACGGGAATTATGCTCGGCGATAACCTCTCCGACGACCACCGAACCCTAGTGAGCGATATCGACTTTGCCGCCGATCAAATGACCTCCATCGTTCGCGATCTGCTGCTTCTTGCGCGGGCCGATGCCGGAAAACTCAATGAAGCGCCCGCATCTTTTGATCTGTGCGAGGCGGTGACCGAAGCGATCCGGTCGGTCCCGAACGCAAAGGATCGAGTGGAACTGAACGTGCCCCAATCTCCCATTTTCGCCAACGGACAAGCCGAGCAGATTGGGCGCGTTGTGATCAATCTTGTTGGTAACGCCCTCGTGCATTCGGAGAGCAAAACGCCCGTTGAAGTTTTCGTTCGAGAAGATCGCGAAACTGTCGTGATCGAAGTCGTTGATCGAGGGAAGGGCATCGCCGCAAGCCATCTGCCCCACTTGTTCGAACGGTTCTATCGCATCGATGAATCGAGAAGCTCGGAGACCGGCGGCAGCGGACTGGGACTGGCGATTTGCGAGGCAATCGTCCGTGCTCACCACGGCGCAATCGGAGTCGAAAGCGAAGTGGGCAGAGGAACCCGGATCAAGGTCACTCTACCCAAGGGTTAGGCCGGTTCGAGGGCGCTGCGGTGCGACCGCTCAAAAAGATTGGCGGCCACCGCGACGACCAGGAGTGAAACTAGAACCCACGTCGCATGAGCCGCAGCGCGCTCGACAACCGGACTCACCGGATTCGACCAACCAAAGGCTCTCTCTCCGAACCACGTCGCGGATGCAATCGCCGTTGCCGTCGCACCAACGCCGCGGAAGAAACGGTAGAACCGGGTCCGAGCCAAGAGAATGACAATCGGCATCGCAAGGCCAATCACGAAGAGCTGGAACGTCTCGATCCCCAAGTTGAAGCTGAAGATGCTCGTTACGAGCGTCAGGGCGTCGAATCCAAACCCGTTCAACGTGGCCGCAAACGCTAGCCCATGCACAAGGCCGAAACCGCCGGCAACGAACATTTCTCGCCCTCGAAAAACGGGCACGAACGCGTGGATCGCCGAAACAAAGATGGACAACGCAATGGCGGCCTCAATCGGAGCTTCGGGCACGCGGACCCACTGCAGCGCGCCAAAAAGAAGCGTGATCGAGTGGCCGACGGTGAACGCAGAAACGACTTTGACGATCTTTCGAATCGCGACTTTGGCACCCACGAACTCACCCCATTTCTTTGTTCCCAGGGCCAGCGGCGCAGGAAGCAGAAGCGCAAGTAGAAAGAGTAAGTGATCGGTGCCTTCGGCGATATGCCTCATGCCGAGTCGGAACGTCGCCGCAAAGCCCCGAAACCAACTCCCACCAGAGCGGTCGATTTCGATTGACCTCGTTCGGTCCCACATGGTGGCCAGCACAACCGGTTTGTCGGAAATTAGCCCATTGCGCCAATCGCCGACAACCGATATGATCGCCTCATGAGTGATGAGGTGGTGGAAGATGACGTCGTAGTTGAACGTCAATCGATCGACGGGTTGCCCCTTAGGCGGGATCATCGACAGATCGACTCGCACGTCGGGGAAAGTGTCGGGGACCGGAGTCACAGAATGCACGACCACCGACCACGGCTCGCCGTCCGGTGCGACCGGGCAAATATGGTCAGCGACATAGCTCTTGAGTTCCAGACCATATTCGCTGACCGTGTGCTCGGCGTCGTCGGGAAGGGGTTTATCCCATCCCAACTTCAGTTCGACAACCGGAAGCAGAAGTTCGGCGTCAATGCGGTCGTTGCGAAACTTCAGCATGACGGCCGTCTTCGGCATGGGGTGGCTCCATGCCAGCGTTGCCGCCAGCATGAAGCCAAGGACGGCGAGGAGCCGTCCCAGCGGTTTAGAACCCGAAGTCCGCATTGTAATCCGTCACCCGATCTCTCCACACGGTGTGGAAGTGAATGCCCGAGAACACGACGCCGTTTTGGCAGACGAACTCGATCCAGACATGAGGTCCGTCGATCCGAACATAGTCTCCCTGGCTGTTGAAGGTCGTCGTGCCCGAATAGGCTACGTAGGTGGATGCCAACTCCGACTCATACAGCGACTGGTACGTCGAGGCCTCGGCGCTGGTATCGACCCACGCCGCGATGGCCGTCTTAAGCAGAGTCTGCTGAGTGCTCGTCAGGCTCGAGGCGAGAATGCCACGTCCGCTGGTGCCGGTCGGGAAGTTCGAGCGAGCGTCTTTTCCGGGGCCGAGGTAGACGTCCGAGAAACTGCTGGTGAGCTTCGCCGAGGTCAACTGCGTGGATGTCAGCGAATTGACGAGGTTATACATTCCATTTCGCTGGGCGAGAAGAGGAGTGTAGGACGTTGAGTTGTAGGTGAAGGTCTGAGGCTCGACACCAAGGAAGTACGGGGTCGTGGTATCTAGTGTGTTGCCGGTGTAGTAGTAGTTATGGGCGTTGTGGTGACCACCAATCTGCAGCAGCCAGTTCCCACTCGTCGAAGGGGTCCCGACAAATGCCACGTACTGGTAGTCGCCGCTGTAGCCACTTCGCGAAGCACCGAGGTAGTTGTCCGAAGCTCGGATTTGCGTCCACTGATCGTAGCCGTTCGTGCCGATAGCCGCCTGGACGAGGTTGATGAACGCCGTCTTTTGCGCGGTAGTCAGCGACGAATACGAAACGCCGTTCCGTAAGGTATTGGTGCCGTCGGAGGCAGGGGTGGCCGGAAGGTTTGACCACTTAGCCGCGTTCGTGGCCGAGGCAGACACGACAACCGCCGCTTGCTGGGTCGAACTCAGCGAACTGATGTAGGCATTGGCGAGGTCAACGATGGTCGTTCCACTTGACGTGACCGTGGCGGTCACCGACGCAGACTTGCCCGATTCAGAGTCGGTTACGGTGATGGTCGATGTGCCTGCTGCGACGCCGGTCACGACGCCGCCAGCGGCTACGGTTGCCACCGACGTATTGGATGAAGTCCAAGTCATCGTCGAATCCGACGTGATGACCGTCGCGCCGGAAGAATCCTTCGCGCTCAGAGTCAGAGTCGCCGAACTGCCGGCAGCCACGCTTGGCGAGGTTGGGCTGAGCGACAAAGTCGAAATCGTGGACGCCATCGTGAGGGTGACAGAGGTCGTCGAGTCGGCCGTGATCGTCACCGATTGGCTCGCACTCGCCTGGGCCGTTCCAGAACCGTCGGTAGATGGAAACGCTTTGGCCGTTAGGGTCAGGGACGTTGCCGGAAGGCTCGAAAAGCTGACCGTGCTTTGGTTGCCGCTCGACGGGCGTGCCACGGTTTGGCTGGCGACGGTCGTCGAGCCGTTGAGGAACGCCACCGTGATGCTATTGGCTGCAACCGGAATCAACCGGCTTTGGTCGGGCCAAGTGATCGAGAGGCTCGCTGCTCCCGATGCCTTCGAGCCCCCTCCGCAGGAGCAGAGCTGTAGGGTGAGGAGCAGGGCCACGAATACGCCAAACAAGATTCGAACGAGGGGATTGTGTTTCATGGTGGTTCCTTACTTAACGGTGACCGTCGCGCCCCCAGTCGAGGTGACCGCGACCGAAGCCGAAGCCGACTTGCCAGACTCGGAATCCGTCACGGAGATGGTCGCCGAGCCTCCGGCCACCGCAGTCACGACGCCGGACGAAGAGACGGTAGCGACCGACGTGTCGGACGAGGTCCACGTCATGGTCGAATCCGAAGTGATGACCGTAGCGCCCGAAGAGTCCTTGGCCGAGAGAGTCAGAGTTCCGGTGTTGCCAGCAGAAAGCGAGAGTGATGTCGG
This sequence comes from Armatimonadota bacterium, assembly GCA_016125185.1. NCBI lineage: Bacteria > Bacillati > Armatimonadota > Armatimonadota bacterium. Next base: position 492,933 of record WGMG01000001.1, on the reverse strand, counting down.
TGAAACCGATAGGGTCGAGATCGTCGACGCCATCGTCAGGGTGGCCGACGTCGTCGAACCGGATACGATGGTGATAGCCTGGCTCGCGCTGGCCTGAGCCGTGCCCGTGCCATCTGTTGTGGGATAGGCCTTGGCAGTTAACGTCAAGGAAGTCGCGGGTAAGCCGGTGAAACTCAATGTGGATTGGTTTCCGCTCGAAGGCCGAGCCACAGTTTGGCTGGCGACCGTCGTCGATCCGTTAAGAAACGCTACGGTGATGCTATTGGCGGCGACCGGAATCAAACGGCTTTGGTCGGGCCAGGTAATCGAAAGCGTCGCCGCACCAATGGCCGAGGCCTGCGACGACGTTCCACCGCAACCCGCCACGAAGGAGGCAACGGCAAGCAGATAGGAGAGTTTGATGGGGGATTTCATGGGGTTCATTTGACGGTGATGGAGGCATCACCGGAGGTCGTGACCGTGAGGGTAACGGTCTGGCTGGTGGTTGATCCCGCCGCGTTCGAGACGACGACGTAGTAGCTCCCTTCGTCGGAAGACGACGCGTTCGAGATCGAGTACGAGGACGCGGTGGCGCCCGAGACGAGCGCGCTGCCCTTGTACCACTGGTAAGTGAGGCTAGAGCCCGATGCAACGACGGTGAAGGTCGCCGTACTGCCTTCGACCACGGTCGTCGAAGAGGGCTGGGTTGTGATGGTGGGGCCGAGGGCTGCCGCTCCGCCGCCGCATCCCACGAGGACGAGGAACAGGGCGAGAGCTGACCGACGACGATGCAAGATGCTTTGCATAGCCATCAGAGTAGGTTTTCGAAATGAAAAAGTCGTGAACGCGTTTTTCGAGCCTGATTTTGCCGGGCAGAGGCTTCTTTGGGGGACAGCTAGTAGATTCGACTGCGAGTTTCCCTCGGGATATGGAAAAGGGAAAATACTTCGACAAATCGATGAGTGATTGGCAATGAGGCTAGAGAGGTTTTGGTATTCGAGTAACGACGGCTGGTCAGTCGCCGAATTTCCGGCGATCGACTCAGATCAGACGGTCGTTTTCGTCTTCTTTTCGCCTGAATTGGCCAACTCGGAAAACATCTTTGCCGAGCTACGTCACGCCTACCCTACTTCTCAGATCGTCGGCTGTTCGACGTCGGGCGAAATCCACAATGAACGCCTGACGGATCAAAGTCTTTCGGTTGCCGCTATTCGCTTCGATCAAACTCAGGTTCGCACGGCCTTCGCCTCGATTTCCGACGCCAAGGATTCGCTTCTGTGTGGCGAACGGTTGTCGGCTACCCTCAACGCTCCTGACATTAGGGGGGTTCTCGTGTTCTCCGATGGGCTCCACGTTAACGGCAGCGCTTTGGTTCAGGGACTGACGAGTGGGTTACCGGTAGGAACATCCGTCACCGGCGGATTAGCCGGAGATGGCGACCGGTTCCAGAAGACCTGGTCGATGATCGACGGAAAGCCGGTCGAGAACGGCGTGGTCGCGGTCGGACTTTACGGCGATGCGGTGCATATCGGACGGTCGTCGCGGGGCGGATGGGACATTTTTGGGATCGAGCGGCAGATCACCCGATCCAAGGACAACGTCCTCTTCGAACTAGATGGCAAGCCGGCGTTGACGTTGTACAGGGAGTACCTCGGCGAGTTTGCCAAGAATCTCCCAGCCGCAGGCCTGCTGTTTCCGCTCTCGATTCGTTCGGGCAACGGATACGAAGACGGCCTGGTGCGTACGATCCTCGCCATCGACGAAGACGAAATGTCGCTGACCTTTGCGGGCGATGTGCCAGAGGGCGCGTTTGCTCAGTTGATGCGGGCCAACCCTGAGCGACTCATCGATGGCGCTGGACTGGCCAGCCAAGCAGCTTTGCCCGACCAACCGGAAGGGCCGGTGCTTTCCATTGCAGTCAGTTGCGTCGGACGCCGACTCGTACTTGCCGAACGAACCGAGGAAGAGGTGGAGGCATCCTTTCTTGAGCTACCCGAAGGATCGGCACAGGTCGGCTTCTACTCGTACGGCGAAATTGGCGCAAGCCCGGGCGGTTCGGCCAACGTGCTACACAACCAGACCTTTACCGTCACCCACGTTTGGGAGGACGCGGCTTGAACTTTATTGACGCCGACATCCATCCAATTCTGACCCGTCAGATTCGACGATTCGGGCTGGAAAACCAGGCTGAGAACCTGGAGGACCGCTGGAAGTCGTTTCTGAAAGCGGTTAACGGCGCCTATTTTCAGGCCGACCAGGACCGCTATTTGCTGGAACGATCGCTCACCGTTTCTTCGACGGAGATGCAAGACCTGCACAACACGCGAACTCGCGAGCGGGACCAGCTTCACGTCATTCTTCAGTCGTTGGGCGACGGTCTGTGCGTGCTCGACGATCAGGGGCGACTTTTGCTCATGAACCCGGCGGCAGAACGGCTGCTGGGCTGGACCAGCGAGGAACTCGCCGATGGCGAAGTGCTGAAGAAGCTTCAGACCGGTCGTGACATTGTGTCGTTCCAAGAGATCATTCGCACCGGGCAGACGGTTCGCGAGGAGGATGGATGCTTCCATTGCCGGGACGGGCGGATGCTTCCTGTTTCCTACGTAGTCAATCCGGTCATTTGGGACGGCATTCCTCACGGCGCAGTGGTGGTTTTTCGTGATATTTCTGAGCGGCGGAAGCTGGAAGAGCAGCTTCGGCACCAAGCCTTCCACGACCCTCTCACCGGCCTTGCCAACCGCGCGCTGTTCCACGATCGCGTTTGCCACGCCCTTGCTCGATCTGATCGCGAAAAGAAGCCGATCGCGATTCTTTTCATCGACCTCGACAACTTTAAGAATATCAACGATAGCCTAGGCCACGAGGCGGGCGACACGTTGCTAAAGACGGTGGCCGAGAGGCTGACCGCCTCGGTACGGAAAGTTGATACGGTGGCGCGCCTCGGTGGTGACGAATTTGCCATTTTGATCGAGAACTGCCCGAGTACCGAGGAAGTCATGGTTCTGGGCGAAACCATGCTGGATCGACTGTTGGCCAAGGTGCCAATTGGTAAGAACGGCGCGTTCGTCGGGGCAAGCATCGGCGTCGCGATCTCAGACGCAACCATCACCTCATTTGACGACCTCGTGCGAAATGCCGACGCAGCCATGTATGCGGCCAAGAGCCAGGGCAAAGGATGCGTCGAACTCTATGACTCGGATATGGGTTCCGACACGCACGCTCGGATGGAATTGGAAGCGGATTTGGCGCGTGCTCTCGGGGCGGGTCAGCTTATTCTGCATTACCACCCAACTATCTCGGCACAGGATGGGTCGGTGCATGGCATCGAGGCACTTTTGCGATGGAATCACCCGCAACTCGGCCTTATTCCGCCGCTGGAATTCATTCCTTTGGCCGAAGAGTCAGGGTTGATCTTCCCTATCGGTCTCTGGGTGCTTCATCAGGCGTGTCGTCAGGGTCGCTGGTGGCAGGACAACATTCCGGGTGCCCAAGACCTCAAGACGTGCGTAAACCTATCGGCGCTTCAGCTTCGGAGCAATACCTTCATTGAGGAGGTGGCGACGGTGTTGATCAAGACCGGTTTCCCGGCAGACTCTCTTGTGCTGGAGATCACGGAAACCATGATGCTGACCGGCGGAAAGATTTTGGCTAGCCGCCTCGAAGGTCTTCGTGGACTCGGCGTTCAGCTTGCAATCGACGATTTTGGAACCGGCTACTCTTCCCTCGGCTACCTGCAGGACCTGCCGGTCGATATTCTCAAGATCGACAAGTCATTCATCCAGGGTGTCGCACCCGAAGGGGACAGCCCGGTTTTGGAGATGATTGTTGGGTTGGCCCACAAGTTGAACCTGAGAACCATCGCCGAAGGGGTCGAGTCGGCCAGCCAGTTCGAATCCTTGCGGAAGGCAGGGTGCGAATTTGCACAGGGTTACTACTTCGGCCGACCGATGACGTCGGAAGCGATGACGACTTTCCTCTCTCAACCTAAGGCTCGTCAGATCGCCTAATGATCGAAGGTAGACGGTCCCGTTTGGCGAGAGAAGAATTGTATAAGAATCCGACCCTTTTCTAATAGGGAGATATTTGTTACAATGATGCGCAATGGCCATCTCGTGCGACGTGGCGATTATTGGTGGGGGTCCAGCGGCAAGTACCCTCGGCACACTTCTTCGGAAGTATGATCCTAATCTCTCGATAGCGCTGTTTGAGCGTGAGGTGTTTCCGCGCGACCACATCGGCGAAAGCCAACTCCCTCACCTAATGCCTGTTCTGGACGAAATGGGTGTTTGGGACAAGGTCGAAGCCGCGGATTTTCCGGTGAAGATCGGTGGGTTGTACCGCTGGGGAAGTTCCAAGGACCTTTGGGCGCTCGACTTCTTGAAGGTCGATAGCTTCCAAGACATTCCCCGCCCGGCTCAATACACCGGCCAACGCGCCCAAACCGCTTTCCAGGTTGATCGGTCCAAGTACGACAAAATCCTGCTCGATCACGCCCGGGAGGCCGGATGTCAGGTTTACGAAGGAGTCCGCGTCGTCAATATTCTCCACGAAGGCGATCGGATCAACGGGCTCGAATTGGTGGAAGGGTCGGATGACCGGCGGACACCACTAAACGGCGAGAGCCTCGTGCAAGCCAAGTGGTATGTGGATGCCTCGGGGAATTCGGGACTTCTGCGCCGAAAAATGGGAGTCGAAATCGACGCACCGACCGAGCTCCGCAATATCGCCGCGTGGGACTACTGGCAGAACACTGAATGGGCCACACGCATTGGAATCGGCGGTACGCAGATTTTGGTCCTCAGCCTAGATTGGGGTTGGATTTGGTTCATTCCTCTCGGTCCGACGCGGACTTCGATCGGCTTGGTCATGCCAGCCGAATATCAGAAGAAGAGCGGCAAGACCCCGGAAGAGCTGTACATGGAGGCCCTGACCTCCGAACCAACGGTATCGAAACTGGTGGCCAACGCGTCTCGCGAGGGCAAGTTTGAAACCACCAAGGACTGGAGCTTTGTTTCTGAGCGTTTGTACGGCGAAAACTGGTTCCTAGCCGGCGATGCGGCTGGCTTTGCCGACCCGATCCTCTCGGCGGGATTGACCCTCGCGCAGACCGGAGCCCGAAACCTCGCCTACACTATTTTGGAGATCGAGCGCGGCGAACTTGACGCGAATTGGCTCAAGCAATCCTACAGCGACGTCCAGTCGCGACGAATCCGCGATCATATCCGCTTTGCCGATTATTGGTACTCGATGAACGGCCACTTCACTGAGTTGAAGGAGTACTGCGCCGTAATTGCCGACTCGGCCGGAATTCAGCTTCGGCCGGAAGACGCCTTCGTGTGGATGGGCTCAGGCGGTTTTGCGGGCGATAGCCTCGGCGTGCCGGGGACCGGGACCTTCACCATCTCGGCCGTCAAGTACAACATTCGCTCGATGACGGGAAGCTACCCCAAGTGGGAAGTCGAGAAGTATAACTCGTTCCGACTGAACACCGAGGGAGCCGAGAAGATTATTCTCGCGACCTACCAAGAGGGACGTGTTTATAAGATTCCGTGTCTCAAGCGCGGCTCGCTGGTCTTGCCCGATATGCTCTCCTACGGTGCCATGTATGCGGCTCTCCAGGTCGAGTCCGATCTTGAGCTTCTGCTTGAGCGCTACGCCTTTGAGGCGGTCAAGCGAGGTCTGCGGCTCGACCCTGAAGGGACGGTCCGGCGAGGGATCGAAGTGCTGGAAGCCATGCTCGGCGAAGGCTGGGTGGTCGGCGAAGTGAAGCCGGAGGGCCGTTTCCTCGGCATGGCTTCGACCTACCCCGAGCAATTTGTCCATATGGGATGGATCCAGCAGGGGGTCGGCCTCCAGTCGATCGACCCGCGACAGGGCGGACGGGTGATCCTCAACTGGAACGAGTACCGAAAGCTCCAATCGATCGACTATCAGTTGGCTTGAAACCCCAAAAATTGCCCCGGCGAACCGGGGCCAAAATAGGGTTTGGGATACTATTTTTGCGTTTTGAAACTACGTGGTAGGGCGTCGGCGAAGACGCTGAAATCCCCAAAGCGCGACACCGAGGCCCAGGAACGATGAAGGCTCTGGCGCCGGATCTTCGCCCGTTCCGTCGTCATCACCACTCGACGAGAGGGCTCGGGAAATGAACACTCCGCTGTCGTAGATGTTGTCGCCAGCGTCGCCAATCACGAATGTTAGCGTGTGAACTCCCGGATCGACAGTGAATGTGGTCTTCAGAACAGGAGTAAAGCCGTCGTATTGAAGCTCGCTAATGCCTGATGCCGTGCCGTTGCAATGACTGTAGTTGCCCAACACGTCGAATTCACCCCACCCTTGCGGGCGATTGTCAACACGAAAGAATTGGTTGTTGACGGTGATCGGATTGTTGTTAAGATCTCGAGATAGGGTGATTGGATTCGAGTCGATGAACGTAAGGAAGGTGTCGTTGTAATCCGAATTCACCCACTCGAAGTACTCTTCCGATCCAAACGAGAAATCGAAGGAAAGACTCTGACGCGAATCGCTTGAGAATGTGATGCTCAATTTGGCGACATCGTTCAGGACGGCGTTGGTCCCGTTTCCGTCGTAGTTGACGAACGTTTCGCTGCCACCACCGTTGTCGATTCCGGCAAAGTCTTGATCATTCGGACCTTTGGCAATCTGAGCATCGCCCGTGGTTAAGAGGATTCCCGACGATATATAGGAGAGGGGTGCAAACGACAGATTTCGGTAGGTTCCCGCTGCCACATCGGAACCCGTATAGGCCGACCCCATAATCGTCACCCCGCCTGCGACGTTGGAAAATAACTTGTCGGCAAGGTCGCTCGGTGAGTTAGTGGTCGTGATGTCGATGGCGAGCGCATATGCCGAAAACGAGAGAAGCGGGACGGTGGCCAGCGCTCGATAAAGCAGTTTCATTTTGTCCTCAATTGCGTTCGTTGGTTCGAACGACCTCACGTTATCAAAGCCAAGATGAGAGGAAAATGAGACGCCACTTTAGTGTCATAGAATCTCTCTACACTGGTTCAGCGACTTCTCATTTGGCTCTCATCGGTGCCTCATAAACTATGGAAGATGAAGATTCTCGTCGTCGAAGATGAGGCGCCAGCCATCGCGTTTCTTCAACGTGGTCTGCGCGAAGAAGGCTATGCGGTCGATGTCGCCCGTAGCGGTCACGAGGCTGACGGCCTCATCCACGCCTACGACTATGATCTCGTCCTCCTGGACGTGATGGTGCCTGGCATCGACGGGTTCGAGTTATGTCGCCAGTGGAGAACAAGCGGGAACGCTACACCCATCATCTTTCTGACCGCGCGGGACGATACGGCCGACCGGATCAACGGGCTCAACCTCGGCGGGGACGACTACCTGACCAAACCCTACGATTTTGAGGAACTCCTCGCCCGTATTCGAGCCATTCTGCGCCGGAGCCTCACTCAGACCGGGAATTCTCTCCTTCGTTTCGGCGATCTAGAAATCGACCTGCGCTCGCATCGAGTCTATCGGGAAGGGCAAGAAGTCGTGTTGACTGCGCGAGAGTATCAACTCCTCGAATACTTTGCCCTCCATTCAGGCGAACTCATCACACGCTCTCGGCTTTGGGATCACGTCTGGGAGTCGGGACAAGAGCCTGATTCCAACGTGATCGAAGTTTACGTTCGCTACCTCCGTGACAAGCTGGGCCGCAATCCAGACTATCTGCGAACCATCCGCGGATCGGGCTACATCTTTGGAGCGTGATGAATATTGGCTAACCTGCACCGTCGAATCACGATCACGTTTGGTGCTGTAACCGCCGGAATTATGGTGGTCTCCGGGATCGCCGTTTTCGCCGTTTTCAAAGCCACGGAGTCGGCCAGACTAGACAATTCGCTCCTTCAGCTTGCACGCACCGAAATTGGATCTGCCACGGATACCGACCGTATTCACGTCCACGAGCCGGTGCCGCAAGCTCTTTCGATCAAGGGCGTACCTGGATACGAAAAGTTTGTCTGGATCGTTGACCAACAAGATCGGATTGTCGCTAAGACCTCCAATGTTCGTATCGACCAGATTCCTTCGCTCGCAAAAGTTTATGAAGACGATGCCTGGAAGGGCGCACCGCTCATGAGGGACATTCAGTTAGATGGGCGTCCGATACGGGCTGTGTTCTATCCTTTTCACGGTCCAGGAGGGGTCGCGGCTGTCGGCGTGGTCGGCGTACCGTCCAACATCTTGGCCGAAGGGCTCTCTCGAATCGGTTTGATCATCTTTTCGATGACTATTCTGGGAACCATGGTCGCGATCGGTGTAGCATCGGCGGTCGGACGTTCGATCGCGCAGCCCCTCGTTCGGCTCGCCGAACAAGCGGAGTTAGCCGATCCGACGAAATACGACCACGAAGAAGAGCTTAGGGCTCCCTATCGCGAAGTCAAAGGAGTCGCTAAGTCCTTCAACTCGCTGCTGAAAAAAACATCAGAGCTACTGGCCGAGCGTCAGACGATCATCGATGGACAGCGGCAATTCCTGGCCGACGCCTCTCACGAGTTGCGAACTCCGATCTCGAATACCCTGGGAACGATCGATGTCACCCTTCGATACGAGCGCGAGGCTAAAGACTATGTAAATGCCCTGGAGGTTTCGCGAGGCGAAGTCAAACGAATGGGATCTCTCGTCGATGACTTGTTGCTACTGGCTCGTTCCGACTTGAGCGTGCTGACCATGGACAAAAAGCCCGTTGATATTGGAGCTATCGTTTGCGACGCCATCCATGCCATTCCCGCCTCGCAAATTGGAGCCCTTCAGGTACAAACCTCTCTCGCCGAGCAGCTTGTGATCAATCTGGACCCTCTGCGCATTCGCCAGGTCGTCGACAACCTCTTGCAAAACTCGCTCAGCCACGCAAACTCCCGGATCACCGTGAAGGTATGGCAAGAATCCGATTCGGCCATCCTGGAAATTGCGAATGATGGGCCTCCGCTCTCACCGACCGAAGCCGAGGCCATCTTTGAGCGGTTTCGGCGCCTCGATTCGGCGCGAGCCCGCCATACCGGCGGGTCGGGTCTTGGCTTGGCGATCGCCAAAGCAATCGTTGAGCAACATCACGGCACCATCACGGCGGCTTCGGACGAAGAATGGACCACGTTCCGAGTCGTCATTCCCACCAAGTAGGCTAGGTTTAACTTCGCCGTAAGGGTGGCGTGACTACTCGGGCTTTCGCCAAAGTTCGCGAGACACCATTTGCTCGGTCCGTGCTAGGAAAATCAAGATTCTCCTGACAATCGCAAAGTGGAATGGTTAGGATTTTGTCATGGAGCCAGACGACCCAGACTTGGAGTATCTCCGAAAGTTGGATCGCTTTTTCAGCGGCGAGGAGGAGACGACGTTAGGTCGCGAGCTAAGCTTGCGCGGACTTGCGCCAAAGCCATCGTCCGAGGTTGCCGATGCCGATCTCCATCGCGCTCTGACCGACTTGATTTGGTCCTTGGAGGAGCTGCGAGTCTTCGTTGAGGACGTCGACCATTTGACGGATCGCGAGTTATACGACGCTCTGCTAGAGTATTGCGGCGAGCCGACCGTTTGCTTTGCCGGTGATGTGAATGCCGGGACGCATTGGTCTGCAATTGGCGCGTTTTCGGAGGATGATATCCAAATATGGCTCCGATACTACGCTGACGATGAATCTCGCGCGAGACACTTGGCGGATTTCCCTGATGACCCTATGCCGCCGAGCGAATTGCCGCCTTATCCTCGCCCATGGATTCCGGTTCGGACATATCCTGCTCCAGAGGCGGACGAAGACCACGACGCCTAGCCGCTATTTGATTTCGGGCCAAGACCAGGCGGTCGATTCACTGAGCGGCTTCATCGTCGGATTTTTCAATCGAATCTTGCCCCCACTCAAGTGAGTGGGATACTTCAATTCGGCATAGATAACCGGCGCGTCCTCGTCTTTCGGAATTTGGCCAATTGCCGAGACTAGTAATTTTCCCCCACTAAACTTGGCCCCTAAAACATCGAACGCGAACTTGTCGGCGTTCTTCACATGCTTCTTGGCGTAGGCCGCCATGTCCTTGTTGATCGTCGGCAGGAGGTTGAATTGAAGGCGCTTGGACGGAGAGAAAATCGCCAAGGCTCTCGGCTCCCATTTTCCCGCTTGCATCGCCACACCCATGGATTCCTTCTGGGAATAAGCAACGAATATTCCGCCGTGATTTTGGCCCGGGAATCCGTTGAACGAGTTCAGCGTCAAGACCGGCTTGTGGGTTTTCAAGTCCACTAGGGTGTTAATTGCGGCGTACTCGTCATCCTTTTGATGGGGGTCATGGGCGTATCCAATGGCCCACCTTTTGGACGGCGAAGTCGTGTGTTCGAATACACCAGGCTTAAGCTGGGCTACCGTGCAGATGAGGGCCAAAAACGTTGAAACGATCCTAGTTACCTTCCTTATCCAATCCAGCAGCGGCCCCTCGGAAGCTCCGCTCGACCATGTCGTTCGGGTCGGTGGAGACCGGTCCGTCGCGCCATAGCCAACGCATCATGTCGGGGAAGATTTGCCCGCCGAACGCTTGGCCATGGTTGTTCATGCCCCACGTATAGTTCAGGTCGTACCCCTTCTCCGTCAGCGCGTCCTTCATGCGGTTGTTCTGCAAGAACCAATCCCAGCGAGGATCGTATTTGCCGTTGCGGACCCCGCGGAGGTCGTTCCGACCGTCGCAGAGGAACACGCGAATCGGCTTCTTCTTGCTCTTGCGGATGATATCGGGATAGGCGTCGCCACCGCGAATGTTGGTGAAGCTTCCCACAATGCTAAGGACTTTGCGGAAGGCGTTCGGTCGTTCCCACGCCACCGTGAAGGCGGCAATCGCGCCCGAGCTTGAGCCGCCGATTCCGCGCATATTCGGGTCGTCGGAGATGTTGTAATCCTTCTTTAGCTGAGGAATCAGCCCATCGACGATGTCGCGCGCGTACTTGTCGTCGAGCGCGTTGTACTCGACACCCCGGTTGGTGAATCCGTCTCCCCAGCCGTTTTCGGGTGATGGTTCCTTTTGCTCAGGCGTTCGTCCAGGGTTGATGAACACGCCGATCATGACGGGAATTTCACGTCGATAGATGAGGTTGTCGAACACCGTTTGGGCTCGAATCTGTCCGTTTTCCTGCTTCATTGCTTGACCATCCTGAAGCACCATCAGCGCGGTCGGAACCTTGGGGTCGTATTGTGCGGGCACGTACACCCAATACGTCTTCTGCGTTCCCGGGTAGCCGAGGCTCTGGACCACGAATGGGCCACGTACTTCGCCTTTCGGAACCCCATCGTGAACCAGCGCGTCGGGATTAGGTCGATACTGCGAATCCGGGTTGGGTTTCTGCTGATAGTAGGAAATCGAAAGAGCCGCCGTGGCCGACAGCGCCCCCGTGACGATGTAGGGAAGAAAACGCTTCATTGCACTGTTTTCACCTTACCTAGTTCGTACAGTTTGTCATTCTTCGGAAGACCACTATCCGCGCCAAGCCAACAGTTACCAAACAACGTCCAGAATCTGTAAGGCAACGGTCTCACGATGAAATCTTCCTTCCTGCATACACACTCTAGGGAGATCATGCCAAAGACCCTGTAATTCAAAGCTCAGCACCTGCCCAACCTACAAACAACATACTCAGGTAGGAGCAACAAAAAAAAAGGCAACGAACTCCAACACCGAACAGAGATACCAAATACAAGCAGCAAATCGCCCAACGACATACAAACCTAAGCGCTCCGGTGACTACCCAGACTCGGCGAAATACAGAGAATGCCACTAGAGCCAACCTTAGATGCTTTACCTTAACATAGACCACTTCAATAGACCCGAACAAATATTAAGGCAATAACGCGACCATAGCCTGCGTCGCGACACCTATCAACGGTAAAAACCAAATTTCGAGTCGTCGCAAATTCGCTGCATTAAGTGCATAATAGTATCGTGCAACTTAATTCCACAGTTCAAGAAGGACAAATATTCAATCAGGGCGATTCCGTACGCCTGAACAATATTTCATATAAAGTCATTGAATATATAAACCGAGGTGGGTCAGGAGAAGTCTACAAAGTCACGCATAACGAGCAGAGTTATGCCTTGAAAATATTCTTTCCCTTCTACCAGGCAAAATTGTTTACAACGATAGCCGACGAAGCGGTAAACGAAACTATACCTTTTCAACTTCGAGAATTTGAAATTCTATCAAGCCTGCATCATAAAAACATCGTCGCAGTTCGAGAAAAGGGAGAAATCGATCTCACCCAAAAGCAGAAGAAGAAAATTCAAGCTTCAGCTATATCGAAGTTGCCCGCACTGGTTACTGATTTCGTTGAAGGACTGCCAATCAATGAATATTTCGCACAAAATAAGCTGGGCGACGAAGACTGCGCAAATATTCTAGTCTCTATCGCTGAGGCGCTTCAATATATGCATAACGTGCGCAAACGGATGCACCTAGATATCAAAGCAGCCAACCTACTAATAAGATCATCTGACAGTCAGCCCATTCTTGTGGACTTCGGCCTTAGCAAGAATTTCGACTTTGAAGAAGTTGATAAAAACGAAATGACAAGATTGCTTGGCGATTGGGATTTATTTCCAAAGTCCATATCCACAAATCATAGACTCAAGCACATCAAAGAAGTAGGCGGGACCCGTGAAGAGCTTTTTCAGGCCATCTTCCCTGGTCTCGATCTTTACCAATTTGGAAAATTATTAGCCGAACTTGCCCCCACGCTAAAGAAGACATTTCGTATACGCGAAAACAATTACATTGGTGAGCTAATACATACATTAACAGATTGGAAGTTGGTCAGCAAATTATCGACCACTTCCCTTCTGCCGAGGATTGAGAGGCTCAGGCCAAATCACTTTACAACATTTGGCATTCAAGAACTCATAAGCCCCTCTGCAGCCGAGAAGACTATAATGCTACCTACCGGCATTGCGGTGCCAGTTACCGAAAATCTCAAACGGGGCATTGAATGCAGGAGTTTTCGACGTCTAAATTACGTTAATCAACTCTGCTTGCTTCCGTATATTTATCCAGGGGCGGACTATAAACGGTCAGTTCATGTCCTGTACGCATATGAGCTTGGAAGGCAGCTTGTAGAGCAGCTCTACTCTTGTCCGACATTTCGTCTACATTTCGATGGCAGATCAACAGAGCAGCTACTAGCGTGTATTTTGTTTCACGATATCAATCATTTTCCGTTTCTTCATATTTTTCAGGAAAGTGGGATTCAACAACTTAAGGGTCTAGACGTCTTGGAGCTTTTCTGCGATGGGCAGGCGACTGGAGAGATGGCAGCAAAGTCGGCGTCGGTGAATATGATCCTTGACGATCTAGGATTGGATTCAAAGAGGTTCGAGCAGATCGTTTTCGGAAAGCATTACGAACAATGCGCCGAGCACGATGCGGTGGATCAGATTATTAATTCAATTGTCAATTCAGGAGTCGATATCGATAAATTGTCCTATCTTAAATTGGACTCATTGTTTACGGGTGTTGCCTATGGAAATGGCATTGATGTTGTTGCACTTCTAAAAGCTGCGTCAATCGAGCGAATCAACCAAGGTCGACTGCATCTCGCTTTTGATGAAAGAGCGTTACAAGCCGTGGAAAGTGTGATATTTACGAGATATTGGCTTTTCCGTTCCGTGTATTGGCATCATACAAACCGGGCACTTATGGCCATGGTTCTCAGCGTAGTAAAGGACCTTTACTCGGATGGCAGGCGCTCTTTCCACGAATACTTAACTGATACGATGTGGAGAAGTGACTACGAAGCTATTCGATATCTAGACCAAAAATATATGACACATTTTGGAAAACCGTCAGTACTTTCAGGATTGATCGAAGATCGAAACCACCTTTACCAAAGACTTTATACAATACATCCTTCTGCGGGAGAGGAGAGAGATTTTGAAATTTACGAAAAATGTCGAAACTTAAGCGACTCAGGTGAGAAGGAGGTACGAGAGAAACTTTTGCACTTAATACTTTGTATTGCTAATATTAAGGAACATGAAAGTTTTGGAGTTGATGACATTTTATTGGATGTCCCGAGGAGGGAAAACGATTTTGGGGGAAAGGCATATATTCGGGTAGATCGTGGCGAGGCGGTTGAGGTAGAGTATCTCTCGGAAACGATCCGTCACTTACAAGAAGGCTATGAGTTGCTGTCAAAGCGCGTTCGCTTTTTCGTTAGCCCGAGAGTAGGAAAGGCACTTGGGCCGTCGTTTAGAATTGAGCATCGAAATGATATTGGTGACGGCATTTTGCAGATTTTAAAGGGCACCGATTTGAACACGCAAGTTAAGTGACGCGATGCTCAGCAAACATGTGTGCGCTTTGCCATCATATCTTGAGCTTCCCTTTTCTTTGAGACTCGGTCCAGAGGTAGGTCGAGAGTTTGGCTTCGATGGTAGTCCTTTAGCTTCGTTGGCGATTTAGACAGATAATACGTTGATCCAGGGCGTTTTACCTGGCCATTTGCTCCTGCCGCTGCGTTCAGTTTTCCTTCTGCTAAGACGTTTTGTGGCATTCCAGTTGCAGAAGGGAATGCATGGCTATTTTTGACCATGCGGACGGCACTAACTGACCTGAAGACCTTTCTTATCGCTTCATTCGACAACGAATATTCCCAAATATCCACCATTAAGAACCTAGGACTCCGTTGATATTTTCAAAATCGCTGTGCTAGCATCCGAAGTTCTCATGATTCTTTCACGGGTTTTTTCGCGCGTGGGGTTTGGCCTCGGCTTGCTACTCCTTGCAGGATCGTCGATGGCGGCTCCGGCCCTCTTTTCGGATATCGCTTCGGCCGCTCGGCTCCAGGAAATCGCTCAGCTTCTGGCGGCAAAGCAAGGCACTCCGGCTCTCCTCACCGAGGCCCTTCAGATTTGCGGTTTCACCATCCGAAAAGAAGACCATACGCTGGTCGCCAAGCCGATCGGGACCGACAATGATCTGCATCTGGCGGTCACGGATTACGAGATTCGCGGATTCATCGATTTATATAATCGAGGTCAGGGAATGACCCTGGGCAACTTCGTTGCGTCCATGGACTACCAGTTGAAACAGGGTGGCTACAATGACAGCTGTGGTACGGACATAAAGTCCTTCTTGATTTATGACCCTGTAGCTCGTCAAGAAGTATTGAAGCCGGGCGACCCGAACCCCAACCGCTATATGAATCAGGCGGTCTCGGGATTTTTGACCGATCTCGCCCAAAACCACGAGAACTTCGACGATATGAATTTTGGCGACAGCGCCAAGTTAGACCCGATTCAGTCGCTTATCCTTACTCGCATTGTCACACAAGAGATTGCGACGGCGATCAAAAAGAGCTCTCCTGCGGGTCTGAATCTATTCGCCTCGAATTATTCTCCTTATGCTGACGATGCCGGTTGGGCGGAAGACGGTTGGGTGGGAGGCATCACCGGTCTCATCAACAAGCTGGTGGAATCCAAGATTGGCGAAAAGCTAGCCAAGCCGATGGACAAGGCCAACTCGATCTCGTCCATCTCCAAGTTTATTCTCACGTATACCTTCCTCAAAACTGAGTTGAAAGTCGAAGGCGAGAACAATCTTTTGGTCCGGACCAAAGACACCTCGGCCGGCGAGAAAAAGACCTTGACTGCGAGAATCTTCATTGATGGTTCAAAGGTCACCGATTGGATGAAGGAGAACCGGGCGACGGTTGCGATGGCGGGGTTGGACGTGGATATGCCGAAATCCGGCGGACTTGCTGGAATCGAAACATCCTGGGAGATTAGCGGCGACGGTAAGTATTACGACTTTAACAATCACAAGGTCCAGTGGGCTTCGGGACAGGGAGACATGAGCAAGGTCAAGACCGACTCGAACGGTGTCGCTAAGGGCATTTTGGAAGGCACGGCCCAGCAGAAAGCCCTCGATCCCAAGACGGTGAAGGCTTATGAGAAATCTATCTCAGTCAAGGTCACCCCTCAGGCGAAAGCAACCGACATGAAGCAAGACGTTATCGACGCGGTGACGGGCGCAATCGGCATTAGCGGCGGAACGTCTGGTTGGATTTCGCCGGTTATGGAAACCCTTTACCGGATGAAGTGGTTTGGAAGCGAAACCGTCAATGTGCGAGTCCGAGATTGGAAGCAAGCTCAGTCGATTGGCCACATCACGGTGACCGTTAAGGGCGATGGCAACTTCTTTAGTCGCGATCGAAACCTCGCTCAGCATATCGACCGGGTCCTCGACGTTACGGACATGGTGATGGACATCAATGATCCGGTGGGTGAGGTTCCGCAGCAGGTTCTTGACGGCATCAAAAACCTGCCTGAGGCCCAGCGCAAGCAAATGGAGGCGCTTCTCAAGCAGCAGCAGGCGCTCGGTGGTGATCGGTACTTCCAGTTGAAGGGACCGGGCCACGTTCGTTATACAGTTCGGGATAGTGGCACGAGCTATATTGACAACTCTGACTGTCTTGTCGATCGATTCCAGATTCATGAAACCGATGCAGGTAACAATGAATTCGATTTCCCAAGCAGTACGCCGGAGGGCAAGTACTTCAACATGGTCATCAAAAAGCTCAAGGGTGAAAATGAGAACGGAATTTTTGTTGTCAACGCAATCCTGAATGCCACTCACACCGAGCAAAGGACGAAGGGCAAGCCCTCGAAGCCAGGTCAGATTCCAGTAGAGCTATTGGACAACTGTCATATTGACAAGAGCTACATGGATTCTGGTCTTAAGATCACTCTGAAACCAGGCGCACAATTACCTGGCGAAGAAGGAACCGGTTTTTATGGCGTAACAACCATTCCTTTCAAATTTGGAGAGCAAGACCAATTCTCAGGAAAAATAACGATCAGCATCGCGATTCAGAATAAAGTGGACAAGCCAAAATAGGTTCATGGGCGGGCTTTCGCGTCGGGATTTGATGGGAAGCCTTGCGGGTATCGTCGCCTTTCGCGACGATACCCTTCGCATTTTGGCAAGCCTGACCCGCGAAAGCGACCCCGACCCAGAAGACGAGGCGTATTGGTCGGCTCTGCGCTCGGCCTTTTACATTCACCCCACACTGACGGTGTTCAATCACGTCGGCATCAATCCCCCGCCAATGGCGGTGGAAGAAGCGATGGTCCGCGAGAGTCGGCGCACGGCCTCCGATCCCAGCTATGTGATTTGGCGACAGCAGGACCATGAACTAGAGCCGATCCGCCACGACCTCGCCGAGATCGTCGGCTGTAAGAACACGGAAATTGCGCTCGTGCCGAACGCAACCTACGGTCTGCACACGGTCATTTCCGGGGTTCCGATGACCGCTGGAGACGACATCGTCCTGCCCAGCGAGGAGTACCCACGGTCGTTTACGGCCGCCGAGCAACGCGCCCGCCGAGAGAAGACGGTGGTGCGAACGGCGGACTTCGAAGGCAAAGTTCTGTCGGATGACGAGGTGGTCAAGCGGGTCTTGGGGCAGGTGACGTCGAAAACCAAGCTCGTCGTCCTCTCCGAAGTCACCTATCTGCTCGGACAGCGATTGCCCGTCGCCGCCATCGAAGCCGAGCTTGCCAAGCGAGGCGTTCCCATCCTCCTCGATGGATCTCAGTCCATCGGTCTGGTCGAAAAGCACGCTCCGTCGTCGATGTTTGCCGCGTGCCTACACAAATGGATGATGGGGCCGGTTGGCACCGGCATCCTTGTGATCAAAGAACCATGGATTCCCCTCGTATGGCCGTTGCATCCGGCTACCGAAGACCTGCAGGGCAACATGGACAAGTTTCGGCAGATCGGCACCCATCCGACGGCGCCGTTCTTGGCGCTTCGCGAGTCCATCGACTTGCACCACCGAATTGGCCGGAAAGCGAAGGCAGGGCGCTTGCAATACTTGCGCAAGAAAATCGCGGCCGGGTTCGAAGGATCGAAGAAGATTCAGATCCTCAACAGTCTCGACCCGGCGGTGTGTATGCCATTTCTGACGCTTCGTATCGAGGGCAAGGACAGCGCCGATCTTGCGGGTCGACTCATGCGAGACCATAAGATTCACGTCACGACGGCGGTTCGCGCTGGCGTCGATGGCATTCGCATTTCGCCAAATCTCTTCACCAGCCTCAGCGAAGTCGACCGATTGACATCGGCACTGAAGACTCTCGCCGAATCTTCCATCTAGTTGTCCAGCGATTCTTTTTGTCTTTTTCACAATTCGATCAGTTAGGCTGGGATATGATTTCCTCCATGCTTAGCCGAGCTGAATGGGATCGCCTCCTTGAATCGGGATCCGATGTGGACCTGATTGGGGTCTTCAGTGAGATTCCCGAAGATAACATGATTGGGTTCGTCCTCTACGCCGATGGGGAGATTTGCAACGGCGGCTTTTTCCAATACTATTCGAACGGTATTTTCAGCGCAAGGGAACACATCCATCACCTCCAACAGCTAGGCTTGAACCAGTTAGCCGACGTCGTTCAGCAAACTCTCAATTTGTTTCCAGATAGTGTTCAGCCGGTAAGGCTGGAAAGTGATCTTGTACCCATTGATGACCGCATCCTACAACTGCTGGGAGATAAGTCTTGCCTGGACAACCTCAACATAGACTACTTTGAAGTCAATGGCACCAATTCAAAAGGTCCCACCCTCGTCGAGGTTGCGTGCGCCAAGCATATCCGTGACCATGCCGACGAATACTGGGATCTCCTCGAAGCTGGATATTAGTCTGGTCAATGCCGGTCTGCGACTTCGTGGATCAACTTCGTGCCTTCCCCCGCGAGCTTGAGATAAGTGTCTGACGGCAAACCGTCGAGGGTAACAAAGTGGGCGTTCGGCGGCGGATCGTTGGACACTTTGAAGATGGCCGTGCCTTCGTCAACCTCGTCGAACATGGCAATGAAGGCCTGACCGACACCAAGATCGGCGGCGGCCCGAAACTGTTCGTTGAAGAACGCGCCGTCCCGGCGAGGGATGATGGTCGAACCCGCCGGTTTACGCGTGAGGTTATCCCAAGAAAAGCCGGGGTAGATGACGGGAAAGAGCAGCATCCCCGTCTTCTTGGCCTCCACCATATCTTCGGGCCAACGAGCGAACGGCGCAATCATGTGGCCATCTTTGCGGCCAGTGTTGCCCACATCCCACGGACTATAGGCCACGAATCGCCGAAAAGCCCGGCTCCACTCGGGGTCGGTCTCTTTGCGCCACCACCACTGCCCTGCACCGACGAGCGAGACGGCGTACTTGTCGTGGGTGTCGAAGGCGTCGATGATGGCGTTGGCGTCCTTGCCCGATAAGCGGTCGGTGAAGAAGCCAAAGATTTCCAGCACCGGCTTGCCCTTGTGGTGCAGGTAGCGCGGGTCGTCGGTGATGTGCATCGTATCGACGAGGTAGCGCCAATCCTTCTTCATCTGGTCGATGGCTTTGTCCGGCGGCGTCCCGCTCATGTCGTACTCGACGGCGAACGTCCGTCCCGTGCGGTTTGCCGCATCCCGGGCGTAGCGGAGGACCCGCGCCTCTCGTTCCGAGCCTTCACCGCCATCGAGCCCGCCGAGGAAGCGCTGGACCATGACGCCGTCGATGCCGTACTGCCGCATCCATCGAAAGTGCAGGTCGACCACCTCCGGGTACGCCGAACTGAAAAGCTTGGCCTGGGTGCCGTCCTTGTACTTGAGCGAACCCGCCGGAAAGAGCGTTTTGTCGGGATACTCGCTCATGTCGGGCCAAAGCTCGACGTTCAGGGTCGAAGGGTCCAGGTCCTTGCGGCTTTTGCTCCAATGGAACCAGCCCGATCCGGTTGGATCACCCGGCGTGCGAAACCAGCCTTGGTACCCGCACAGCACTTTGCCGACCAAGCTTGTGGCGTCGATTTGCGGTTGGGGCCTGGTGGCGAGGCAGAAAATCAGTCCGGTGATCATGAGCCTTATGAGCATCATACGTGGATCGCGCAAGCTTCTGCTCGCCCAAAAGATTTTCTCCCAAGTACCAAGTCCTGCCGGACCAAAGAACGATCGGTCAGACCGCAAGTTTTCCAAAACGGACCAAAAGACCGAATTGAATTATAGGTTTTTGACCAAATCTATAACCAAAGAAACCTTCGGTTCAACACGAGGACCAAAATAGTCACCCGTTCGCGGGTATCTGATGTGAGAAATTACTAAGAATTGACAATTTTTCATTATCGAAGTACCCAGTAACTGTGATAGGATGTTTGGTACTACTTGGTCCGATTTGGACAACTGTGATTCAGTTGGCGAGGACGATGAACGAGGACACAAACAAAGCGGAAGTCGGAACCTTGGCTACTGGAGTCGTCAAGACTTTAGAGGCCCGAATCCGATGCGGCGAACTCGCCGCCGGGCGCGCGTTGCCCTCCGAGCGCGAGCTTTCGGCCGAATTCCAAGTGAGCCGCGGCATCATCCGAAGCGCCATGCAGGAGCTTGGCAACCTCGGCTTAGTCCTCCAGCGAAAGGGGCACCGCCCCGTGGTTCAACACCTCAGCCGCCTTCCTGCTTCGGGAGCGCGTAACCTCGGCGTCTGGCTCTGGCCCTACTCGGGGCACTTTGCCGCAGCCTCGATCCTCAAAGGCATCCAAGCCACCAACCTCGGCCCACTCACCCAAGTCATCGTCGCCAGCGGGGCGGGCGAAGACTGGAACTCGATCCTCGACTCGGAGCGCGACTTTCTTGAATCGATGGCCGATGACCCTGCCACGCTTGGCGTGATCGTTTGGTACTTGGGCGGCGAGCGAAATCTGCCCTCACTGGAAAAGCTTCAGGCCAAACGAGTGCCGATCGTCTTCGTCGATCGCATGCCGCCGGTCGGGTTCGACATGGATTATGTGGCGACGAACAACGCTTATTCCGCCACCCAGGCGGTTCAGCACTTGGTCAACCTCGGCCACCGCAAGATCGGCATGATCAGCAACATCGACCCCGCCTCCAGCGTGGCCGAGCGCGAAGAGGGCTACTGCCGCGGCCTTCTCGATAACGGCATTGAGGTTCGCGACGACTATATCCAGCGTGCGACCTACGACGCCGACGAAAGCTGTTCGGCGACCCTCGACGCCCTCCTTGGCCTGCCCGATCCCCCCACGGCGATCTTCTGCATCAACGACACCCTTGGTCTTTTGGTCCACGACATTTTGGGTCGCAAGGGGTACCAAGTTCCCGACGACATTTCGGTCGTAGGATTCGACGGCCTCTTGCGCTGGGTTCCCGGCGGCGGCTACCTCACGACCATGCGGCAAGACTTCGAGCGCATGGGACGCATCGCCGCGACCCTGGTTCACGAACGTGCGACCGGCAAGGCTGGCCTCCTCCATCGACACTATTTACTCGACGCACCTATCTCGCTTGGATCATCGACCGGTGCCCCCAAGCAGAATCGTCCATCCGTGGAAGGAGGCTCCCAGAAGCTCGACTCCACGACTTAGTCAAAGGTGACCCAAATGAATACTCATCGAAAGAATCAATCGGCTTTCACACTCATCGAACTACTCGTGGTGATCGCCATCATCGCCATTTTGGCCGCGATCCTCTTCCCAGTTTTTGCCCAAGCTAAGCGGGCAGCAAAGGGAGCGGTCGCAATTAGTGGGGCCAAGCAACTCTCTCTCGGCCAGATCATGTACGCTGGCGACAACGACGACTACTTCTCTCCAACCGTCAGTTTCGACACCGGTTGGCGCGGCTATCCCTTCACCTACCTATGTCAGCCGTACATGAAGAGCTGGGGTCTGCTGATCGACCCGACCGGACCGATCACAACCGACAGCCTCACCAACGATAACGCTGGTGTGGCGTGGGCGCTCTACGGCCTTTGGGGCATGCCGCCGCAACGCATTGCGACCTCTTGGAGCACGTCGCCCGACGACTGGACTTTCGGCACCCACCCGCTTGGCGCGGCCATGACGGGCGGCGCACGATGGTACTACGACGGAATCGGCGGCGTCGGCAACCCGAACCCCGGTGCCGAAAACTGGAACTGGGCCGCCCAGGGTTATAAGGACGGCGGACAACCTTCGATGTCCACCACCGCCGTCGCCGATCCATCCGCACAGGTCATGATCGCTCAATCGGGAACCTACGACTTCATGTGGCAGATGAACCCTGGCTACGGCGACTATCTGGATGCCAACGACAATCCAGATAACTTCGACCTGTATTGGGGCGATCCCAGCTACAACACCTACGGCTCCAGCTACATGATCTGCGGCCCCATGGCCCGCAAGACGGCAAACGACGGTCCTTCGGTTGGCTACTTCCCGTTCCCCAGCGGCGCGGCCACGCAGTTGCCGACTGGCATGACGATCTGGGCGGGAACCGACGGTCACGTGAAGGCGACGCCTTGGCGACAGTTGATGGGAACCACCATCGACATCGGCAGCGGTAAGCGAGCCATCAAGGCCTTCTGGCCACAGGGAGGCGCGTAATCGCCCCGATGCCAACTGCCGCAGCGCGCTGGCTGACTGCGCTTGCGATTGTAGGCTCACTGGTCCTGGTCGGATGTGGATCAGGCCAGGTCTCTCC
This sequence comes from Armatimonadota bacterium, assembly GCA_016125185.1. Classification (NCBI taxonomy): domain Bacteria; kingdom Bacillati; phylum Armatimonadota; species Armatimonadota bacterium. The sequence continues at coordinate 470,458 of WGMG01000001.1, read as the reverse complement.
CAAGGAGGAAAAGGAGATCGGCCAGGTGATGAGCAAAGGACTTGGCGCTCCGGGCAGTAGCCCGTCCGGCGGCGCCCCGGCTGGCGGTCCCCCCAAAGGCGCCGGTCAAATGAAACACGGACTGAATACCGGCCAACCGCCGAGCCAGCCCGCGACCCACTAGCGACGGTGCCCCCATCCCCCTGGGGGCTACCGCCTTCGTCTATCGGCTCGCCGATAGTTGAAGCGCAATGCGCTTCGCGGTCGCGACCGTAGCTGGGTTCTTGGATATCGACCCGAGGTAGAGTCCCAGGTCATCGATCTCGCCCGAGTGGCCAACCAACGGCGGCATGAACTTGATATACGGGCTGTCTGGCTTATGGTCGTGCAGAACCTTCAGGAGCGAAGAGATCGCCTTGTTGTCCCGTTCACCGAGCAGTCGCCGGATCGACCGATAGCCGTTCTCGGTGTGGCAACTCATGCACTGCCCGGCGAACATCGCCTTCCCCGTGGCGAGGTGGTCACCCTCAGCAGGCTTCCACATCGACGATGTCAAGTATCCGTTTTGGTTGAAGCCTTCGACCTGGCTCTTGCGCACCCCGTTGGAGTACATAAAGTCGCCGATCACATACGGTTTGCGCAGGGTTTCGCGGGCGTATTCGGTAGAAGCGGTGGCGACCGCCGCTAGCGCCAATACCGCGACCGCGTGGCCAAAGCTGAACTCCTTCGCCCCATTGTAGGCGAAGAAGTACACCACCCCGGCGATAGTCAGCGTCGTGATAATCGTCAGCATCGCGATGCGCGTAACCTGGGTGAACATGCCGGTGCTGATGGTGTTCATTCCAAGCTGAATGAGGGCCTTGTTCTCGGCCGGAACCTCATAAAGGAACCAGATCATGACAAGCGGCATCAGCACGAACATCGGCAGGAGCCAGCGCGAACTCCACTTAACGATCTGCTCCTTGGCTTCCTGCAGTTCAGGCACCTGATTACGCGAAGCAGTTACCAAGGCCCAGATACCGGCCAGAGATAGGCACGCGAGGAAACGCATGACCAGGCCCGAGAAGTAGGTCGGGTTAAAGAACGCGAACCAGAACTTGGAGGCTTCTTGCCCGGTACCGGCCACACTGAGCCAAGCTTGGCCCGGCGTCAGCATGAACGTGAGGATGCCGTTGATGATTACAAGCGTGAGGAAGGACGAGGCGGCATAGAGGTAGCCAACCTTGATGTGCAGCTCGTCCGAAATTCGGTGCCAGGTGTAGTAGTACACTGCCGCCGCCGCGAGCTCGACCACGAAGAAGACCCACTCGATCGCCCACCCAAACACAAAATTGTGGATGAGCGTGCTGGTTCCTTCGGGGTGAACCAAACCGATGGCGAACCAGATGCCGACGCCGGTGATGGCACCGAACACGCTGGTGATGCGCAGGAAGAACTTCGAATGCTCTTCGATGATCGGCAGCCAGTCGCGCCGACCCTTTCTCAGAGCTTTGCTTTCGGCCAAGGGCAGGTAGAGCCCGCCTCCGACCGCGAACCAGGCGATGAGCACGTGAAAGATCGAGATCGCTCCGATCACCCACGCACTGCCGATTCCATTTACTTGCCAGACTGGATAGTTCATAGTGTTGCTCCGCTATGCGACGGCGGCATACCCCCAGATGGTGAAAATCAGGACCACGCCGAGGGCGAGCAGGCCAAAGTAGGTGGCAATCTTGGCCCGGCGTCCGCTCTGCTTGTTCATATCGAACAGGGGGACGATGAACCAAAGGAGGATTCCAAGCGTGAAGAGAGTCATACCCAGAGCCTCTCCGGCAAAGCCCCGAACCACATTGCCCATGACCTTCATGATCTGGAATTGAGCCATGAAGTACCACTCGGGATGGATGCCGGCCGGCGCAGGCTTGAGAGCATCGGCCTGCGGTCCGAGCTGCCACGGAAAGAGCGCAGCGAGAATCGCAATGACGTTGAGGGTGATCAGCCACATCGCCAAATCCTTCGCCATGAAGTTGGGGAAGAACGGCATCGTCTTTCGCTTTTCGACCGGGACTTCTTCTTCGGCTTCCGGTACGGCCATTCCGTGCTTTTGAACCAGATACAAGTGGAACATCAGCAGGGGTAGGAATACCAGCGGAAGGATGACCGCGTGAAGGGCGAAGAACCGTTGGACGGTGTACTCGGTGACCTCGACGCCGCCTCGGAAGAGGTTGGCGATGGTCGGACCGATGACGGGAATCGAGTTCGGAATCTCGAGACCGATCTTGGTGGCGAAATAGGACAGGTCGTCCATCGGCAACAGATAGCCGCTGAACCCGAAGACTAATCCGACGATCAGGAGCAGAACCCCGCTCCACCATCCAAACTCGCGGGGCTGTCGGTACGCCTTCATGAAGTAGACCGAGAACATGTGAATGAACGCGGAGAGCAGGAAGATGTTGGCCGCCCAGTTGTGGGTGGATCGAATCAGCCACCCGAAATGGATGTCGTAAGTGATCTGCCGAACCGACTCGTAGGCGTCCGGCCCAGGCCGGTAATAGATAAGAAGGAGGACGCCAGTCAAGACCTGGATGATGAAGGCGAATAGGGTGATGCCACCCCAGTAGTACCAAAAGGTGTGCTTGTGGACCGGAACCGTCTTCTTTTTTGCGAAGGCGAAGATTTCATCCAGGCCGAGCCGGTCGACCATGAAGTCGGTCAGCTTAGCGGGAATCTTCATGCGCTCCTCGACACGGTAACGCTACCGGCCTGGACATTGACGACGTACTTGGTGAGAGGCTTAGGCGGAGGCCCACTGATGTTCTCACCCGTCTTCGCATCATAGACGCCGCCATGACATGCGCAGACGATCTGCTTTTGTTGCGGGTTGTACTGCACCGTACAACCCAAGTGCGTGCAGACGGCATCGAGCGCGACCCATGTGTCGTCGTCGTGGTGGATGAGGAGCGACGGATGCGTGCCGAACTTAAAGACCAGAGCCGTCCCTTTGGGGAGCTTGTCGGCGTCCTTCAGGTTGACTTCCTTCACCGCTGCAGCTGCTTCGGCTTTTTCGACCGGTGAGTTTAGGTAGCGGTAGATCGGGTAGCCAACGGCAACGCCGTAGGCCGCGCAGACTCCGCCGATCGCGACTTTGACGAATCCGCGGCGCGTGAACCCCTCGTTTTCCTCGTCTAGGGGTTCGGAATGAGGTTGATTGATTTCTTCGTTCATAGTGCGATTTGCTCCTCTGGGGGCGTTGCTCGCTTCACGACGGAAAGAAGCCATCCGACGATGCCGAGCATTGCGACGAAGAGAAGGAGAAAGAGGATGATGACGCTCCAGTTGGAAGCCTCCTGGCGATCCCAAACGTTAAAGCCCTTGGACGAAAGGATGTAATCTCGCATTCCATCGCGATAGACAACGGTCGCTACCGAACTGAGGAAGGCGAACACGATGCCGGTGATGGCAAGTCCCCGGCTTGGACCAGCCGTGAGTTGCCGGAGGCAGAGCAAGGCAACCACGACGACCGCCGCGAGGTAAACCAGCGTACTGATTCGATGGATCGGAGTGGTGGAGAGGCTGTTCTGGACCGCCGGGTCTTGAAGCGAGTAGGTTCGGTAGGCAAAGAATATCTGTGGGATCGCGCCGATGAGCGGCATGATGGCACCCGTCTTCTTGAGCGCGGATCGCACGCCGTCGGCAAGGTGCGTCATATTTGCAAGAAGCATTAGCCAGAGTCCTCCGACGATGAAGCCACCCATCATCACGAACATCCAGCGCGGGGTAATCGTGGGATCGATGGGGGGTGTTCCGAGCCCTTGCGGGTTTGCCGCGTACATCTGCGGCCAAACCTCAGGCTTCAGCATCAGAGTCATGTTCAGGGAGTAGATGCGACCGATGCCCATCACGACCAAAAGCGAGAGCAGACCAATCCACCACGCCGGCTTCTGATTGCGGATAGCATCCTGCATCTTGTAGATCAGCCAGTAGGCGAGAATGAGCAGAAAGATGACCGAAATCCAACTCACTGCGATGAGAACACTGCTGGTGTAAAGGGCTCGCCCGTATAAGACCTGAGCAAACAGCAGTGGCGGCACGCCAAGATTGATGAGAAAGGTCATCGTAGTTGGCAAGCGATTCGCAAGAATCTGACTCGCCGTAAGGCGGTCGGCATCGTTGCTGCGGTGTCCAACGAAGTTAAACCAGATCGCCGCTCCCAGACTTCCCACCAAAAGCATGACGGCAACGAAGTGCAGGGAAAGCGTGACTAAACTGAGTGCCTTCATCAGCCATACCGGGGCAGGTACTGGTATAGGGTCTACATTCGGAAATTGCATAAACCTCGTTCTTGAGAAATCCCAATGCCGTCAGTCTATTAATCTCCCCATAGGCGATATCAAGCTCGCGATCAAGCTTGTAATAGGTTCGAATGACGGTCTTTTAGCCCTCATCAAATGGCTCGTCGTGGAAACCTAGGACAGGCTTGAATCACCTCGTATCGACGACGTCTCTCTATGGATACAGGGCGTTTTGCGCCCTATCAAAAGGCGGCTTTCACTTCCATTTGTTAAGCCTAGCTTCGCTCAAAATCGCCTCATCCGCAAGCGTGTTATAATGCTTCGATGCCACGTTTGATCAGACTTCTATCACCCTTTATCATTTTATGCGTGGCGTTGGGTTGCGCAAAGCAGGAGCCGAGGGGCCTCGTTTCGATGCCGTCAGCGCCAACCAAACCGGCGGCGCAGCGTGCCCTCCTCATCTCCGATGTTCACTTCAATCCGGTCGCTGACCCAAGCCTCCTTCAGCAGTTGATCAAAGCAAAGGTGGACCAATGGGAAACCATTCTCCAGCCGACGGCGAGCCAGCCGTGGTCATCGTACGGCTCAGATTCCAACTACGCACTGATGACGGCTTCCTTCCAGTCGGCGGCGCAGAACAAGCCGTTTAGCCTCGTGATCTTCACCGGTGACATCCTTTGCCACACCTTCAAGCCGCAGTTTCAGGGGGCGGGCGGAACCGATGCCCAATTCCCCGACTTCGCAGCCAAATCCGCTCAATTCGTGGTGATGGAGATGCAGAAGGCGTTCGGCGTGCCGGTTATCTTGGCGCTTGGCAACAACGATTCGCCAATTTGGGACTACCAGATGGTGCCCAACAGTCCCTTCTTCTCCGAGCTTGGCAGCGTGACCGATACGGTGTCGTCCGACCCAACCGCAACCAAAACCTTCGCCGAAGGCGGTTACTACCTCATCAAGAATCCCGTGGTTGCCAATCAGGATTTTGCTGTCCTCAACACCGTGCTTTGGTCGCACAAGTACCAAGACCCGGACGACAAGTCAGACCCTTACACGAAGAAGCCCGGTCAGGATCAAATGACCTGGCTGAAGGGCGTGATGAAGAGCGAAGCGGCTGCGGGCCGCAAAGTGAGCTTCGTCATGCACATCGGTCCGGGTTTGGATCCGTGGGGGAAGGACCTGAACTGGCATCAATCGTTCGAAGACGACTTCGTTTCGCTCGTCCAGCAGTACGCGGGATCAATCGCAACCTCGTTCTACGGACACACGCACATGGATGACTTTCGTGTCCTGCCTGCCGCCGATGGATCGCCTGCTGTGGCCATGCGCAACACCCCGTCGATCAGCCCGATTCAGGGCAACAACCCGGGGTATTCCATCATGCAGTTCGACCCGACTTCTGGCGACGTGCAGGACATCGTGAGCTATTACGCGGACCTCACGCAGACTGCACCGACTTGGACGTCAGAGTACGATTTCAATACCATTTACCATACGAAGGGCTACACGGCGGCGACCTTGCAGACGCTCGCACAGACCATCCGTTCTCAAGGTCCGACCAGAGGGACGATCTTCAAGGACTATGCGAGGTACTTCAAGGTCCAGGCGACTGGCCCATCGGCCGGCGGAAGATCGTGGGCCAACTTCTCGTGCGCCCAAACGACGTTCACCAAAACCGACTTCCAAGGATGCGTGGCCGCCCAGCCCTGACCTAAACCAATAGTTCGCCGGACAGCACGGTCAGAGCCGTTCCGGACAGCCGAACCCGATCGCCGTGGACTTCTACCCCGATTTCGCCGCCTCGCGGCGATGCCTGATAGGCTCGAAAGACGGTCTTGCCCAGCCGCTCCGCCCAAAATGGTCCGAGGGCGCAGTGCGCCGAGCCAGTCACCGAGTCTTCGGGTACGCCACTACCGGGCGCATAGAAGCGAGAAATAAAGTCGTAATCTTTCCCTTCGGCGGTGATGATTACACCTCGAACGGGAAGCTGGGAGAGCATCGCATGGTTGGGGGTCGATGTCCGCACCAACGACTCACTCCCGACCTTCACAAGGTAGTCCATGCCATTCAGTCCGACCGATTCGAACGGAACACCAAGCGCCTCTTCCAAGCCATGCGGCGCGGACGCCTGCTCGACCGGCTTGGCGGGGAAATCCATCGTGATCGCATCTCCTTGGCGACGGCAGGTGAGTTCGCCCGAGTACACGGTATGGAAGACGGCGTCGGCATCCAGTGCCAGGCGACCCGTTGACCATAGCGCATGGGCCGACGCAAGCGTCGCATGCCCGCAAAGGGCCACTTCGACCGTCGGTGTGAACCACCGCAGGCTCCAGCCGCCCTCTGTCGGCCAAAGAAAAGCCGTCTCCGCATGCTTCATTTCGGCGGCGACGTTCTGCATCCATTCGCTGTCGACTGGCTCGTTGAGAAAGCACACGGCTGCCGGGTTCCCCTTGAACGGGGCGCTCGCGAACGCATCGACGACATAGATCGGACAAGCCACATCGAAAGGCTACCTAACGAGCGCTTCGGTGTGGATAAGCGCAACCTTGCGGTTGCGACGGATTTCCGCGGGTCCCGATCCCAGCGTCGCCGTCATGACACGGTGGAAGTGTTTAGGGTCGGGGTAGCCGACCTTTTGGCCCACCTCTTTGATGGGCAAGCTGGTAGACATCAGCAGTTGACACGCCTCACGCAGTCGCTGCGAGCGAATGAATTCGCTGGGCGTCACGCCAAGCTCGTCACGGAACAGCCGAATGAGGTGGTTATGGGAAATCTGGATCGAATCGGCCACTTGAGCGACCGTCAGGTGCAAGGCGATGTTCTGGTTGACGAATCGCTCGGCCGCCTCGACATACGCGCTTTTGCGCACCTCGGCCGCATTGCGGCTGATCGACCAGAGAAGATCCCAGCCAACCGAATGGAGACGCTTCTTTGTAAACGGCATCAAGTCCATCCCCTGACGAATCAAAGCGTCCCAGAAGTCGTGGCGGTTGCCAAGGTCGGCCACCCGTGGGAGGGCCACACGGTGATCGCCCGACTTCTGGGGAAGAAAATTCAACCAAAAGTGAGTCAAATTGCCTTCATAGCTGGTCTTTTCGATTCGACATCGACTCGACGGCTCGGCAATGAGCGCTGAACCAGCCTTGAAGGGGACGGTTTCTCCGCCGACGGTCAGAATGCCATCGTGCGCGACGACGGCGAGCAGATACCAACCTGGAGCTTGAATCCATTCGATCTCTGGTTTCGTCAGTCCAAACCCAGTTAGCGGCCCGAAAGTGGGCTCTTCATCCAGGTACATAAAGAACTGCTTCACGACTCTATTCTAAACTTCCGTCCGCCGACAGGCCAAATCGTCCTACTTCTTTCGTCGCCTCAACAGGCAAGCCGAAAGCCCAACGACGGTCAAAATCACGGATGGCTCGGGAACCGTCGAGGTCTCGAGCACCATTCTCGGAAGCCAGTTCGTGTTGTTGTAATCCAGCGTGTAGAAGGAGAGTTGGTTTCCGACCGCGCCCGATAGGAGGATGCCGTCATTGTCCCACGTGCCATCCACCTGACCGGCGACCAGCGACGTCACATCGAATTCGTAGAGATCGGGATTGCCTCCAGTTCCGTGCTGGGCTCCTGTGAGCGTAAAGTACGGGTCCAGTTCCTGCATGCCGGTCGTACCGACAAAGTCTCCGCCCGGATGAGCCCAAGGCGTGCCTGTGACGGACTGGTTCCAGGTCGTTTGGAGCTCGCTCCACGGTGCGGTAGGTCGATAGACGTAAGTTGAGGTCGAAGCCGTGCTGCCAAAGAATGGGAACCCATACAGTTGCAGTTTTGCCGAGATCACGGTTTGGCCAGCCAGCGAACTGTAGTCGAAGAGATACAGTGCACGCTGATTGTTGTCAGTTCCGTTGTTGTAAGTGGACGTGATGACATCGCTTCCGAAATTGTTGTTCGCGTTGTACGACAGAATACGAGTATCGGCGATCGGCGTGAGCACCACCGCGTGAGCGGCGGCGGCCATCCAAACACTCCCCGAAATAACAGCTAGCTTGAGTCTGAGCTTCATGAATATCTCCAAAAACAGATGCTGATTAGTAAAAATCGAGCAACCCATTCAATCTAATAGAGAGGAGGTGGCGAAATCGTGGGGATGGTGAGCAGGTACGACATATGGTGAAGATCGCCCACAGAACAAACGAATCCTTAATGGGTACCTAGGTCCTCACCGTCATGACCGTTCTGGGCAGACTCCTTTACCTTGAGGCGTTATCGCTCTCGCCCGCTCGGTCTACTGTTGGCGACGCCGAAGGCTAAAGGCCGATTTCGGATCGGAGTTCTGCAATCTCGACGGGGCGATTGTCACGAGCTGATCGCCGTGCGGCCTCCATCAGCAGCACTACGTCGATACCCTCGTGCAGTTCGGGCGAGGCCGGCTCCTCTTTCAGGATCGCACGGGCAAACGTGTCCGCCAGTCGAGCGAATTCTCCGTAGTGCATGCCGTGCACCTCGTTATTAAAGTAGTATCCGCGTTCCAGGTAAAGCCAGTCCTCGGTGATCTCGTGCCCCCCTTCACCGGTGCGCTTGAGCCGCATATCGTGGTACTGAGCCAAACTGGTGCCCTTCGATCCGTACAGCATGAGTTCGATGGCATTTCGAGCGCTGGGAAGCTCGATGAGCCCATAGTGACCAAAGGCTCGACCGATACGGCCATCTTGGGAGTGGACCTGGACCGAATAGACGTCGGGCGTCTTCAATCCGACCTCGCGGCCCAACGCCGAGATCGTGCCGATCGCCTGCACAGTTTTGATCGGACCGAGGTACCAGCGAAGCATATCCAGCGGATGACTCATGCCAAGGAAAATCCAGTCGGTGTCCGTAATCGCCCACGGACTCTTGTCGTAAAACCAGTCCATTCGGTGGCAGTACTGGGCATCCACAAATTCGATATCGCCAAACTCGCCGTTCTCGGCCCGACGCCGCTGTTGGGCAAACGGTTCGAAGAAGCGAGTGCTTTGCCCCACCATGAGCCGCTTGCCGCTTCCCCGCTGAGCGTCGAGAACCGCCGCGATTTGGGAGAGGTCGTTGACGAACGGCTTGGTGCAGATGACGTGTTTGCCCGCCTGAAACGCCCGGACGATCAGGTCCGCGTGGGTCGAATCGGGCGTGTAAATCGCCACGATATCCAGTTCCGGATGAGCGAGAAAATCGTCCAGAGACTCGGGATAGAAGAGACCTGGCGCGAGGTCCTCAGCCACTTGACGCTTGCTATGATCGATGTCGAAACCGCCGACGGCGAAGCACTTTTCGCTTCGCCCCGGCTCACCGCTAGAAAGCAGATGGCCATGGCTAACGGAGTCGGGTACGGAGTGGGTGAGAGCTTTGAGAAAGCTCTTGCCCTCGTGCAAGCCGATAATCCCTACTCCAAGCCGCTCTGCCATAGTCTTGTCTAAGGCCGCTCGACCTTCACCGCCTTGCCGAAGATCGCCTGAGCCCCTACCCAACCATTCGTTCTGCCTCGGTTGTTGCCAATCAAGAACCGCTGGCCGTCGATCGCTTTGATCAGGTGCAAATAATCATATCCTCTACAGCGGACCAGCACAATGTCATCCACCCGCAAATTTGCCGGATCGCATGGCTCGACGGTGACGAGGTCGCCGTCGTTCACTTTGCCCGTCATCGAGTGACCGGGAGGGCGAATCTGCACCGTCCTCCCTTCGCGGAGGGCATTCTTGGCATGCATCGCCCAACTCATCCCCGGCCCTCCCAAAGACCAAAATCGAGCCCCGGCGGAATATCTAAGCCAAATTCCTCCGACAGGATTTTCTCGAGCGTGGATATGTTATCGATCTCGATCTTGCGCAGAATCTCGGCCCCGCGACGATGTGTAAACGTGCGATCCAGCAAGCCGATGCGCTCGCCATCTGGCCGCGCCAAGGCACAGAACAAACCCTGTTTGAACTTGGAGCGGGGATTGGTACTCGTCCACCAATTCCCAACTTCGCGGTCGATGAGCGGCATCTCTTCGCCGGTGAATTCGTAAACGTCGACCCACTCCTCCCCCATCCGCGTTTGGTGATAGTAGATGCCGTTCTCGCGGACGATGCGCCGCCTATCGTGCGGGGTCTCTTGCTCCTCGTCCACCACAAATCGGATCGGAGCCGTTAGCGACATTCCGCCCACACCCCCGTCCCCCAGCCAATCTTCGCCATCCAAGCGGACCTTGATAAAGAGATGCGTTCGGGCGGGCATAAAGTCGCGCCCAACCCCGATTCGTACGCGCCCCGACAACGGAACCGCGTCGAACCCAATGGCGCGGAGCATCTCCAGCATCAGTCCGTTTTGCTCAAAGCAGTAGCCGCCTCGTGAGCCCTCGATGAGCTTGCCCTGAAGTGAGGCGATGTCGAGCAAGATGGGCTGTCCGAGAAGGACGTCGAGGTTCTCAAAGGGGATGTTCGTCGAGTGCCCGAACTGGATTTTTCGAAGCGTCGACAGATCGGGCGAGAGGGGACCGAGAACTCCGATCCTTTCGCCATATAGGTTCAAGTCGACATCGGCGTCCACGCTCAGATTCTACCGACGACGGCACCCCGATTTCCTGCAAAATCGGACGGTCATCTGACCGCGCCGAGTCGTCTGAACATCAAAGTCTGATGAAAACCATCTTCTTCCTTGCTTTGGGGTTCAGTCTCTCGCTCGTCGCCCTCGCCGATGACGGTTGGGTCGGTAACGGCGGCACGCCTTCGACTATGGGCGGCAAGCACCCGTCCATTCGCATGGCGGACGAGACCGTGACCGTCCATGTCGGGCGAGAGCGCACCACCGTCGATTGCCTCTTCCACTTCGTGAACGATGGCGACGCAACGACGGTGAAGATGGGCTTTCCCGACTACGATTCCAACCGGGAGGAAGCCAGCCAGGGCACTGTCTTCAAGAAATACGAGTCATGGGTCGATGGGAAAAAGACACCCTGCAAGTTCGAGGGGTCAAATGACGACGGCTTTTGGCAAACCAAAATGGTGTCCTTTGGGGCCAAGCAGAAGCGGACGGTACACGATCGGTACATCATCGAGACCGGTGCTGGGTTTCAGGGCGGTGCCTACTACCTGCACTATGCCGGTTACATCCTGCACACTGGCAACACTTGGAAGGGCTCCATCGGCCGCGCTGAAGTCGATATCGACTTCGATTCCAAGTTTCTGAGCCCTGCTAAGTTGATCCCCGACGAAGCGTTCAATTCGAAGGTCCATCCCGAGAACGGCGAGTTCAACGAAAAGGTGCTGAACGACGTGATGAAGAGAAACCGCCGAACGGTGTTCTGGTCGGGTCCGGGCAAGCCTGTCCTCTCCAATGGGCATATCCGCTTTGTGTTGACCGACTTCCAGCCTAGCGAGCACGACGACATCTTCCTCAGCTTCGGCCCCTACAAGAATGGTGGTGGCTAAGTCGTGATCATCGAGGACCAAGACGCGGGCTCAGCTCTCGCCGCGCCACATTATGGAACCGCGTTTCGCATCCTTCTTGAGCGTTCGCGCCCTGCCGGCTATACCCCGTTAGCAAGTGGAGGGCTGATGGTGATAACCGGTTTGCCGCATCCGCTGGCCAATATGGCCATTGACCCGAGTGCGGATGAACTGGAGCCGTGCGCCAAGGCGCTTGGTGCCAGTGGATGTCCGAGCATGCTGGTCTTTACCACGCACGATGCGACGGCGTTCGAAGCCGAGGTGACGCGGTTCGGGTTCTCGGAGCCGTCTAAGACTCCGGCGATGGCGGTCGATCTGGCCGAACTGAACCAAACTGCCATGCCCGACGGCTACACGTTCCATCGCCTCATGCCCCATCAAGACGCGAGGCCCTGGATGCGAGCCGCCGAGGAGTCTTTCCAGGTCCCCTATGCAGTGTGCGAGATTCTGTGTTCTTTTGAAGGCGAGAGTGAGGGCCGACCGGACGACGACGTACAGTTCTTCATGGCGATGTGCGAAGACGAAGTCGTTGCCGTCTCCGCGCTGGTGCTCGCCGACGGCGTGGCGGGCATGTACTGTGTGGGCACGCTTCCCGATCATCGCGGCAAGGGCCTGGGTGCGCACCTGACGGCCGAGCCGTTGCGCTTAGCGCGAAACCTCGGCTACCGAGTGGGAGTGCTCCAGGCCTCCAAGCTCGGATACCCGGTGTACGAGCGGCTTGGTTTTCGGACGGTGGCATCGATGCGCATTGCCACAAGAATGCCCTAGAGGCATACAATATCACCGTGGCCGATTGGGATTTGCCGCAGACGGAAGAGGGCTTGCAAGAATGCCTTCGCCGGATTGAGCAGTATCGACGTGACGAAAACCTGACCGAACTAGGCAACGGCTTACTCGCTCTCGCATTTCTGGTCAAGTGGGTACGGTCGGACACGCATTTGCCACCGTTTCCCCGGGCCCATCAACTCGCATTAGAAGCGTACGACGTGTTTGTTCGAGCCGACGATGAACGTGGTCAAGTCCGAGCCCTGATCAGCGCAAGCCCTTTTTCTCCTCCCGCAACTCGGCAGCAAATGCTTGAAGAAGCCGACGCTATCGCAACGAGGATTGGCGACGAAAGATTGTCAGCTAGAGTCCTGGCGGCACGAGCCCGCTCCACCTCTATGTCCAATAGACCCGGAGCCAAAGAGATGAACATAAAGGCCCTGGAGGTTTTTCGACGCCTTGGCGACTGGCATGACCTAGCAACGACTTTGTTCAGCTTGTCTATCTCAGATGGTACGGCTGAGGAAAAGCGAGACTTCGCCCTTGAAGCTGCTAACCTGTATCGCGATCACGGAATGCCTGCCGACGCCGCAAGGTGTGTCGATATTGCCCTCATGAACGCCGAGGAAATTGAACCGCTCGCCAGCCTTGAGCCGCTCGTCCGCCAAGGTCTCGAGGATGCAAAGGCCGCCGACAAGGCATTCCAGATTCGTAGCTTCTATGACAAATTGGCGCTCATTGCCGCCGAAAAAGGACGGCCGGATGAAGCTAACCAATACCGTCAACTCGCAAAGGAGCTCCAGAATGTAGACGGCCAAACTCCGTTGGAGCGTTGGGAAAGCGATGTCGAAATGACTAAAATGCTCTTAGCAACATTCAAGGCCGAAGGTAACAAGGAAGCGGAAAGGGAATTTCGAAAAGCCCTCAAAGAACTGAAGGCGGCCAAACCCAAAGACTGAGCTGGGCTCTGTTAGTCGCCGCTACCGGCCTACAGATGGCAACCAGCGTAGGGCTGTGAGCCCGTTTCATCTTAGCCCGGTCCGAAGGGCCGGGTAGAACACAGCAAAGCAAAAGTCCGAGGAGCGAAGTCGAAGACCCCGCTGAGCAAAGCGAGGGAAATGGAGCAAAGCGGAATCGGGGCGACCCGGCGATTATCGCCGTAGCTTCCTATCCGTGAAAGGAATGGCAAGATTAACAAGACGTCCCTCTCCTCAAAATTCTCATCAAAAAAATTTCCACCAAACCGGAACGAACGTCCCACGTTTAACGCTTATCCCTAATAACAGCTATCCAAGATAGCAGGGGTTTAACAATGAAGAATCGACGTCTTAGTCTCGTCTTTCTTTTCGTCCTCGGATTAGCCGCCGCCGCCTTTGCCATATCCCGTGGGTACGGCTTGTCCACAACCGGATCCGGGCTCGACCACGTCGTCAGCGGCTACTAAAGAGCGATGGCCAACATCCTCCCTGCGGCAGTTCAAATCTGCGTCACCGGAGTGGTGTTTGTCGCCATCAGCGCACTCGTCTTCTGCCCCCTCGAAGAACTCTTCGAGGGCGGCGCGACGAGACCAAAACTCAAAGACCTAACCGCCCTCTGGTTCTATCAATCCTATGGACTCTGGATCTCGGCGGGAATTGTTTACGAATTCGCCTACCTAATCCGGCAAGGATTACCCCCGAACTGGAATCAATTCGTAGCCCACCAGCCCTATTGGCTCCAGGCGACTGTCGCTTTAGTGTTGGCCGAGATATGGGTTTACGCGTTTCACCGACTAGCCCATAAATCGGAATTCTTGTGGAAGTTTCACCGCGTTCACCATACGGTCGTCGACATGAGTTGGAGCGCCAGTTCCCGCCAGCATCCGGTGGACTTCTTGCTGATCATCGTCGGCGCAAATCTGCCCGCCCTGATCCTCGGCATTGACCTGCGGTCCATTGCCACTTTCGTCTTGCTAGAGCGATTCTACACTGTTCTGCTCCACTCCAACCTCAATCTCGATTGGGGCTGGTTCACGAAGGTCATCGCAAGTCCGAAACTCCACGCCCTCCACCACAATCCCTCCTGCCGAGGAAATTACGCCGGCATTCTGAGCTTTCTCGATGTGCTGGGCAAAACCTATCGGTCACCCAAGGTGCAAACCGAACCCGAGGCCATCGCGGTCAGCGCGGAATCCGACTACACCACTTAATCTCGTCAACACCGTTGTTCATCGCCAGTTCGGAAAGCTGACCCATGTGCCCACCCAGATGGCGGATGTTCAGAAGTTGGTGGTCCAATTTAGGGAAGTTTGGGTACCAGTTGAAGCCCGACTCCTCGGCTTCCAAATCGAGGCGATCCACCCATTCCTCGATGCGCGAATCGACATGGTCGCAGTACTCCAGCAAGTCCGCCTTCGAGTACACCTTTTCGCCCGGCTTGTCTTCCCACATATCGCACTCCATCCCGACTCCCCACGGCTCGAAGTCCTCTTCGCGTTGCATTGCATACAGGTGGGTGTAGAACAGCGTGTGGTACACGATCTTCCAATTCTTTCGTGGCCCCATGCCCGCCTCCCATAGCTCGTCGGGAAAATCCGTGATGCACTGCCGCAGCATAGCCAGCCCCGCCCGATATTGTCCTTTGATCGCTTTTTTGATATCCATGATGTATTGCCAACATGCTATCAGAGCGGCGATCGGGTGACCCGCCTTTGAAAGGAAATTCGGCAAAGATTAGGCCGACCGACGCGCGGTCAAACCAATCGAAGGTGTTGGGACTAAAACTGATCGGTCATGAACAGTTGCGGAATGCCGGGGAAGTTGTAGCCCATCAGATACATCGGCACCGAGATGGACCCGAGTGGAATCTCGAACTGATCCGTCATCGATGCCAGTCCAATCCATTCCGTTCCCAGCGGCACCGGGAGCTTCTTCTCAGGACCGGGAAGCACCAATTCGCGCACCTGCGTATTTTCCAGGCACAGATATCCGTCCCGGTAGGCAAATGACTCGCGGAACTGCCACAGCCAGTACTTCCACCGCCGCGCATCGCGACGAAGACGACTGTGGTCCTCCCCACTCCAAGCCGTGTACTTTGCCTTCACGTCGTCGACCGGTATCGGCTCCAACTGAATGTCCAGAGGAAGCGACACGATCGGCCCCCGCACCACCCGGTCGATACCCTCGAAGCCGATGGACTCGTACAGCCGTGTATCGGCGGCAAACAACAGCGCCGGTCCCTCGCCCCGCTTTTCGGATTCGACCAAAACCTTCTCCAACAGGCGTCGGGCAAAGCCCTCACCCTGTCGATTGGCGAGCGTTGCCACCCCAGCGATGCCGATCGCTGGTCCCCATCCAAACTCCAGTGGCGTCGTCGTGAGGATGCTGACCATCTGACCACCCTCGAATAGGGCCCACTTGCGGTTCAGATCGAACAGCGGCTCCTCGCGAAAGAGAGTCTGGGCTCGGGCGAAGTCGAGGTTGAAGACGTTACACAGAAGACGCAAGAAGGCGTCCGTCTCGTCGGGGCGAATCGTTCGAATTTCGGTCATGTTCCGCGGGGTTAGGGGAACCGAATCGGTACCTTCGGCTCTTCGACATCCTCCAGCTTCAAATGGATTCGCACCATCGCCGGTTCCTGGATTGTCTCGTCGGTGTACTCAGGATGGCTGTCGCTGGTGCGCACGACGATGCGCGGCACTCGCGTTCCCGTTGCATCCAGGGCCTGCGCCTCGACCTCCACGCCCTCAGGCGTCACCGCCGTCGGCGTATAGTCCACATCCAGACGAACCTGGGCGACCTTCTGCACAAGATCGGCTGGCCCCGTAACAAAAACGCGATGCGGATAGGCATCGATTGAAGAAACCTTTCGCCCGCCCGGTACGATCCCGTTGAAGTTCGCCTTCACTTCCATAGCCTTGGTCACCAAGCTCTCGATCTTTACCTGCGCCGTCACCGCGCTTTTCACCAGCAGTTCGCGGATCGAGTTCGGGAAGATCGCTACCGGATAGGATTTGACGCCGTCCTGAGCTCCCGAAAGATCAACGATGGCATAGGGCGTCACCGTCTTCAGCAGGTCGGTGTTTCCCGCCACCGAAATCGTAATCTCCGATGGATAGTCCACCATGTGGTACTTGGTTCGGTCGAGGTTGCTCGTCTCCAGCCCAATCGAAACGTCCTTGGGTGCAGGCCTGCGGTTCGCGTTGTTATACACGCTGGCCCAAAGCAAGACCGAGGTCACCAGCGATAGAAAGGCAATCGGCACATTAACCTTGCTCACAGGGAGACCTCTTCTTCCTTACGGTCCTTTCGTCGCGAGCGGCGAGGCGTGTGTTCCTCTTCGGTGCGGGTTGTGTTATTGACCAGAAATTCGCGCAGTTCGGACGTACTCGCGACGGTGTGCAGCTTGCCTTCCTGAGCCACGCGAATGCTGCCTTTCTCCTCACTGACGACCAACGCGATAACGTCGGTCTGCTCGGTGACGCCGAGGGCCGCTCGGTGGCGCATATGCAGCGTGCGGTCGATGCGCGATTCGCTCAACGGCAGACGGCAGGCCGCCGCGAGAATATGGTCGCCTCGAATCACAACCGCCCCGTCGTGCAACGGGTTCTGACCGTAAAAGATCGAACCCAACAGCGACATAGAAATCTTGGCGTTGAGCATCACGCCAGTCGCGGCAATTTCGTCCAGGTGCCCGCCGGTTTCGATGACGATGATCGCACCCACCCGATCGCGCGCCATCTCGGAAACGGCGCCGACAATCTCTTCGACCGAGCCTCGATCAAGGTTCTTCTCGTGCCCGGCTTCTACCACGCTCTCCGGGAACCAGCTCAGCTTGGTCAATCCTTCCAGGGCCTGTCGAAGCTCGGGCAGGAACAAAATGACCAGCGCAACCGGCCCCAACAAGGTCGCCTGGGCCAGTATCCAGTGCAAGGTCGAAAGCTGAAGGTAGTCGCTTAAAAAAAGCAGGGCGCCGAAGACCAGAAGTCCCAGCAGAATGCGCCATCCCCGGCTTCCCCGCACCATCATCAACAGGCGATAGATGATGAACGCCACGAGAATGATATCCACGGCCGTAACGCCTAACTGCCGAGGGGTTAGGTCTTTGAATACGTGGAATACGGGCGAATCTTGCAAGGGATTAGTAGGATTCTATCTGTAATTGAATCCAAAAGGCATCGGACATTTCCATAATCTAGTAGTCCCATGATACGTGATGGTAAATCCGACGGCCAAGATCTGAGATCGCTGGACGAGATTCGAACGGATATCGACGCCGTGGATCGTCAACTGGTCGAACTGCTTTCTCAACGCACCAACCTCGCCATCGAGGTCGGAAAAGTGAAAGGACGCGACGGCAAACCATTCTTTACCCCCGAGCGAGAGCGAGCCGTCTACGAAAAGCTTGCCGAGCTTAATCGCGGACCGCTGTTGCCGAAACAGCTCAAATCCATCTACCGAGAGATTATTTCCGCCGCCATCGCCGCCGAGAAGCCCTTGACCGTGGCTTACTGGGGTCCGCCGGGAACCTTTACCAATATGGCCGCGCTCCAAACCTTCGGAGGGAGCGCCGAAATGGCGGCTCAGGATTCCATTTCCGACGTCTTCAAGGCCGTCGAAAACAACAAAGCCGACTACGGCGTGGTGCCGGTCGAGAACTCCGTCGCAGGCGTCGTGCCCGAGACCCTCGACATGTTCCCGCAGACCAACGTCAAAATCTGCGCCGAAACCTACGTCCCCATCGACCATCATCTGGTAAGCGTGGCTTCCAGTCTCGATGACATCCGCAAGGTCTACGCCGGACCCCAGCCGAGCGCGCAGTGCAAACGCTGGCTGAAGATGAACATTCCCGCCGCCGAGATCGTGGAGATCGTGCCGACGGCCAAGGCCGCCCAAACCGCCCTCGACGATCCGCACGGTGCCGCCATCGCTAACGTTCTCGGTGCCGAAATGGTCGGCATCCCGATCTTGCAGGAGCACATCGCAGACAACCCCCAGAATCGAACACGGTTCCTGGTGATCGGCTACAACGAGCCGGTCAAGACGGGTCGCGATAAGACGAGCGTGATGTTTAACTTGCGCAATCGTCCAGGCGAACTCTACCGCGCCTTGGAAGCCCTGTACGAGCACGGCGTCAACCTCATGATGATCGAGAGCCGCCCTGCCCCCCGCGCGTCGTTTGAATACATCTTCTACACCGACTGCGCCGGACACCGCACCGACGACAACCTGGTTGCCGCAATCAATCGACTGAAGGGGCAAGCGCTGGAGACGACTGTCCTCGGCAGTTACCCGATGGTCGAAATCAATTCGTGAACTTACTCGCTCACGCCGTTCTCTCTCCAGACTCCGAGAGGGTTCGCGTGGGCAACGTCGTCGCCGACTTCATCCCTCGCAACCAGGTCGAACACCTCGACCCCGATCTCAAGCGTGGTGTCGAACTGCATCAGCGGATCGACAGATTCACAGACAGCCATCCGATCGTTCAACGATCACACAATCGCCTAACCGGATTCAAACGATTCGCCAACCCATTGGTTGACGTTTTTTACGACCATTTCCTCACGCTCCATTGGCGCAAAGAGATTCCCCTCAACACGTACGTCGACCGACTCAACCAAGACATCGAACAAAGCTATCCAGGGCTCCCCGAGGAATGCGTGGCTGTGTCCCGCCGGATGATCGAGCAGGGATGGATGCGACAATATGGCGAGTTCGAGGGACTAGAAAAGAACCTGGGCCGCATGGAGCGGAGGATCGAATGGCGGACGAATCGAACCGTTGACTTGGTCGGAGCGCTCCAAATCCTCAAGCACGATTACACCGGTTTCGAGCGGGATTTCTTGGAATTCTGGCCGCAACTGGTGGACCAAACGAAGGGAAGTTAGGTGGCGGACAGGGTGGGATTCGAACCCACGGTGAGTTGCCCCACACCGCATTTCGAGTGCGGCGCACTAGACCACTATGCGACCTGTCCGGGAGAGATTATGACGCAAAAACGCCTAGACAGGGTAGGGTAGCCCGGTTTCCGCCAGTTTTTTCTCCACCTCGGCGGCGGAAAACGGCCCCGACAGCACCAAGCCTTCACGCAAGAAATAGCGCGTCTCTCGGTCGCCGTTCGTTACCGAGATCGGATAGACAGTGGCAAGCGGGAATCGCTTCGCCATCGCATTGGCATCCTGCACGCGCTGGGGTCCGCTGACAAGCAACGCGCGGTTGCGGATGGCGTCGTAGGCCGCATCGTAATAGCCTCCGGCCACCGAGCTTGCCTGGCGCATCACCGCGTTAAGCCGCACCATTAGGCTCTGCGAGAAAGCCAAGAACTTGGCTCGCGACGAGTCCTCCTCGGCGATCACAGAATACTGATAGGACAAGCGGACGGCCTGGGCCGTTAACGACTCCCGGCCGCGATCGGCTAGGTCGGGAAAGGCGGGCGAGAGCCCAAATGTGCTTGTTGGATCGTCGGGCAAGTTGAACAGCAATCCAGTTTGAGGGTCGCGGAACTTGCTAATTGCAGTCGTCAGAGCCCCTTCGCCGATACGGAGGGCGTTGACCTCGCCCGTCGCGGCAAAGTTCGTCACGCCGCAGTCGGCCACCGACAAGTAAGTGCTAAGCCAACCAGGGCCAAGGTGGCGGTTGCCGTAGATGCGCGCAATGGCGCTATCGCTAGCCGCCGAATACACCTGCTGGGCCAACACTTCGGCGCGATTGAGGTACCTTTCGTCGCCGCTATAGCGGTAGAGGTTGAAGAGCCGCGCCGCCACGTAGCCGTCGATGGCGATGTGGTCCGGCTCGGACAAAGAAGGAACGAAATTCATCTTCTCGCGGAGCGTTTGCCGTAATCGGACGAACTCCGCGTTGGTCAGATCAGAAAGACTTTTGAACGACATCAGGTACTGATCCGGGCTCTTCGCCTCGGTCACGAACCGATCCAGGGAACGCCGTTCATCGTCGGTTAGCAGACTGTTCAATCGAGCGGGGTTCATCGACGACCGCTGACTGCGATAGTCGTCGCCTTCGTCGTTCAGTCGCGACGCACAGATGCTGTCTCGATCGGCGAACTCCGTTATGACTTCGGTGCCAATGTCTTTGGCGAGTCGAATCAGGTCGTCATTATGCTGAAGGCAACCAATCTGGGCGATCACCTCGGCGCTCGCCGCGTTTTGCGACGACGACTTGCTACTGTCCACGTAGGATGAGGATTGTGACGTTCTCACTTCTCGGAAGAAGCCTCCGTCCAGCGCGTCATACAGCGGGCTAAGGGCCAGCGCCTGCACAATCTCCTCCGACATCCGCGGGTGTCCTAGCTTAGCGAGGGCCCGGATGGCCGCCGGTCGAAACTTCGTCGAACCGCCGATGAACGTCCAGGGCGTTTGGAATTTGTACTCATTCTGCAAGCGATCGCTGAATTCGTCAAACGCTGGCAACGGATCCGGCGAAGCCAGAGCTAATGCCTGAAGATCATTCGACTGCTGTTGCTGAAGTGGCTGTTCTACCGATCCCTGCGCTAACAGCTTTTGCGAGTTGATGAGGAACGGCAGCATCGTCTCCGGCCCAAAAAACTGGAACGGGTTCTCCACGCTATAGTGGTCGATCAACCGTCCGTCGGAATCGGTGACGACCAACTCGACGCCTGGCTCGATGTAGCGCCCCAGGCGTTGCACCGGCAGAACCACCTGCGACCACTCCGGGTACTGGTCTAAATTGACCTTGACGGCCGAAAAGCTTCGGTTGACAAAACGCGCCACCTCTGGGTCACGAAACACGTCGAGCTCCAACTGCTTAGCGTAAAAGTTAGACGGGTCCACAAAGAAGATCAGGATGCCGACTTTGCGCCGCTTGGCCTCAGCTTGGCCATCGTCGATGGTCCGCTTCCAGTTGATCTCCACGATCGGAGCCGGGACCGAGTCAGTCGAAGGAACCGTCACCAAGTACTCCGTCGGCGACGACGGCAAAAGCGGCTCATAGAAGACTTTGGCCACGCCCACGAGGCTGAGCGCGACCACCGCCCCCGCCGTGACCCCGAATGTCGGCTTTCTCATCCCTTAGCCCATTATGGGCTTGTGCTAAACTCTTCTTCTATGGCGATTTCGCTCGATGAAGTCAGGCACGTCGCAAAACTCGCACGCCTCGACCTTGATGAATCTGAAGTAATGTCCCTTCAGACCGAGCTCAATGCCCTCCTCGGGCACTTCGCCGACATCCAATCGCTGGATGTCAAGGACATGGAACCCATTCTCCACGCGTCCAACCTGACCAACGTTTGGTCGGAAGACGTTGCGGGGCCGTCGTTGAAGCGTGAATCAGCGTTGAAGAATGCACCGGTTAGCAAAGCGGGACTCTTCTTGGTCCCGATGATTATCGAGGACTAGGGGCTCATGATCACCCAACTCACGGCGACGGAGATCGCGGCGAAGCTACGATCCAAAGAAGTCTCCGCAACCGAAGTCACGCAGGCATTTCTCGACCGCATCGGCGCGGAAGATTCAAAGTACGGCGCGTTTTTGGCCGTCGATGCCGAAAAAGCGCTTGCCCAAGCCAGCGAAGCTCAAGCTCGACTGGATTCCGGCAACGCCGCACCCCTGACCGGCATTCCCGTTGCCGTCAAAGACAACATTTCCACCGAAGGCATCGAGACAACCTGCGCCTCCAAGATTCTTAAGGGCTACATACCGCCCTATGACGCCACCGTCGTGCAGAAGCTGAAGGCGGCGGGTGTGGTCACGCTCGGCAAAACCAACCTCGACGAGTTCGCGATGGGCTCGTCGAACGAGAACTCGGCCATCAAACCGGCGCGGAACCCGTGGGATACCGCTCGCACGCCGGGCGGCTCATCGGGCGGCTCCGCTGCTGCGGTTGCCGCCGACTTGGCCCCGCTCAGCCTCGGCTCGGACACAGGCGGTTCCATCCGTCTCCCGGCTTCTTTCTGCGGCATCGTCGGCTTCAAGCCGACCTACGGACGCTGTAGCCGATACGGCTTGGTCGCGTTTGCCTCCAGCCTCGACCAGATCGGCCCGCTGGCAAAGTCCGTCGAAGACGCCGCGCTCTTGGCCAACGTCATCACCGGCCACTGCGGCTACGATTCGACTTCGATTCCCGCCGACGCCATCGATATCTCCGACCTCAAGTCCGGCTCGCTGAAAGGTCTGAAGCTCGCTTTCCCGAAGGAAATGTATGGCGACGACACCGATCCCGAAGTTCGCAAGGCGACCGAAGAAGCGCTCGACGCTCTTCGCCGCGAGGGAGCCGAAATCACCGAGATTTCGATTCCGACCATCCCCCTCGGCGTCACCACGTATTACATCATCGCACCGGCAGAAGCCAGCTCAAACCTCGCCCGGTTCGACGGGGTCCGCTACGGACCGCGGTCGCAGGGTCAGGGCCACATCGACGTCGTCGCCAAGACCCGCGCCGAAGGATTCGGCCACGAAGTCAAGGCGCGAATCATGATCGGAACCTACGCCCTCAGCGCTGGCTACTACGACGCCTTCTATCTGCGTGCCCAGCAGGTCCGCACCGTCATGACCCACCAGTTCAACGAAGCCTTCCGCGAGTTCGACCTGGTCATCTCCCCAACGGCCCCGGTCACGGCGTTCGAAATCGGCTCGCTCAGCAAGGATCCGATGCAGATGAAGTTGCTCGACTACTGCACGATCCCCGCAAACATGGGCGGCTTCCCCGCCATCTCGCTCCAGGCCGGATTCGCCCACGATATGCCGGTCGGAATTCAGCTCATGGGTCCGCACATGGGCGACGAACGGGTCCTCCAGGCCGCGTTTGCCGTAGAAAGAGTCTTCGAAACACAACGAAAACGCCCTCCGATCCCGTAAAGTTAGACAATGATCAGCGAGGAGATTCGAAAAGCCGATGAGCGAATCTTTTGGCGCGAATTCCTGCGATCCAGCCGGATCGTCCTCCATCTGCTGTTCCTGCTGATCTGCTGGCCGATCGCCCTCGCCGCCGGGAGCCCGGCCTACCTCTTGCTCGCCTTCGGAATCAGCCTAGCGGTCCATCTCAATTCGGCCCGGAAGTCGGCGCTGAACAAGCGGTTCATCAATTCTCGCTTTTCGACCCTTTGGAACGGCTGTCGCGAGCGGTTCGAGAGCTTCGAAGAAGGCACCAAAAAGCTCCGTCGGGCCGACATCGCGCAGTTCCAAGAACTGCCCGAAACCATCCGGGGCCTCGCGATGACGATCTACAATGCGCTTCGCCGCGCCGATATTCTTTTCGAAGAGGTTCTGCAGTCCGAAGGCGTCGATCGCATCCGCCCTGGGGTGCCGATGTTCAAGCCCACCGACCCGCAAGCGCAAGAGCTCTACCGCATCGCCGAAAAGAACCTGGGCGAGTACCGGAGCCACTACAACGAACTGATGGCGGGCATCCAGCGCACGGAGGCCCAGGCCACCGTCTTCATGACCACCCTCGATAACCTTCGGGTCAAGATGCTTGGCTACCGGCTTGTCGGCAAGGACCCGGCGATGAGTTCCGAAGAGTTCCTATCCGTCTTGGCCGAGGCTCGCGCCCAACTAAGCGCCATCG
The DNA here is from genome assembly GCA_016125185.1 of Armatimonadota bacterium. NCBI lineage: Bacteria > Bacillati > Armatimonadota > Armatimonadota bacterium. The sequence goes on along the minus strand of WGMG01000001.1, from coordinate 446,479 downwards.
ACCAGGCACTCGATGAACTCGACCTCTCTCACTATCCCAAAACCGTCGCCGTGATCCCGCCGCTCCCGAACTCTTACGATCCCAACACTCCGCCCGAGCCACCACCTTCCGAAGCCCTCTATCGCGACGATGGTCGCAACTTTGGAAGCCTCACCAACTTCGGAAATCCAGCCGACTCCGAGGGTGAGAGCGAGCACCGAAACGTGGAAGGTACGCTGTAGCCCTTGCTAATTCGGTGTCCTGCCAAACTCAACCTCTTCCTGAGCGTCGGGCCGATCGACCACCGCGGCTATCATCCGCTTCGGACGATTTTTCAGGCCGTGAGTCTGTACGACGAACTGCACATCGAACCCGCCAAGGAACTTGGCTTCGAGTGCGATGACCCGAGCATCCCTGCCGAAAACACCGTTACCAAAGCCGCCCGGCTGATGATGGAAGTCGCCGATTTTCCGCCCATCCACGTTCGGCTCGTGAAGCGAATCCCTAGCGAAGCCGGCCTCGGCGGCGGCAGTAGTGACGCGGCCGGAATCATCCGCGCGGCGAAACAACTCATGTCCGCCCCGATGCCCGAACATGAGCGCAAAGCCATCGCGAAGTCTATCGGCGCCGACGTTCCGTTCTTCCTCCTCGGCGGCCGTGCCCGCGGTGAAGGTTATGGCGAAAAGCTGACGCCTCTCCCTTCCCCGAATCCACCCGAATGGTACGTCATTGCCCAGCCCAGCGACCTCTGTAACACCAAGAGCGCCTACCAACGCCTCGACGAAAAGCCGTACGAATGGCGCGCTTTTCCTGACGACGACATTCTCTACAACGACTTCGAACGGGTCGCCCCCTGTGGCTCGCTCGACCTGATCGAGCGCCTGCAAGTTCATGGCGCAAAAGATGCCGGTCTCACCGGCTCCGGCTCAGCCGTCTTTGGACGATTTGCCGACGAGGATTCAGCCAAGAAAGCCGAAGCGAAAATGAAGGACGAAGCGCCGTTCGCCGTCGCCGTCCACTCCCTCTAAACCTGCTCGCCCCTGAGCAACGCTTCGGCACGACGAACATAAAAACGACGATCCGCCAGGATCACATCGGGTTGCCAGGGTGTCGTAGCGAAGCGAAGACCCCTGGGTGGACTGCCCAGTTAAAAGTCCAAGGAGCGAAGCGACCCGGCGAAGCCATTCATCACGTGGCATATAGCAAGATCTACCGGCTCATCAGGTACTCGTTCCAGACCTTTTCGACGTTGAACGGATGCCCAACTTCCACCACCGATCCATCCGGCAGTTCCACAAAATACGTGTCTGTCTTCACGTGCTTCGCCAGTTCCCGATACAACTCGAACTCGTCTGTGGCCTGCTTCTGGATATCGGCGGGCAACGCCTTCCATGCCGCATCGAAATCGCCGACTTTCGGCTCGGCGACCTGCTTCTTCGAGTTCAGCACGATCGGTGGAGTCTGATAACCAGACGAATCGACGATTGCATAGGCGATGCGCAGTTTGGAGGCCAAATTCCAGGTCGGGCTGGCGTCGTCCGGAACCATGATCGTCTTGCAGAGGATATCGGCATCCTTGTTCGGACCACCGAACAGCATATTCTTGAGGTTCGCCGACGCGTTTGGCGTCAAAAGTCCGACCAATTTGACCTTCGATGGCGCGCCGAAAACCCACGTGTGCTTGCCCTGCATCTGCTCCCAAATGGGCTTTGAAAGTCGCCCCAGCGAGGCTAAGTGAGCCTTGGCGTCGGCCACCCGTTCCGAGTCACCGCCACCGCCCCGAAATCCGAAAAGCGCCACCGCGCCAACCCCGACCGCCACCAAGGCAGAAAACCGCATGATCATACAGACGGATTCGGGTATTATTTAGCATCGCGCGGCGGGTGTAGCTCAGGGGTTAGAGCGTCTGACTGTGGCTCAGAAGGCCGTGGGTTCGAGACCCATCATCCGCCCCATTTCTTTCGGTTGCGCCTTGGTCCCCTAACCAAAATCGCACCTCCAGCTAAGCCTCCCACTAAGAGCCCAAATAATAAGTTTCGCAAGATTCCGTGCGGAAGGTGAGGTTCTACCAATTCACGGATCACTACACAAAGTGGCGAGCCCACAGCAAGGACCAAGATACTGCGACCCGTTGGCGACATAGCGTGATTCTATCACCCATCCTAGCCCTAGCGAAGCGAGCCCTTGGTTTGCGAAGCACGCCCTCGCCCTAACCCCCAGATAGCATTCGTGTGAGACGATAGGGGCGACATCATGAAGAAAGCCTTTACGCTCATCGAACTCTTGGTGGTCATCGCGATCATCGCAATCCTAGCCGCAATCCTCTTCCCAGTCTTCGCCCAGGCGAAGGTTGCCGCCAAGAAGACCTCGTCCCTTTCAAACATGAAGCAGACCGCCCTCGGCGTCCTCATGTATGCAACCGACTTCGACGACATGGCTGTGCCGCACTACGGCTCGGGAACCCCAACCGACCCCAACCAGTACCACAACACCAACACCTGGGTCGGACGCGTGACGCCCTACGTCAAGAACCGGCCAATCTTCTTCGACCCGACCACTGGCGAGCCAGAAGAAGACGCCAACATCGGCGGCGTGCCGTACTACTGCGACAAGTACTACGACACCTGCACCGGCGGCGGAGCCTACTACTACACGTGGCAGTGGGTCACCAACCTCAGCCTCAACTCCAGCGGATTCTCGTACGGCGGCTCCGGCACCTGCGCCGCACCGAGCGAATTCCAATACATCCGCTCGCTCACGTCGATTGACGGTGTCGCCGACCGAATCATGATCGCTCCGACCCAATACGGAACCCTCCCGTTCTCGTGGATGTACTTCCGCTCATGGGAAGCCGGTTGGCCGTACATCGATCAGTATGTCGATGGCTTTAGCTGGTATGCCCTCAACTGGGATGCCCGACGACGATGGGGTACCCGCTTCAGCGGTGCCTACGCCGATGGCCACGCCGGCAAGTTCGGTCGCGAAAAGTTCGTCGGATACTCCTCCACGAACCCGGCCCTGACCGAGGCCTCGACCACCGCGCAGTACTGCCAAAAGCGTATCGACAAGGACATTGACAAGTTCTGGGGTAAGTCTTGGTCAGGCGACTAGTCCTTCTCGGTTTGCTGGCCTGCGCCGTAGTCGGTTGCGGCTCGGGCGACGAAGGCAACGCCGAGGCTATGCATCTCAACGCTCCGACCGTCAAAGCCAAGGGCAACGTCACCGACCAGCAAGCACGCAACATGTCCGAAGAAACCACCCGAAATATGGGGGAAAAGAACATCGGCGAAAGCCGCTAGCCGACGATGGTCCCTCGCCCGCCACGGCGAGGGGCTCTTGTTCCTGCCAACGATCTCGGCTACACTGGAAGACAGTCATGGCCATCAACGGGGTTCGATGGATTGCGGTTTCGCTGGCGCTGTTTGCGTTCGCGGGCGGCGTCTTGTCCGATCGTCGCGCCGACGAATTCGCCCTCGGCACACCCGGCGAGGTTCCGTTCCCCAAGGACAATCCATACTCGGCCGAAAAGGCCGAACTCGGTCGCCAGCTCTTCTCCGAAGGCAAGCTCAGCAAGACCGGAGCCACGCCCTGCACCTGGTGCCACGACCCCAACCGGGGCTGGGGCGACGGCCGCACCATCTCCATCGGCGACACCAAAGAGGCCCTCAACCGCCACTCGCCGAGCCTATTCAACGTCGGCTACGCCACCCATCTTTTCTGGGATGGCCGCGCCACGACCCTCGAGGAGCAGTGCCTTTTCCCTATCCAGCAGAAGAAGGAAATGGGCATGGACCTGAAGGAACTGCCCGGCCGCTTGACCAAGGCCGGTTACGGACCCGAGTTCGAAAAAGCGTTTGGCACGCCCGAAATCACCGTCGATCGCATCGCCAAAGCTCTGGCGACGTTCGAGCGCACCATCACCGAAAACGACACGCCCTATGACCGCTGGCTGAAGGGCGATAAGCAGGCGATGTCCGCCGACGCCATCGCCGGACTTGAGATTTTCCAAACCAAAGGCCACTGCGTCACCTGCCACGGCGGACCGAATTTCTCGAATGCCATGACCGACGACGGCGTGCCCTACAAGAACACCGGCCTGTACCAATCACCCGTGCTCGACCCCGACGCAGGGCGCGGCGAGGTGGATAAGAAAGACAAAGACATGATGCGGGCGTTCAAGATTCCGTCGCTGCGCGGTATCGGAAAGTCGGCCCCCTACATGCACAACGGCACGCTCGCCTCGCTTCAGGAAGTCGTCGACTTCTACGACCGCGGCGGCGACGACGGCAAACTGCCCAAGCTCGGCCTCACTGACCAAGAGAAGAAGCAACTGGTCGAATTCCTCCGCCACGGCATCACTAGCCGGAACCCGAGGCGATGAGCCGGGCGCGCTCGCCTCTGTTCTACTTCAATTTCGTTTGCGTTTGGCTTTTCGTCGCCTCCGCCCTCATCTGGAACGACCTCAAGCACGCCACCAATATCCAGCCGCTTTTCAAAGACTATATTCCGGGCACAATCGTGTTTGCCGAAGCCGCTATGGCCGTCAGCCTCGCCATCGGACTCGTGCTCGCATTCATCGAATGGCGAATCTGGCGCGGGTGGGAGCCTCACTGGCTGGAGACCATGAAGCCGGGTTGCGAAATCATCAGTTTTGCGCCGAAGCCGGGAGAAGGAGCCGTCGTCTTCGTCCAGTTTCCTAATGGTCAACAGGAAACGTACCTCGCCGACGGCGAGGAGTTGCCCGAACTCGAACTCGGCATGACCTGCCACCTATGGGTCATCGGCCAACACATTTCGCGCTTGCGAGTAATCGACCAAAAGAAGGACCTCAGCTACCTCCAACGGCTTCGGCTCGACCCGAAGCTGACCGCCCATCAGTCGTTTCTGGCGTCTCTCTTGATCACTTGCGCGTCAGCCGCCTGCGTTGGCATGGGGGCCAGCACCGTGCTGACCGGGCACACGCTTATGTCGGTCGAACGTTACCACAGCGTGTTGGAAACGCCCCGAACTGTCTCGGTCGATGGCGGTGACGCCGTCGCATTCGGCTTGATTGGTCTCGTACTGGGTCTGGCTTTCTCCTTCCTCATCGCTCTTCTTTGGCGACAGGGCTGGAAAACGAGCGACGCCAATTTCAGCACACCTGACCAAGCAGACTATCAGAAGCTGTGGAATTAGGTTTGTAACCTTTTCCGTCCCGAAATTCGTTTATAGTGTTATCATGCTCGTCTCTGCCGACGACCAGATTGGCGCGGTCCGAATGAATTCGGACGAAGTGAACTGGATCTACCAGCGCCTTGCCCTCCACGCCTTGGACGACCCTCGACCCCAGACGGTAGCCGAGTTCTCCGAGGGCCACGGCTTCATGCCGATGCTCGTAGCCAGGACCCTCAACGAGCGCCGACCGGAAGACACCGGCCTCACCTCGCTGATCGCCACCAACGAATTCCTGATCAAGAACTTCGGCAAGAACCGCCTCTCGCACGAGTTCGTCGAAGGCATGATCCGAAAAATGGACCTCTATTGGCGTGGCAACGACCCGCTGGGTGTGTACCAGCCGGGCGATATGTTCTACGTGGACGACGACCATCCATTGCGCGATTTCTTCCCGGTTCTCATCCTCGCGCCGGTCGGAATGCTGGCGCTGATGCTCGGCTTCTTCCTCCTGCTCAAGCTCCTGTTTCTGAAGTAAACTGAACCCTTCCGGCCTCGTAGCTCAGAGGATAGAGCGCCTCCGTCCTAAGGAGGGCGTCGGGGGTTCGAGTCCCTCCGAGGCCGCCAAATTATGGATTGTCCATACCGGACACATAGGTTACACATTCCCATGTGGACTGCGCGAATTTATTCGCGCTTTCACCGGCGAGACTTGTCTCGCCAAAGCAGTCTCTGACCCACAAAGCGCGGGTTCTTTCTCCAATTTCTCGCGAAGCGAAAATTGGGGAGAGTACGGCCGATAGGCCGGGAGAGGGGAAAAGGCTACCCTCCGACTTGGCTAAGCTCAGGCTACAAGTTAGTGAGAGAAAACATCAACTCTCGGCCCTGATCGTCGAAGCACATGAGATGAACATCGTATCGATGCGTAAGTTGCCCATTGCCAAGCTCCGAGCGGACATTATCGCTTGTGCCCCCGACGACGCCCGGCGACTGGCCCAAGATCGAGAGCATTGTCTGAAACGCGCTTGGGGCGACCTTTGCAAGGTCGTCCATCGACCGAGCGCTTCGGCGGGCGACCGTGTCGGAGAACTTAGGATCGGTCGAAAGGAAACGGTCAAAATCCGCCTCCAGCGCATTTAATTTCTCCCGCAGGAATGACCGAAGGAGTTCGTTCGCGTCCTTGACGAGACCGAATTCGACTTCATGCGAAATCTTTTGGTTCTCCCACACGGTGTACGGGTTTCCCGAGTACGAGAATGAGTGCTCCGCGCGGTACTTCTGCGCCTCCTGCTTCGTACGCTTGGCGACAATCGGGTTCCCCTTCAGCTCAGCCGAGGCTGATTCCGAGTCCGTTTGGTGGGGTCCAAAGTTTACAACCTTCACGTCCGAGCCAGCTCGTACCGTCGTTTCAAGACTGAGATTGATCGAAAATTTGGACCGTTGCGTCGGGCCGAATTCGGCGTATTGCCACCAAAAAGGCTCCAGAACGTCGGCGAACTCTGACTTTTGGATTTCCGAAAATCCGATCGGAATCTGAAGTCCATTTTTCTCGACGAGGCCGTAGAAGAACTGCCTTGCTCGCACCTCCCGTATACTCGGCACCGACTTAGAAAAGTACGCATATAAATTGGATCCGAGTCTGACCAAGCAATCTCCGTTCTTGATCTCTGTCATCTCCCCTACCTTCGAGGTTGGCACGAGAGATTTGTAGGCGACGGAATAGTCGATCTTGACTGTTGGCGAGGAAAAGAACACAACCAACGGCGTGTTCGATTTGGCATCCTGAAAAGACTTCGCCACTCCCAATGTCGCGAGCAACCCCACAGCAATACACATGAAGGAAATGTACTCGCATTTCGATCCATCTGGATCAAGTGAGCAAACGGACGACGAATTCTTTCTCCAATTTCTCGCGAAGCGAAAATTGGGGAGAGTACGGCCGCCAGGCCGGGAGAGGGGAAAGGCGCCCCTCCAAACCCCGACACACCTTCATATCCAGCCACCAGCAACGATGGATTTGAAGGAGTCGCTCCCCTCATGGGGAGCTGGCCGCGTCGCGGACTGAGGGGTGCTTTCATCGATGGCCCGGCTCCCCAAGCAAACACCCCAAGACGCTACTGAATTGGTCGAACCTCGATCCCGAACCCGTACTCCTCGCCAAACAACGCCGCTGGGTGCAGGCTCGCTACCTTCACCGCTTCGTCGATGTTCTCCGCTTCGACGATGAAGAAGCTCCCCAACTGCTCCTTCACTTCCAAAAAAGGGCCATCCGTCACGAACGGAGCGCCGCCACGAGGGCGGATCGTCTTGGCTAGGCTCTTATGCTGAAGCCCTTCTTCCGTCACGACTTTTCCGGTCGCGCGAAAAGGCCGACACTGGGCAAAGCACTTTTCCAAAATCGCGCCTTTGACGTCCTCATCGAGGCTGTCAAATTGGTCCATGTTGAGATATCCGAGGCAAAGAAATTGCATGATCTATTTTCTCCATTTTGCGTTACTCACCGGAGCAACACAGCCTAGACACGCGAACATCGCCCTTTTCGACACCCGCTACAAGGATTTTTGCAAATTTTCGATTTTCTCCCGAAGCCACTTCCGTTCGGAATCCTGATTCGACTTCGCCAGAGCCACTTCGTAGGCCAACACCGCTTCGGCCAACTGGCCAAGTTTCTCCTTCAAACCGCCTAAAGCCGAATACGCGAGGCCGTAATGCGCAAGTTCGCCCTCTGCCAACATCCGCTCGATGATTTCGATGCCGTGCTCGGGACCCACATGGTACGCGACCGCCACCGCCCGATTCAGCTCGACGATCGGTGAATACCCCAACGCCTGCAATTGGTCATAGTAACCGACAATCTGCCCCCAATCCGTCGAATCGGACTCCGGCGAGCGAGCATGGACCGCCGCAATTGCCGACTGAAGAGCATACGAGCCGAGCGATGAACATCCCACCGCCTCATCCGAGAGCAGAATTCCTTCACGCGCCATCGCCTGATTCCAAAGTCGCCGATCCTGATCGTCCAACAGAATGATGTCGCCCTCCGCGTTGGTCCGCGCCGACCGACGCGACTCCTGAACAAGCATCAAGGCAAGCAGACCGACCGTTTCGCTCGTTCGAAGCAACGAAACCACGAGCCGAGTCAGTCGAATCGCCTCACGCGCAAGGTCGGCCCGAACCAGCGAGTAGCCGGAACTCGCATAGTAGCCCTCGTTGAACGTAAGGTACAGCACATGGAGCACACCCGGTAGACGCTCAGAAATCACCTCGTCGTTGAGCAATTCCAGGCTGTGCCCGCCCGCCTTCAACTGAGCTTTCGCTCGCACGATGCGCTGGGCCAAGGTTGGCATCGGACACAGAAACGCGTGGGCGATCTCTTCCGTCGAGAGTCCGCAACACTCCCGCAAAGTCAGCGCGATCTGTGATTCCACTCCGAGCGAGGGATGACAGCACATGAATATCAACCGCAAAGCGTCGTCATCGATGATCTCGATATCCGGTTCATCCCCGAACGCGACGAGCTCTTCGGCGGGTAATGCCACCTGCCGCTGATTCTTGCGAAAGGTGTTCAGGCCTGCGTACCGACCCGCCTTGACGAGCCACGCCAGGGGTTTGGCTGGAATGCCCGACTCCGGCCAAACCGCTAACGCTGAGGCAAACGCGTCTTGGCAACAATCGTCCGCTAGATCCAAATCACCCAACAACCGCATGAGCGTCGCTCGCACCACGATCCCATGAGTTCGATGCAACGCCTCGATATGGCCCCGAATGTCCTCGCGCTCATCCACCGCCAGCCATCATAACACAGGATGCCGGAATAGTTGTCTCGCCCGCCAAGAAAAGGCCTTGGTGGCCCAGTCGGCCTAATGGGAGCGGCGAGCGGCGCGAAATTCTCGCCGAGTTTGCGAGGGAAATGAACGAAGTGAATCGGGACCTCTCACCCAAGAAAGCCTGAAGTGACGACGGCTAAGTGGGAAAACCAACTTTCGATTTGCAGCCGGGTGTAGCTGACGACCAAACCGATCCCGGAGGGTTCGCGGAGATTAGCCTGGGGTGCCTGCACCCCAGGAAAGACCTATCAACTTCGAAAGTCCCAGGAGTCCCGAGCCTCGGGACGACCTGGGCAAAGCCCTGCCGAAGGCTTGTCCGAAGGAAGGTGCTTAGCGCCGCACCTGGCTAGGCCCTTCACCGACCAAGAACCAAACGCCCCATAAACCACCGCAAAAAATTGGAACGAAACCACCGTGGGTAACATTAACCTTACAGAAGCCACTCCGCCGACGCAGCGAACGCTTTTGACGCCGAATGATCGCGTACCGGCTCGCCAAGCGAGCCAAACGGAGAAAGCAATGAAACCAATGAAAACGAAATCGCTCGCCCTTCTCGGGCTTTTCGCCCTGCTTGCCCTCGTGGCAGCGGGATGCTCGTCGTCCGAGCCTGCGGCGAACTCATCCAGCACATCGAGCGCGATGAGCACCGACTCCAAGTCGACGATGAGTGCCGAGACCAAGCCGGAAGCCAAGTCCGACTCGACTCCGACCGCAACCCCGGCCGCCTTCACTAACGACAAGGGCGACATCGTTTGCCCCGTCACTGGCGACACCATCGCTTCGCCGGATAAGGCTGTTGGCCACCAGGACTACAACGGCAAACGGTATTATTTCTGCTGCCCCGGCTGCCCGGATCAGTTCAAAGCCGATCCCGCGAAGTTCGAAGATGGCAAGGCTCTGAAGAAGACCTGATCACGACTAATTGACGCGAGACCGTTTCGATCTCGCGTCAAAATTCGCGAATAAGGTCAGGTGGCTATTCGTGCCACGTGACCTTATTTGTCCATGGCCTGCGCTCACCCTTCGGAATCTCGACCGCCGGCCAACCGCACATAAAGAATCCCAAAAGGCGCGCCGGAGCCGTAAAGCCAAGCCCCTTGGCCACGGTTTCGTCCACCGACAAGCCCTTCGAGTGCCACATGCCGATCAGGCCAAGCTCGGACGCCATGAGGTGCAGATTCTGCACTGCGCTCGCCACGGCCATGATCTCTTCCCGCTCGGACATCACCAAGTTGCCGTTCTCATCGAGCTTGGGGGACATGCCGATGGCGATCCAAACCGGCGAGGCAAATGCCCGCTTTCGTCCGCTCTCGGGGTCTTGGCCCGCCTCTCGCTGAGCCAATTCAAAAAGATCCGCCAAAACGCCTCGCCCTTCGCCCGTGAACACCACGAACCGCCAAGGCTCGGTGTCCCCGTGGCTGGGAGCCCAGTTCGCCGCCTGCAGCATCTGCTCGATCAACTGGCGATCCACCGGATCGGGCTTCAGGCGCGACAGCCCCATACTTCGCCGACGCTCGAAGACCTCCATCAAATGATGCGGCGGCATCGGAGGCTTGGGGGCCTCGGGCTTACCATGTTCGATTTGATGGAGAATCTGTTGAAGCGTCCCGACTAGCCGCATCTCATCCTCGCGACCTCGCGGGCGGTAGCCGCGTAGAAAGTCGCGCAGGCGACGGCGCATTGCCTTCAAGTCTTCGCTTTGGCGGGAGTGTTCGTCTTCGTCGGGTCCAAGCTCTCCTTCGAACGCCTGCCTCGCTTCCTCCATGCGTGCCCCGATCTTTTCGAGGATGCTGAAGATTTCGTCGGCTCGCTCGCGGTTTTCTTCCAGGTGCCCACGACCTTCGTCGGTGATTTGGTACCGCTTGCGTGTCCCTTCCATCGCGACATCCGCGTACCCGATCTCTTCCAGATAGGTGAGCGCCGGGTAGATCATGCCCGGACTCGGCGCATAGTATCCGTCGGACAATTCCTCTAGCGACTTGATGATCTCGTAGCCGTAAGAAGGTCCTTTGTCCAGCAGAGTGAGGATCAAAATCTGAAGGTCGGCCGAGGAGAATTTGCGTCCTCGATGAAGCCCATGGGGCCCGTGCATGCCGAAACGGTGGTGAGGTCCCCGAGGGCCGCGCCCTCGATGTAGACGAGCCGCCCAGGGCCCAATAGCTTCAAAAGGAATCTCTCCACGACCATGTCTATCGTAAAACATATCTTAAGATACTACATATCGTAAGATATAGTTTCAATTTTGAAAAATTCGTGCCACTTTGTGCCGTTTTGAATCATTTATAGAAAACCCTGCCTCTTCCTTCCTAATGGAACAATCCGTCATGTCAAATCCCATCATTCAGCTCACTACGGCCAACTTTAAGTCCGAAGTTCTTGATAACGAAACCCCCATTCTCATCGACTTCTGGGCGCCGTGGTGCGGTCCGTGTCGAGCCATGAAGCCGATCCTTGCCGAAGTGGCCGAGACCGTCGCCGGCAAAGCTCGCATCGCCCAGCTCAACGTCGACGATGAACCTGAAATCGCTTCAATCTTCGGCATCAGCAGTATTCCGACCTGCTATCTGATGAAGGGTAATCGAGCCCTCACTTCATTCACGGGAGTCTTGCCACCAGGCGAAGTAGCGAGCCGAATCCTCGCCAAAGTTGACGCCGTTTAGATCTTGCCCCCTCATAAGGAAAACCCCACTAATGACGACTCTCCTAGCCCAATGTGACGGGTGAGGAGTTTCATTTGGGCCCGCCACCTCGCGGCGGGCCATTTTTTCGGACCATCGGGCGATACTAGAGGAATGTCCGAACCGATCGCCGAGATTTTGGAAACCAAGGAAGTCTTTCACAAGCGCATCTTCCGCTGGCTTTCGATCCGCTTCCGAGCCAAGAAGTTCGACGGGACCCTCTCGGAGCCAATCGAACACCTGGTCCTGAACCGAGGCGACAGCGTCGGCATCCTCTTACATGATCTTGCAACCGACGAGATCGTGCTGGTCGAGCAGTTTCGTGTATCGGCCTTCGAAAACGGCCCGGGCCGACTACTCGAAATCCCGGCTGGACGCATCGACGACGGCGAATCCGCGGAGGCAAGCGCCAAGCGAGAGGCGATAGAAGAGACCGGAGCCGAACCCGAGTCGATCCAGTTAGTGGCTAGCTTCTACCTATCCCCGGGTGCTTGCACGGAGCGGCTGAGTTTGTTCTATTGCCCGTTTCCTACCGGCCTGACTGTTCTCGCCCACGCCGGTCTGGCGCATGAAAGCGAAGACCTGCGAGTCCACCGCGTCCCGACGTCAGAAGCGGACGAAATGGTGAAGAACGGCACCATCATCGATGCCAAGTCCATCATCGCCATTCAGTGGCTTCTTGCCCACAGACAAACCTAAGTGGATCGTTAAGACTCTGAACATTTGTCCTGGGACCCGTTGACTTTACCTACCACGCATGATAGTATATTTTTGTCTACTATTTTAGTGGTGAAGAAATGACGATTCAAGAATACTTAGCCGATGTGACGCGTTCAGCCGCGCAAGAAGCCTTTCGATATGCCAAGGCCGTTCCCGCCGATAAGCTGACTTGGGAGCCGGACGGCGCTCGGTCCGTGATCAGCCTTTGTTGGGAGATGGCGATGTGCCCGACCTGGGCGCAGGACCTGATCGAAAATAGAGAAGAAGGCGACTCCAGCGGCCGCGCCCTCGACCCTGCCCAACCGCTCTCCGTCGCAGAGTACGAAACCGAGTGCTTAGCCCGAGTTGAGAAGCTGGCGCAACTGTTCGGAACGCTGTCCGACGAGCGACTGAAGGACACGAAGTGGCTCCCTTATAACGGCGGACGTGACCACACAGTCCTCGAGATGATGGACTACCCAAGGTGGAATTTCAATTATCACCTCGGGCAGATCGCCTACGTCCAGACCATGCTGGGCGACAAAGAAATGCACTAAAAGGAAGGTTCTAGTGGGGTTCCGGCGCGCCGGAACCCGAGCTATTGTCATCGGAGATGACCGAGCCAAGCGGTTGCTTTGCGCCGGTCTTGCCCATTGTTGGTGTTGACCCGTGGTTGATTACGATCTGGTTCGCCTTCTTGGCCGCACCGTTTCGCATCGCTTGATCAGTGGCCATGTCGTATTTGTCATGACCGGCGTTGCAACCGCAAATGAGGAGGGCAGCGAAAGGGAAAAGGAGGGTTTTCATAGTTTGGTTGCGTAGTGGAGGTTCTTGCTCTTGTCTCCCCAGGTCTGGTCGAACTTCATCGCTTTCACGTGGGAGTCGAGGAATTGATAGAGCGCAACTTTGCCGGTGTATCGATTGGGTGAAATCCTCGTCACCACTTTGGTCGGCTCAAGCGTTCCGGGGAGTTGGCTTTCCGACGTGATCAGGTTTTGAGTGAACGTCCACCAGGCGTAATCTTCGAGGTTCTTGCCTCCGGGAAGGGACGAAGGAATGTCGCTTCGGTCTGTCATATAGATCGCTTCGGCTGGTCGAGGTATTGCGCTCATGCTCCATGCATAGACCAGTTGGCCGTTGAAAACAAAGCTCGTTTGTCCCTTCTTGTCTAGTCGGTCCTCGGGCGAAAACCAGACGTCCTTGTTCTTCACATATGGCTCGTAGGTGTCCACTAAGGTCGGCTCGTTGTCGCTGACAATAATGAGGAGCGTATCGAATCCCGGCCATTGTGGAACGGCTTCGTGCTGCGGTGGAAGGTGGTCATCGCTGTCCCCGAGATAGAGCTGAACGCCTTTGGCGATCTGGCTAAGGTTGCTCATGGCCGCGGTCTTCTTGCTCGCGCCTTTTGCCTGGGCAAAGACGGGAAACAGAATCGCCGCCACAATGGCGATAATGGCGATCACCACTAAAAGTTCGATGAGCGTGAAGGCTTTGGTTTTGCACCTCATGCTTAACGGTTGATTGTCTCTGGCTTATTGTTCGATGGGGGAACAAACTTTTTGTCGGGCTGGTCGGGAACCACGTCAGCCAAGAAGTCGGGATCGATAATCTTCACGAACAGAGCCGGGCGATCGGCAGGAATATCCACGTCTTTGAGGTTCGGCGCCGGGCCCGAAAAGAAGATGACGATCTGAGCATCTTCCTTTGCGGAAGGGTGATCCTCCATGATGATCGTGGCCCCAGATCCATGCTTCTCCAGCTTCAAACTGATCGGAGGTTTGTCCTCGATCACACGCTCAAGCGGCTGATTGAAAGGCATGTTTCCTGCCTGCGAGACGGCATAAAACGCATCCTTCCTCGTATGACCAGGGGCCGTGGCCAACAGAGCGCCGTCCTTAAAGTCTCGCACCACCAAGTACTTGCCCTCATTGTAAATCGCGCCTAGAGGCTTGGCCCCACCGGTGAGAAAAGTCCGGTTATACACGAGCGCTTGAGGTTCTTTTGGCTTGGGCCAAAGCACGGCGAGGGCGACGACAGAGGCGACGGCAGCCACCGCAAAGACGGGTGCGAGTCGAAGCCGACGCCTTCCTGGCACGCTACGCACACATTTTGCCGCCTGACTCACGAGACGGTACTCGTCAAAGTGTTGTCGGCACTCATCACACCGGAGCAGGTGTAGCTTCACCCGCACCCAATCGACCAAACCAAGTTCACGATCGATGAGCGCGTTCAACTGAGTCCGAATTCTGTCGCAAGACATCACAAAACCTCCTGTAGGCGCTCGCGCATCTGCTCACAAGCCGAGTGGACCCTTGATTGCACGGTGCCAATCGGCACGTCCAGAATCTTTGCCGCCTCACGGTACTTAAGTCCCTCCATCTTGACCAGCGTGAATGCTTCCAAGAGAGGCTCTGAAAGATTGGCGAGTTCGGATTCGATGGCGATGACCAAATCCCGATCCCTTGACGGTTGCTTCGGGGCATGGACTCGGTCAAGCTCTTGGCGGCGCTGGAGAGTGCGCCGTCCCTCTCGCCACTTATTCAGGGCGATGCGATACAGCCAAGTCTTGACCGAACTCCGTCGACTGAAGCGTTTGATCGCCCCCGGAGCCGCGTGAATCGTTTCCATCAAAAGGTCCTGCGCGCCATCGGCGTCTCCGCAGAGCCGGAAGCAGAACCGAAGCAGATTCTCCGAGTGGTCGGCGTACAGCCGTGCGACAAGGGCAAAGTCCTCTGCGTCCAGGTTCTCCTCACAATCTCGCGCGGTCGACGAGCTTTTCCGTAGGTACAGTTGTTTCACGAACGCGCTTTGTTCGCCAATACGCAATTTTCTTCGAAAAAGAATTCGCGTTAGCCGATTTCCTCCTTGAGTCGCAAGAAAGTTTGGTACCGATCGGACGAAATCTGGCCGTTTTCGACGGCTTCAAGTACACCGCATCCGGGTTCGGCGGTGTGCGAGCAGTCTCGGAATCGACAGCTTATGCCGACAAACTCGGGGAAGGATCGCTCGATCTCATCGAGGCTCGTCGACCAGAGTCCGAATGAACGGATGCCTGGCGTGTCGATGAGCGTCGTGCCGTTGGCCAGACGATGCAGGGAGCTAACCGTCGTCGTGTGGGCGCCGCGCCCATATCCTTCCATCAATCCCTTGGTCTTCAGGTTCAATTCGGGAGCGAAGGCGTTGGCCAATGACGACTTCCCGACGCCCGAGTGGCCGACAAAAGCAAAGGTTTGGCCTTGAAGATGCTTTCGGAGGTCGTCGATGCCTCTCCCATCGGCGGTCGAACATTCAAAGACCGGAAGCCCGATGCCTCGATACGGCTCCAGGACTTCCAACTCGCTATGGTCCTCCAACAAGTCGATTTTGTTGACGCAGATGACGGGCTTCGCGCCGCCGTTTTGAATGGCAACCAAGTAGCGATCTATCAGGCGAGGATGCAGCGGGGGCGTCACGACCGACACGACGATGACCACCACGTCGACGTTCGCCACGATCAGACGTTCGAGGTTTCCGTTGTCCACGTCGGGACGAGACAGCTTGGTCCGACGGGGCAGAAGTTCGAGGACCGACAATCGACCGCTGGCTTCGCCAATGCGAACCTCGTCGCCAGGAGCCAGCAGATGGGTCCCGCGCTGAATTCGTACGGTCTCGCCATCGACTTCGACATCAATCTCGTTGGCGAAGACACTAGTCACGACGGCAAGCCGTTGATTGCAGGCCGACTGCAGGGTCCGCTCTTCTTTGCGGATCGCCCGCTCAACCCATAGGTCGAGACTCTCGTTTGGTTTGCCGGAGCGCTTTTTGAGTTGTTTGACGCGTTGAATCAGGCCGTCCAACTGCTCGGGTTCGAGGTAGGACAGACGGGTGGCGAGTTTCGCGGAAATCGTTTCTTTCACTGGTTTGGGAATTCTTGGGGCCGATGAGGCGCACGAACGCCTCGCATGGCGAAGAGAACTCCCGACGCAGGATTAGGAAAGAAGGCAGGAGTTCAAGCGTGAAGAGACGGTGATAACAGACATTGTTCTTGAGACCTCCTGAGTTAGATTGCCGCGTCAGCGGACCCCTCGATTATACACGGATCGGCAAGTCCTTGGTTAGCTCGATCTCGTCGCAACAAGGGATTCCGTAGTGCCCTTTCAAAGGGATCGTCGTTTTGACCTTCCTCGCTTCCGTGATGGAATCTCGCCAGATCTTTTCCAGTCGAAAGCCGCGTCGTTGGTAAAACCGCAAAGCATCGATATTATCGTTGCTGGTGAAGACGACAATTTTCGTCGAGCCTCGGTCCATGGCATCGCGTTCGATCCAGGCCAACATTTCTGTGCCGATCGACATACCCTTTTCAAAGCTGTTGATGGTCATGATCTCGGTTGCACCGGGCAAATGAAGCAGGGTTGCAAGCCCAACGCGACGGCCACCGATCCAGGCGACGATAGCGGGCAGAGTGCGGGCATCAATAAATTCGCCCGCTCGCTCAATCATTGGGCCATCCCACTCACGGATCAAGGCTTCCTCAATCCATGACTTATCAGACTCCTGGCCAGGACATACTTCGAGCATGGCAAGGCTTTCTACGGAGGGGCTATGCCTTCCGTCGGCGCGCTGCCAAGACCATTAGACCGAATCCTAATCCAAGCAAGGAAATTGGCTCCGGGACGAGCACGACGTTATCTAACCGAGTGTAGTCAGGACCGGATTCTTGATCAGCGTTGATACCGATTCTCACCAAACCGCCGAGCACGCTCGATATATCGGCCGAGGTTGCGGCTCGGAAATCGACGCCATTGCTGTAGAGCCAGGTTCCGGGCGTGAAGTCGTACGAGTAGTGATGAAATGCTCCATCGGCAGGCACGGACGTCGTCTGATAGATGGCACCGGTCGTGCTCGCCATAACCACGAAAGGATAGGGCCCGTCGGAGAAGTCCGACGAGTAGTCGAACGACAGCGACGACGCGCTCGCAAAGCCGCCCGAGAGGATAGGGCTGACGTGAAAAGACCAGTTGGAAAAGTCCGGTGCGTCGATGTACCCGCCCGCGTTCCAGGTAGCGGCACCCATGTCTGTCAGAACCAGAGTTGAAGGGTTGAAATCCGCCCGTCGCCATCCTTCGTTGTCGGTATCGAAGTGATACGAAAGGAGGTCGGCATGAGCCATCGAAAATCCACACAAAACCACGCCCAAACAAGTCATCCAACGCATACGGCCATTGTAACAGATCAGGCCCGCCATCACACCCTTCCGGCAGATTTGAATTCAAAACGGGTACCCTTTCCCATTGAACGATGAAGATTTACACATCCGAGAGCGTCAGCATTGGGCATCCCGACAAAGTCGCTGACCAGATCTCGGACGCCCTTCTCGACGAGTTTCTGAAGCAAGATCCGAAGTCTCGTGTGGCGGTCGAAACCATGCTAGCCCACGGCGTCGCCGTGGTATCGGGAGAAGTGACGACCAACGCCTACGTCAACGTCCAAGAGGTCGTTCGCGACACCATCAAGTCGATCGGCTACACCAACACCGCCGTCGGATTCGACGGCGACAATTGCGGCGTTTTGGTCGCGATCCAAGGCCAGTCCAACGACATCGCGATGGGCGTTGACACCGGTGGAGCTGGTGACCAAGGCATGATGTTCGGCTATGCGACGAACGAGACGAAGGAGCTGATGCCTCTTCCGATCGCCATCGCCCATGCCATCATGCGCAAGGCAGTGGAAGTGCGACGGTCCAGCCCAGGTCTTGGCCTTCGCCCCGACGCAAAGAGCCAGGTTTCGGTCATCTACGACAACGAAGGTATTCCGAAGACCATCGACACCGTGGTGGTCTCGCATCAGCACGACGATCACGACGCGCTCGGCAATGAGATTCCACAAGAGGAGATCCGCAACCGCGTTCGGCAGTCGATCATCGAGCCGGTTTTGGCCGAATACGAGGAGTATCGCAACAGCGACATTACCTTCCACATCAACCCAACGGGGCGATTTGTCACCGGTGGCCCGGCGGGCGACACGGGTCTGACGGGTCGAAAGATTATTGTGGACACGTACGGGGGCATGGCCCCTCACGGCGGCGGGGCTTTCAGCGGCAAAGATCCGACAAAGGTCGACCGTTCGGCGGCGTATGTGTCGCGGTTCCTGGCGAAGAACATCGTGGCGGCCGGATTGGCCAGTCGATGTGTGGTTCAGCTTGCCTACGCGATCGGCGTGGCTCAGCCAGTGGCCATCAACCTGGAAACGTTTGGGACAGAAACCGAAGATCCAGATGTGGTGGTCAAGCGCATCAAGGACAACTTCGATCTATCGCCGGCGGGCATCATCAAGACGCTCAACCTGCTGGAAACCAAATACCTTCCGACGGCCAAGAACGGCCACTTCGGCAACCCGGTATTTCCGTGGGAGTCGACTTCAGCGGCGAGTCTGCTGAAGTAACGCTGAATAGGCTTGTCGAGAACTCGGCAAGCCTATTTCTTTTCTTCTTTCTTCTCTTCTTTCGATCGAGAATAAGTGAGCTTTACACCGTTGGTGCTCAGCATGAGCTTATCGCCATCCAACTTCCAATCGTACTTGAGCGAAGGTGACGACTTCATGTCGGTAAAGAAGAACTGATCGCCCTTCGTGCCCCACTTGGCCTCCGTCTTTTGGTCGAAGTTTTTCGCTTCTCCGCGCGTGACGTCGGAGCCGAGCGACACCTTTGAAATGAGTTCGCACGTGCCGTCAGCCTTGAGGCTAACTTTTTGCCCTTTTGTTTCGGTCCAGTTGCCGACCAACTCGGATGGATTTTCCATCGAAGTCGGTACGTCGACCTTCATCGGTTGAGGGGCAGGTTCGTCATCGTTTTGGCAACCCAGGATCACCTGGGTTGCCAAAAGCGCAACGAGTAAGCGGCCAAATTTCATTCCGGCCAATTATGGCCCCTTTTTGGGGGGCGGCTGATAGCCCATGCCTGGCGAGCCTTGGGCCGCCGCACGAGCTTTATCCCGAAATTCCGGTGGCACGTTGTCAAGGGCTTTTTCCGTCTTCTGCTTTTGGGCTTCGACGTTTCCGGCCGTCGGATCAGCAGGTCCGGGCTGATCGCCCGTGCTGCAACCGATCAGAACCGTCAGCGAGATGAGACCAAGAATGACTTTCTTCATGCTTACTTGAGGGCGGAGAATGGAGCGCAGAAGTTGCCCGGATCGAACGTCCACGTATCCGACGGATACAGGCCGTCGACGTACATCATCGTGCACCAGTTGAAGTTCTCAACTCGCGAGAACTTGGTGTGACCGTCGGCGTAGCCTACGTTGGCACCATCGTTGAAGCGGAATCGAGGCATCGACCAGTTCGGCCAATCCGTATTGTCCTTGTTGTAGCAGCGGAAGCCAGCTTTGGCGCCGTAGACGTCGGGCGGCCATGCGTTGTTGCCGCAAGTCTTGGTACCCGGATCATAGTGATCGTCGGCACCGCCCCACCACCACCAGGACGAGTCCATGTTGGAGCCGGGAGCGCCATGGTCGCCCCACGTCGGGTTAACACCAGTCGTGGTGACGATGAGCTTGCTGGTCAGGTTGCCGATCTGCGTTTGCGAGACGGAACCGGGTCCGGGATCGGCACAAAGTCGTGCGCCCCAGTCGTTGACCGTACAGGACGGCATGATCTTGTCATGGACCGCATAGCCGCGGTCGTACGGCGTGCCTGGGGTCTGGAAAATGCCACCTGCGGTGTCGTACAGAGAAGCTTTGCCGCTCTTCAGGTAGGGAAGGATGGCCTTTGCCCAGTTGATGTCTTCCGCCCAAGCTCCGTTGTTCGTCAGAACATAAAAGTTGCGGCAGAAGTAGTCGTCGTTGTCCGACGCATACATCATATGGCCCAAGGTCAGCTGCTTTTGGTTGCTGATGTCGGCGGCCTTTTTAGCGGCGACTTTCGCTTGAGCAAATACAGGGAATAGGATCGCCGCCAAGATTGCGATGATCGCGATAACGACAAGCAGTTCGATAAGTGTGAAACCTCTACGTTTCATGATTATTTCTTCGTTGTTTTTAAGGTCGTGGTAGATTCGCGAACATCGAATCCACATGGAATGACGAGGTGCTTTTTCTCTGAGGAAAATTGGCTGATCTCTCCAATGAGCAGGTCGACCGCGGCCGATCCCATTCTTCGAAGAGGCTGTCGAATGGCCGATAGCTTCGGCGAAAGGCCATCGCAGAATTCGGTCGAGTCGAAGCCGATCACCGACAGTTCGTCGGGGATGGATATCCCAGTCTCCTTGGCCACGCGAAGGACGTGAGAGGCGACCGTTTCGCTCGAACACACGAGTGCCGTGCATTCAGTGGTATGCAGACTGGCATGCAAGCCGCTCCAGTCTTCTTCGGCGTAGATGAGACTGTCTTCGTTGTAGCTCAGACCGCGTTCAGTCACCACTTTCTGGAAGACGTTTGCGCGGACCTTGGCTTCGGAGAAGGAGTCCTTCTTTTCGAGAACGAAGCCGAGTCTCTCGTGGCCCAAGCTCACGAGATGGTCGACCGCCTGCGAAATGCCGTCGTAGTTGTCGCAGATGACGGAAGCGACTTTGCCATCGAAATCCGATTCGCTGGCGTGGAGAACCACGAGCGGAGATCGGCAATTTTCGATGAGGTCGACGTTCTGCTTCGTCAGGTCGGTGCTGTACCAGATCAGTCCATCGAACCGACCGTCCGAAAGCGCCTGCCCAGGATCGTCGCCCATCAACGCCGGGCAGAACGTCACGCTATAGCCGTGATGGAAAGCTCGATCGATGATTCCGTCGACGAGACAGGCGAAGTACCGGCTGCCTTCCGAGAGGGGCTGTCGTTCGAAACCGACCCCGTGCAGGATGCCGATCATCATCGTCTGCTGGTCGCGGAAATTACGGGCCGTAACGTTGACCCGGTAGTTCATTTCCTTGGCGATCATGCGAACGCGTTCGGCGGTGGCTTGGCTGACTCGGACCGAAGTGGCCTTGTTATGGAGGACGCGCGAAACGACGGTGGGTGTGACCCCAGCCTTTGCCGCAACATCGCGCATCGTGACTGCCATAAGTGGTTCCTACCTTCGTTGGTATACCGGTGTATCAGCCATTATAACAAAATTCTAACAATTTGTGCCTGCCATCAAAAAAAATTTCATCTGTAAGGAAAAAGGCCCGTCGGACGTCATTCAAGTGGCTTCATAAATCTCGCGATTTTTAGCCTAAGTGCTCATGAAATACCGTCTAATTTCCCGCTTTGCGGTGGGGTTGGCCGTCGCGCTGCCGACAGTGGCGATGGCCCAGTACTATCAGAACTCGTCGGACTTTTTTGGTATTGGTACCGGGGTGCGTGGACGCGGCGCCGCCTATTACGGCAAGCGTATGAACTCGCTCGGCGTCCAGATCGGGGTTTACAACGACATCGACCTCGATCCCAATAGTCTTTCGGACGGCCCCCCGCCGAATGATACGCAGTTCCTTGGTAACTATCGCACCAGCCCGGGCTTTGGCACCGACCTTCTGTTCTTTCCCGGCAACGAGCGGCAGAGCCTGTTCTTTGGTGTGGGTCTTTACTACGAAGACATCACCGAGGTCGGGCGGTCGGCGTCAAGCGGGTTTCTGTACGAGTTTGGTCACCACAACGCCTGGCGGACCGGTCTGTCGGTCGGCCTGCAGGCATCGGTCAGTAATACGAGTAACTTCAGCATGGGGTACCACAACCTGCTCGGTTGGAACATTTCCTTTTCGATGCGGCAGTAATCCTAGTAAAAATGCGGTTACCCTGATTCACCGGTTCGATGGATCATAGTGCGTTCCTCGTCCAATCGAGGTTCGTGAGACCAGAGTAGGGCGCGCTTACGAGCAGCGCCCGCTTTTTTGTCCGTATCGCGAAGGGCGGCCGGACAGATACAATCCATCCTGTTGTGTCGGAATCGCTTCGGGACCTTTTCCTTTTAGAACAGGACGTCGTCTTTCTCAATCACGGGTCATTCGGCGCTTGTCCGAAACCAGTCTTCGAAAAGTATCAGGAATGGCAATTGCGCCTTGAGCGGCAACCGGTCCATTTCTTCGCGCGTGTGCTGAGACCCGCGCTGGTCGAAACGCGATCCATTCTGGCGGAGTACCTTGGGGCGCGAACCGACTGCGTAGTTCCGGTGACCAACGCGACATTTGGCGTGAACGTCATCGCCAAATCGTTGAAGCTAGAGCCGGGCGACGAAATTCTCTCGAACGAGCACGAGTACGGCGCTTGCGTGCGAGCATGGCAAAGGGTGTGCGAGAAGACCGGGGCGGTGTACGTTTCGGCTCCTATTCCCGACCCAATCGAGTCGCTGGAGCACATCGCGGAGGCGATCTGGAGTCAGGTGACGGACCGCACAAAGGTGCTTTTCATCAGCCACATCACCTCGCCCTCGGGCATCGTGTTTCCAGCCGAAGAATTAGGACGACGGGCTCGCGAACGAGGGATTCTAGTCGTCGTCGACGGAGCTCATGCACCCAGCCAGGTTCCGCTCGACCTCGCGAACTTCCCGTGCGACTTCTATACGGGTAATTGTCATAAGTGGCTTTGCGCGCCCAAGGGAACCGGCTTTTTGTTCGCCCAGCCCGACAAGAAAGACCTCATTGAGCCGCTGGTGGTGAGCTGGGGCAATAACAATCCCGACGTACCCAAAGATCCGTACGTGGATGAGCTTCAGTTCTTTGGAACGCATGACCCATCGGCATTTCTGACCGTACCGGCTGCGATCGAGTTTCAAAAGGAGCACGACTGGGATTCGGTGCGGGCGAGGTGCCAGGAGATGGTTCGGTGGGTGAAGGACGAACTGGAAAGCTTGCCGAATGTGCGGCCGTGGTACCCAACCGACTCCTCGATGCAGAAACAAATGACTTCGGTGAAGCTCCCTGGTAAGGATGGAACGGAGGTCTACAAGTACCTGATGGACGAATACAAGATTGAGATTCCCTCGTTTACACTCAATGGAGAAACGGTCCTGCGCGTGTCGGTGCAGGGTTACACCACTCAGCGCGACCTGGAGACCCTGGTCGAAGCGGTCCGGCGGTTAGGCTAGGATTGCTTCGACCAAGGCGTCGGCGGACTGCCGAATGGGGTCGACGGTGGGCAGTCCGGTTTGTTGGCGAACGGCTTCAATTTCCTTCTGAGCCTGTTCGTCGTCCAAGTGCGAGGAATTGACAGCGATGGCGCGGACCATCGCCCGAGGGAAGGTGCCGCAGACCGTGGCCAAGTCCTCGTACAAGCGAATCAGTTCCGGTAACGGCGGAATCGGAATGTCGGCGATGCGCTTGAGGTGAGTTTGACCAGCGCGGGTGCAGAGGATCAGATCGGTCGGCATCGATCCCCGCAGGAGCGGGAGCGTCGCCGTTGAACCAGGGTGTACCAGTGAGCCCTGGCCCTCGACGATCACCCAATCGCGGTCGGCGTATTTCAGGGTTTCCTGCTCGATGGCACCAGAGGCGTAGTCCACGCGAACCGCATCCAGGGGGACGCCTGCGCCGGAGACGGTGATGCCGATTTGGCCAGTGGCGAGGAAGGCGGCGTCAATACCGCGCTGGATGGCGGCTTTTTGGAGTTCAAGACCGGCGGTCATCTTGCCGACGGCCATGTCGGTCCCCACCATTAAGATGCGACGATTGTTCAGGGTTCGGGCCGCACCCGAACCAGGCTTGAGGTTGGGCGGCTCCTGTCTGATATCCCACACCACTTGGCCGGAAGCCAAGTTGGGAAACTGCGGAGCTAGCGCCTCGTGCAGGCCGTTGAGGATGCTGAGGCCGTTGGCAACGGCTTGGGCGATGATCGGTCGCCACTCGGCAGGGATCAGTCCGCCGGGAGGGGCCGTGCCCAACACCAGCGCCTTTGCGCCGAGGGCGATGGCCTCGTCTAACGTCGCAACGACGGGCGCATTTCGCGGCGAGCCGACCACGTCGGTAACCGACTGGCCCGCATGGACAGAATCGATGACGCAGGCAACCGGGTTTGGCGAGTAGCGCAGGATACCGTAGCCCATCTTGCCGATATCCAAGCCCAGCGCGCCCTCCAGATAGATGGCGAGCGGCACCGACGGATCAATCATTCAGGGCGGCTCCGTGACCAGGCTTCTCGTTCGGGAGAACTAAACCATCGTGGATTTCGGCTCCGCTGGCGGGATCGGGATTCAGGTTCAGATGAGAGTCGAGGTCGATGTAGTCGAAGAGGGCGCTCATCGCCGCGCCGGCGGCGATGGCGATGCTGGATTCGCTCATACATCCGATCATGGTTTGCAGACCGTGAGCATGCGCGGTGGCCACGATGCGAAGGGCTTCGGTGACGCCGCCACATTTCATCAGCTTGAGGTTCACGCCATCCACATGGGCGGCCCACTTGGGGATATCGCTAGAGAACCGGCAAGATTCGTCCACAAAGATGGGCAGTTTGCGATGAGCAAAAACTTCGGGCAAGCCCGCCTCTTGGCCCTCGGCCAAGGGTTGTTCGACGTAATCCACTCCGCGCTCGGCGAGCCAAGCGATCATGTCGATCGCTTCGGCGACCGTCCAGCCGCCGTTGGCATCGACGCGGAGCTTCACTCCGAACGCGTCGGACGATTCCTTGGCGGCCATGAAGTGCTCTTTGTCATGATCTCGCCCTTCCGGCGAGCCGAGCTTGATCTTGAGGCACTTTGCACCGGTAGTTCGCAGGATGTCGGGCACTCGCTCACGAGTAACTTCGGGCGGATTGATGCCGATGGTCACGCTAGTGGGTACGGCCCGCTTGGGGAGTCCAAGCAGGCGGTAAAGGGGAAGGCCGCCCTGCTTGGCCAGCAGGTCCCAAAGCGCAATATCGAGCGCCGCCATCGCGGGCGGGTCGATCTCGGCGTCCTTCATCGCCTGCCAGAGATCAAAGGGCGACTCGGGAACGCCTTGGGAGGCGAAGAAGTCCTTCAACTGCGTCTGACCCCGTTCGGCGGTCCACGCTTTGCCGGTGGCGGGCGCATGCTCGCCAATGCCGGTGTGCGTGCCATCGGACAGGGTCACGAACAGGTTGTCGGAACTGGACATGGTTCCGCGGCTGATCGTCAACGGATAAAGCTTTTGAAGCGTTCGGATTTCGGAGTGAAAGTGAAGCGACATTCCCAAGCTTTATGCTACCGCTTCGGCGACTATTCGGTCGGCTTCCAGATGTCTCCGACGCGGCTGACCTGCCGGTCTTCCTGAAGTTCCGGTTTGGGTCCGAACGGGTGCCCACCGAAGCCGTGGCGCATCATGGCGATGGCCTTGGCCCAATCCTTCTTGTCGTCGCGGCTGGTGAAGAGCTGCATCACCGACTGGGCGATGACCGGCACGGGAACTTCCATTCGCATGGCGTCGCCGATAAGCCAGTTCACTTCGCCGGTGTCTTCGATGTAGCCAGGAACGGTGAGGCCCTTCTGCTCGTCGAACTGCTGTTTCATGAGGTCCATCAGCCAGGATCGGATGACGGAGCCGTTTTGCCAGCAGGTCAGGACGTCGGAGATCGGCAGTTCCTGGTCGAACTTTTCGAGGAGGTTCATGCCTTCGCCGATGGCTTGGAGCATGCCGAACTCAATGCCGTTGTGGACGAGTTTGACGAAGTGCCCGGAGCCGGGTCCGCCGCATCGCACGTAGCCACCGGGCTGTGCGAGGTCGAGCAGGATCGGCTCAAGTCGGTCGAGGGCGTCTTTGTGGCCGCCGACCATGAAGCAGGCACCAGTTCGAGCGCCTTCGACGCCGCCACTGGTCCCAAGATCGACAAAGTGAATGCCGGAATTTTTCAGGCGTTCGGCGCGGCGAATGGAGTCGCCCCAGTACGAATTTCCTCCGTCGACGATGATGTCGCCTTCACCCAAAACGGGCAAAAGTCGGTCGATCATTTTGTCGATCGCGGGTCCAGCGTGAATGTAGAGAAACACCACTCGAGGCGAGTTCAACTGGCTTAGATCGGCAAGGTCTTTCGAAAAGACAATGCCCCTTTCCACGACGTCCGGAAATGGCTCGTGGAGGTCGATTCCGACCACCTTATAACCCTTGCCGAGGGCCTGCCAAGCAAGGCCGCCGCCCATTCTTCCGAGTCCAACAACACCGAATTCGTCCATAAGTACTATTTTGCTTGTTTTCCACGGGTTTGAAACGCAAGCCTGAGCATTTTCGTTGATACGGGTACCCTATTCAAGCCGATTAGGTTCCCACACGAATGTTCGATTTCTTTCAGCACATCGACCGCCACCTGGTTGATCTCATCAACCGATACGGCATCTGGGTCTACGGAATCCTAGCGGGAGTGATCTTCCTCGAAACGGCAGTTGTCATCTTTCCCTTTCTGCCCGGCGACACCTTGCTGTTCGCGGTTGGCGTCATCGCGGCGGATGAAAAGAAGGGGCTCAATGTTCCCGCTCTATTCCTCCTTTTAAGCGGAGCGGCGGTGGGCGGAAACGTGATCAACTATTGGCTGGGACGATTCTTCGGCAAGCGGCTCTTCGCCAACCCCAAAGCCAAGTTTTTCTCACCTGGCAACTTGGCCAAAACGCACGAGTTTTTTGAAAACTACGGTGGCAAAGCGATCGTGATTACGCGATTCGTGCCAGTTGTTCGGGCGTTCGCCCCGTTCGTGGCGGGCATGGGTGCGATGGAGTTTCCCGCCTTCATGATCTACAACGTCATCGGTGGCGTGGCATGGGTGAGCGTTTGCATGTTTTCGGGCATGTTTTTGGGCGAAATCCAGTTTGTGAAAGAGCACTTCGAGATTGCGGTGTTCGCACTGGTCGCCATTTCGGTCCTGCCGATCATTATCGAGTACATCCTGCATCGGCGGCGCAAAAAGAAGGCGGCGCAGGTTCTGTCCATCGAGGTGACGGAAGTGACCGTCGTGGAAAGCTCCGACGAAGCGATCTAGTACGGATTGGCCAGCACTTTTTCGTAGACCTCGAGCAAGTGGCGCAAGTGGTTATCCATGTCGTGCGGTTGCTTCCAGTAGCTTTCGTATCCGGCGTGGCTGAAGGTCTGGATGACCTCGTCGTGCTCGCACTCCTTGATTCGTCTTACCAGCGCGTCTAAATTGCCCGACTCGAATACGGAGCCGTGGCGGTAACGATCAACGGCTTCGACGGCAGCGGTGGCGTTGGAAACGATGGCCGGGAGTCCGTTTGCGGCAGCCTCATCGACCACCATGCCCTGCGCTTCATACCACACCGACGGGAAGATGAGGGCTCGGGCTTTGGTCAGAAGTTGGCGGACCTCTTCGGGCTTTCGCCAACCGGCGAGTTCGGCCTCAGGACAAAGGGGGCGAATTTCGGTGGCTAGGGGGCCTGTGCCGATGAAAATGATCGGGACACCGGTTTCATGAGCCGCGCGAGCAGCGAGGAGCGGGCCCTTTTCAGGGCTAAAGCGGCCCACGAAGGCGTACGTCTGGTTCTTCTCGGCTTCGATTCGCGGACCTTTCTCGACCGAAATGGGATTCGGCACGAAGTAAGTCTTTGTCTGATCGTTCAGGTACGGGCGCAGAATCTCCTCGCTCATCTGGCTGACCACGATCAGGTGCCGGAGTTCGGCAGGAATGAGCGCTTTGTGGGTTTGGAGACGATGCCGGAGGCTGAACCAGGACTTCTTGACAATGGACGTGTTCGTGCAGTTCGCACGGAGGCACGGACCGGACATGCCTTTGCGCTCGCAGATCGTGTTGGTGCGGTGGTCGAAAAATCCCGCGATCGGGCAAGCGAGGCCGTAGTCGTGGGCGGTGAAGACGAGTGGGAAGCGGCGTCGAAGGACCTCGGGGATAAAGGAAAGCGTGGTGCCATCGCGCCAGCTATGGACGTGGACGATGGTGTCTTTGGGATCGTATTGGTCGAGGACTTTGGGGAATTCGGCTTCAACCTCTTTGTTCCACAGGCCGCCACCGACAGACTTCGAGAAGGGCTGGTCGGTGACTTTGCTCTGGTGAAGCAGGGACAGGTGCATGTTGGGCGCCTGCTTCAACATTTTGGCGGCTTCGCCGATGCAGGCGAAGACGTGGACGTTGTCAACGTGGCTGGTCAGCGCAACGGCCGATTCGAGGGCAACCTTTCCGGCGCCTCCATTCACCATTCCGTAGTCGTTGACGATGATAACGTTCATGCCCTATAGACCGATCCAACCGGCTGCGTCGCGGATGTCGCTAAACTGCCGCATGCCCGCGGGCAGGTTATCGAGAATCTGCTCACCATACCGCTTCGTCTGGAGCCGAGGGTCCAGCAAAGCGATAATCCCCTTATCATTTTCGGAACGAATGAGGCGACCCGCACCTTGCCGCATGATTATTTTTGCGTTTGGCAGAGTGTGGGTCTGAAACGGGTCCATGCCCTGCGAGGCCAAATATGCCATTCGGGCGATCTGTGACGGCTCGACAGGGACCTCGAACGGGATGCGAACGAGGGCGACAACGCTACACGTTTCTCCGGGAGCGTCGAAGCCAGTCCAGAACGAACGGAGGGCGAAGAGAGAGGCGAAGATATTGCGTTTGAACTGCTCGCCGACGTTGGCAACGCCGGTTCGGCCCTGCATGAGGATCGGGAAATCGTCGGGCACGCTCATGTAGGAGCGCACGCCCTCCATCTCTTTGCGCGAATGGAACAGGGCGAGAGTTCGCCCCTGGCAGGTCTCGATGATCTGGCTGAGTTCCCAGGCGATAGAGCGGTAATACAGTTGCTCGGCCTCGCCTTGGCGGCTCAACGTCGGGTCGGGGATCGTGCCTTTCTCGGGCATATAGAGAGCGCACTGGACCGAGTAGTCGAAGGGTGAAGGAAGCACTTCCTGGAACATCGGTTTGGTGCCGGTCACCCGCATGAAGTGGTCGAAATCGTTATCAACTTGGAGTGTGGCGGAGAGGCAGGCGTAGGGAACGCGGTCCCAAATCAGCCCTTTCAGCGGCTCCTGAAGGTCGATGAAATCGCGGCGGAGGATGACTTCCGACCTGGGGTTGCCGATGTAGCTGACGGCCGCACCCGAGGGGCGAGAGAGTTCGTGGGCACCGGCGGCGAAGTCGCGAACATAGCTGAGGTAGTTGCGCGAGGAATCGACGATGTTTTTGACTTCGGGGTGCTTGTTCTCGGTTCGGTACCGTTCGATGCGGAGCATCGCCTCGGTGGAGTAGCGGTCACAGGCGTTTCGGACCCGCTCGGCGATCGCCTCGACCTCTTCAAGGTGCTGTTTGGCGTGGGCGCGCTGGACCGCCGGATGTTCATCGATTTCGCTGGGCGTGACGGCGACGATGCCGCCCTGCTGAAGCTGGAGCCCTAGCGACGTGAGGTCGCGCTGGGCGATCTGGAGGTCATGGCGAAGGTCATCGCCTTTCTTACGCCAGTCGCGCTCGTCTTGCTGGGCTTGGGCGAGGGGCAAGACCAGGTTCTCCAAGCGGTTAGCGACGCCGTTGAGTGCGCCGAGTTTGGGTTGGCTGAGTTCGAATTCGAGGCCATTGATGGCGGCAGAGGGAAAGTCGTGGGCCTCGTCAAGAATAAGGAAGTCGTATTTGAAGAGCATCCCTTCACGTTCGGCTTCTGGGTCGGAACTGACGGCATCCTGAATGACCACGCTGTGGTTGGTGATGATGACCTTGGCCTTCTCCAGCTTTTTGCGGGCTTGGTAATAGAAGCAGTCGTCATAGGCTGGGCAGGCGCGAGCGGGGCAGACGGGCGGAACTTGGACCTGCGACCAGAGCTTGTTGATTTCGCGATCCGGCTTGCGAATGAGGCGTCGGAACTCGTTTTCCACGCCCTCTTGGGCACCACGGCGGAACTCATCGAGGTCGCGTGGCATGTGCTCGTCCATGCCCATCACGCAGACGTACCGCTGACGCCCAATGAGGAAGGCGGTTGGGACAATCTCGGTGAAGAGGCTGAGGGCGAGCGGGAGGTCCTTGCGCCAATATTGATCGGCGAGGACGTTGGTGTAGGTCGCGATGACGGTCCGCTTTTCGTTGGCGATCGCATTGGCGATAGCGGGAATGAGGGTCGCGAGCGACTTTCCGAGGCCGGTAGGCGCTTCGAAGAGACCGGTCGCTCCCTGCTCGATGAGATCGGAGAGCAGGAGCGACAGTTGAACCTGGTTTTCGCGGGTTTCGAAGCCCGAGCGTTGGGCCAGGCGGTCGAACGCCTGTTGCACCAATTCTTGGGCCGTCATGAAGCCATGTTACTGAATTTCGGCCATCAAACCGCCATCGCCTTCACGACGGTAACGATCATTTTGTTAGCCGACTCTTCGTCCTGGAGGGCGCTGATGCCGCCGGCGTCGACGCAGGCTGTCACCAGTTGGCCCCGCTTCTCGGCGGTGACATCCTGATCGACGATCTTGAGAATCTGCTCGACCACCTGCTCGGGCGACTCCGACTTGCGAATGCGGCGAAGCTTTCGGGCGAGGAAGCCGTCCGACGTGTGCTCGTCGCCCACGTGCTGAATCAGGTCGTTGGTGGTGAGCGGAAGCCCCTGCATCCACGGCTCGCGGGTGCGCCACTTCAGCCATGCCTTGACGATCTGCTGACGGGTCGGCAGGTTGGGTTCGTGGGCCAAGCCGACCTTGGTGAGGGTCTTGATGACGACCGCACCGGGATCAAACTGCCAGCCGAACACACCGTGCTGAGCCCAAAGCTCCGACTTGTGGTGGGTGTTGTGGCCACCCTCGCCGAGGGCAAGGATTTCGATGACGGCGTTATTGCGCGAGTTGTCTGGCACTTCGAACGGGACTTCGCCCCAGAGATGGCAGACCGAGTTGACGCAGAACGTGACCCAGTTGACAAAGCAAGCGCGGGCCAGCGACTCCCAGACGGAGATTCCGCCGAGGTAATAGGGAATGGCGAAGCTGAGGAAGAGGACCGACAGGTATACGAGCGGATGGCTCATGAACGTGACGACGGCATCCTGCTCGATGACCGCGATTACGTCCACGAAGCGCGCCCATCGCTTTTTGATGAGGGTCTCGGTGGAGACGACGATCTCGCCTTGCTCGTTACGGACTTCCCAGTGGTGGCGGTCTTCGTCGCGATAGCGGAAGGTCGCTGGATCAGGCGAGCGGGAGATAAGATCGGTTTTCCACTCTTCGATGGACATGCCCTTGGGGCGGCGCAGACTCGGCTCTCGGAATGCCCACATCACGAAGGAGTGCATGAAGCCGTTGAACTGCTCCATGAAGATCGCCCGCTTGGACTCTTCGAATACGTACGGCGTGTGCACGTCAGCGGTGGTTTCGCCGAAGGCGTGGTGCTTGCTGTGCTTCTTCATCCACTCACTGGGCGGACCCTGAATGGCCATGCTGCCCATGGCGAAGAAGATGCCCCGCATGACCGGGCTGGTTTTGAAACTGGGGTGGGTGCCAACGCGGTGGTAGCCGATAGTGATGCCGAATCCGGCGACCAGCCACATGCCGAAGAACCACACGAATTTCTCGTGGTGAATCGAGTACATGCCGATGAAGAACGGCAGGAGGGCGACGAAGAAGCCGACACGGTAGAGCGAGCGGATAACTCGGTGGTTGAGCGCCTTCTGCACCAGTTTCGGGTGCTTGGCTTTGAGCGGCTTGCTTCGCTCGGTGATCTCTTTGTACGAAGCCACCCAAGGATAGCGGCGGAACTTCGGACGGACCCACTTGATATGCGCGCCGACGAGGGCGATCAGGTAGGCCAGCCAGCCGATGGTCATGCCAAATTTGGGCAGATCTTGGAGCGAATGCCAGAGAACCACGAGTCCTCCGATCGGCGGCATGAGGATAAAGAAGGCAACGATCCCTTGTTCGAATCGTCGGTTTGAGGCGGTAGCGTTACTACTCACAGTTCGGTTAGCCTTTGGAAAAGGCCCCGTTACCTTTCCCAACCTGTCTTCTATTGTGACGGAGACGGGTTGTTCTTCGGGATACGGGGCCGCTTAGGAAATCGTTTCGCGTCCTTACAAACTAGTACGCGCGACGATGTTCTTTAGATGGTCCCTTCGGGGAACCAAAGCTGCAGTTCTCGAGCGGCGGCCTCGGGGTCGCTGCTGCTGTGGGTCAGGTTATCGTCGATGGTGAGCGCGAAATCGCCGCGGACGGTGCCAGGAGTGGCATCGAGCGGGTTGGTTGCACCCATCATGGCTCGGATAGCCTTGACTGCGTTGGTGCCGCTGACGGCGATGGCGACGATGGGGCCGCTGGTGAGATAGTCGCAGACGTCCTTGAAGAACGGTCGCTCCTTATGCTCGGCGTAGTGCTCTTCGACGGTGGCTCGGTCGGCATTGATGAGCTTCAGTCCTACGACTTTCAAGCTTCGGGCTTCGATTCTTCGGGTGATCTCGCCGATGAGGTTGCGAGACACGCCGCCAGGCTTGATCAGGACGAGTGTGGTTTCCATATTCGAAGGGTGAAGTTTACCTTTTGTGATTGGGTTGGCAGTTTTGAGTTGGGAGTTGGGATGGTGGGCTCTCGTGGGACCAAGCTCCCAGGACGATGGTCCCCTTCGTCGGATTCGCTATGGAGAAGGCGTCAGGAAGATTGGGCGGACTTTGGGCAACGCCCACGTCTGCCCTCAGGAGAAACCATGAAGAGAATGTTGATTACGCTCGCCCTGACGGCTTTGGCTGGGATTTCGAGCGCGCAGATCGTTCGGGTGGGCACTTACGAGGGCGATTCATTCATCTATTCGGTCGATGGGTCGAGCGAGACCGGCTATGTGAACGTCCAATGGAGCGGCTATTCGACTTCGACCGCCAACCCGGTCGGCTGGCGAGTGGTCGTGTGGGATACGACTTATTCCCAAGGACCGGTGGCGAGCGAGAGCTATCATGCGTCGGAACGCGGCGGCAATTACTCTAGAACCTTTTCGGTCACGCCGAACCATCCGATTCGAGTCGAACTGTACGCGGTGGGCGACCAGTATTCGTCGGGCAAGAACTTGTCGAGCACTGTAACGACGTCGATGTGGGTTCAGCCAACTTCGACGATGGTCGGCACCTCTTACGCCTCTCCGTCGACGATGCCGGTGCCCAACATGCCTAACGTGACGACGCCAGTGGCCTCACCGGATTATTCAGCCGACATGACTTTGTCGCCTTCGTACAATCCGCAGTGGTACTACCCCTATGTTGGCGGAGCCTACGCGATTTACCGACACCCGTAGGCTCACCCGTTAGCCCCAAAAGAGGCGCTATTGCCCTTAGCCTGGGGCGAAGCCCTAGGCGGGGTTCGCCCATCATTTGCGGCCTGAAGGGCCGAGCTAATCCCACACATATCGCTCGTCGATGTCGATTCCGTTCTCCTGCATTAGGCGGCGAAACTCATCTTTGAACGACTCTCCGTCATGATGAGAATCTTGGTTGGCGATGTAGGCGATGGCCCTATCCATCAAGGAATACGATACGCCAAACGCTCCGTAGCCGCGTTGCCACGAAAACTGCGCCCGGCTGCTCCCTTTTGTTTTCAGCCACTTCGAAGAAGCAACCTTGATGTCTTCCAACAAATCGGCGACGGATTGCGTTCGTGATAGCCCGAACAGGAGATGGACGTGGTCCTTGTGTCCACCGATCATGATCGGGACGTGCCCGTTTTTCTTGATCAACGTGGTTAGGAAGGCGAAGACCTCGGGCCGGATTTCTTCGTCGAGCCATGGCGTCCGGTCCTTGGTGCTGAAGACAACGTGGACAATGATCTGGGACAGAGATTGCGGCATCGCGATTTCATTTTGTATTAGCGCGGCCCTTCAGGCCGCTTTTCTACGTCGATCTTTTTCCTAGGGCGATGCCCAAGGCTAAGGGTAGTTTCGCCCCGTTGGGGCTTTTCGGATCACCGTCGAGACGAAATCAACCTACACAACACATTACTTCGCCTACGGATTCCAAACGGACCGTTGAAAAACATCATCCAACTCACTCCTGGCTTTGTTGGTGAACTTTCCATCTGCATATCCAACCACAAAGCGATTGCTGGAATGAATGGCGGGCAAATAGAAAACCCATGGCGGTCGGTCGTCACTGAACTCCTTTGCCCTTGCCCCCGAAAGTGAAAGGTTCCAAACTGCCTTCCTTGCCATGGACTCAAGTCGAGTCATCGTCGTACGTGGATGCCCGGAGTCACTGACCTTGGATGCTTCCTTGGCGAGAAAAGGCGAGAGGCAATCGAGCACCTCGTTAGAGTTTCGAAATGCTGGGTAGCAACCGTCATGGGTCAATGGATACTCCTTGAATACCTTCGCGAGTGCGTCCGCATCCATGTACTGATCACTGATGTCGTTGTATCTAGCATTCCCAATGAAAAGCCTGATGAAAGACCAAGAAATGAAGACACCAATTGCCATGATAATAAAGGCAACAATCGGGTTGATTCTGGACTTGACCATGACCCTCCCAGGCAAGACTTGCTCTTACTTCAGCTTATCTGGGTTCAATCCTTCTAACTCTGGCAGGACAAACAAGCCGTCCTTGCGGATCATCACATCATCGAACCAGATTTCGCCACCGCCATATTCGGGTCGCTGGATATTAACGATATCCCAGTGGATCGAGCTCACGTTGCCGTTGCCTCCGGGCGGGTCGTACGAGTTGCCGGGCGTGAAGTGGAAGCTCCCCGCGATCTTCTCGTCGAACAGCGTGTCCTTCATCGGGTGCAAAACGTACGGATTGAAGCCGATGGCGAACTCGCCAAAGTAGCGCGCGCCAGCGTCGGTGTCGAGAATCTTGTTCAGAAGTTCGGTGTTGGGCCCGGCTTCGGCGTCAACGATTTGACCATCCTTCATCGTCAGCTTGATGTCTTTGAACTCGGTGCCCTGATACAGCGAAACGGTGTTGTACTGCACCACGCCGTTAACGGAATCCTTGACCGGAGCGGAAAAGCACTCGCCGTCGGGGATATTCCGTCGGCCACTGCAAGCCACCGCGCCAACGCCTTTGATGCTAAACGAGCAGTCGGTGCCCGGACCGACTAGCCGCACTCGGTCCGTGCGCTCCATCAAGTCCTGGAGGGGCGCACTTGCCGTGGCCATCTTGGCGTAGTCCATCGTGCACACGTCAAAGTAGAACTTTTCGAACCCGGGCGTGCTCATGTTCGCCTGCTGGGCCATGCCGGGGCTGGGCCATCGGAGAGCGACCCATTTGGTGTTGGGAACTCGGACGCCAAAGACGACCGGCGTGGTGTATTCGCGCGACCATAGGTTCATGAGATCGCCGGAAACGTCGCTAAGTTCGGCGTAGTTGTCGGTCCCGCGCAGGGCGATGTAAGCCGTCATCTGCTCCATTTCGTACTTTTCGACGGTGGCAATTAATTGGGCGCTTTCGGTTGTGAGTCCGTGCAGAATTTGTCGCCGGACGAGGCTGCTCTCTAAGCGCACTGCGACTTTTGCACCCTTGCTTTGGGCGACGCGGACCACTTCGGCGACGGCCTCGTCGGGGATGTCGAAGGCGTGGACGAGGAGCGTGTCGCTCTCGTTCAGTTGGCAGGAGTGAGTGCAAAGCAGTTCGGCCAGCTTGGTAATTCGAGGATCCAGCATGTTTGTTGAACTCAATCTACCGCCAAAAACAAAAACGCCCTCCGATGGGAGGACGTTTTTTGTTGCAATTCGCTCGAAAAGCGATTACTTGTTGGCAGCGCCGGCGTTTGCATCCGGAGCCGAAGACGTAGCGCCCGCATCCGGAGCAGCCGAGGACGTACCACCAGCATCCGGAGTCGAGGACGTAGCGCCTGCATCAGACGACGTAGCCGAGGTCGAAGACGTGGCATCGCCGGCCGGCTTGGTGTCCGGAGTGGACGAGCTGGTAGCCGAAGGGCCGCCAGGCGTCGAGGTCGTGTTGCCTTCCTCAGACGAACCGCAACCGATCAGGGCAGCGCCGAAAATTGCGCTGATGACGAGAATCTTAAGGGTGTTTTTCATTTTTCCTCCTGTCTTTCGCAAATCGATGACGGCTCTTGACTTCGTCAAAGTTGCGAGGGTGTTGTACCCAAAAACATAGAACAGATGCTTGCTGCCGATGGTTTCAGGTTTTTTTACGACCCTAAATTCAAGGACGGAAGTTCGGATAAAGAAGCACGTATTTCCGTAATTTTCCACGACTTTTTGGGAATGATGAACCACTCTCGGTCATCCTCCTTCTTGAGGTAGATCTTGGCGTCGTGGATGGTGACTTCAGGCGTAAATCCACCAAATCCCATCTTCACTTTGGCATCGGATTCGATGGTGGCTTGGTCGCCAAAAATCTGCGGTTCGAGGGTCGTGAACTCAATATCCGGCTTCTGATTCTTCACGTAGTCGGCAATGTTTCGCCGCGATCCCGACGTCTCGTCGCCATTGAGCTTTAGGTCGAGACTGAGGAAATCGAGCACACCGCCCGGTTGCCCTTCGCGGCTGGCTTTCTGCGCTTCCTTGACGGCTTCGACGATCAAGGTTTTGTCGTCGGGCTGATTGAGAAAGCCCAAACCAACCCGTCCAACGACGAGCAGGAGTACTACGGTACCGGTGAAAGCGAGGATTTTCTTTCCGGAGGTCATCTTAACCTAAACTTACGTCAAACAGAGGCGCACTGCTACGACGTCTTTCTCGATTTGATCTTTCAGGTGGTCCAGCGACGTGAAATCGGCTTCGGGACGAAGGAATTTTTCGAGGCGGAGCCGGACGTGCTGACCATATAGGGAGTCGCCGGGGTAGTCGAGAAGATAGGCCTCGATCGTCCTGATCTTGCCGCCAACGGCGGGCCGAGTGCCGATAGCGAGGGCGGCCATGAACTTCTTGCCATCGACTAAGAACCAGGCGGCGTAAACGCCGTCGCACGGCATTACTTGGTCGAAACTGCGGGCGATGTTGGCGGTGGGGAAGCCGAGCGTGCGTCCGAGCTTTTGGCCATGCTCGACAAAGCCTTGGACCTCGAATCCGCGTCCCAGCAGTTGGTTCGCTTTGTCTAGTTCGCCCGTGCCGACGAACTCGCGGATGGCGCTGGAGCTAACCCGGATGCCGCCGACCTCGTACGGAGGGACGATGACGGTTTCGATGTGAGACTGGAGCCACTCAGTGTTACCTTCCCGACCGTTGCCCATGGCGAAGTCATGTCCGACCACCACCACCTCGGCTTTCAGTTTGTCGAGGAGGATCGATTGGAAGAACTCGTCGGCCGACATGCGGCTGAGCCAAGCGTTAAAGGGCAGTACGACGGTCAGCCCGACGCCATGCACCTGAAGCTGTTCGAGGTTCATCTTGAGCGACGCGATCGCCTTCGGCGCCTTCGACGGGTTGAGGATCACGGCCGGATGACGGTCGAAAGTCACCACGATGACCGGGATTTCCAGCTCTTTCGCCCGGGCAACGGCGGCTCCGATGACCTGCTGGTGGCCGACATGCACACCGTCGAACGTGCCGATACAGACCACGGCTTTGTCCCACTCGGGACGGAGAAGCTCGACGCCGAAATGAACCTGCATTAGACCGGTTGTCTCCTCCCAATCAGCAGAGCGAGAAGTCCCAAGAAGACGATCTGGACAGCCAGCACCGGGAGAAGGTTGCTCATTCGGCTCCATTCCATCGCAGGCAAGAGGGCGTCGGGCACACTGGTCGCTCCAGTTTCCTGGGTGGAGATTAGGAGGACGGCAAGGTAGCAGATCAGGCACCAGATCACAGGAACGGTGATAGGGACCGGGCTGGAAAGAATGGGCTTCGGCACCATGTTTCGACTACAACCCACGATGAGCACGGTCGCTCCAGTAGCAATGAGTGGCGGGGCGAGGGCGATCAGGATGCTCTCGTTGAACCCAAGACGGGCAATGAAGAGGGCCGTCCAAAGGACCGCGACGATGAGGCATAGGAAACCGGCGTTGCCGGCGACATACAGACGATCCTGGAACGGAACCGTTTGATTATTCTGGGAGGTCTTCGGGCCTGACGTCGGCTGCACCCCGGTTTTCCTCGGCGATTTGTTCGTAGATTTCTTTGCGGTGGACGGAGACGTCGCGAGGCGCTCGAATGCCGAGGCGAACCTGTTCGCCGCGCACTTCGAGCACCACAACCTCGACGTTGTCTCCAATGATGATCGTTTGGTTAACTTTCCTGGTGAGGACCAGCATCCGTCCGCCCTCCTTGGCATCCGGTCACTTCGAGCATTACGCAGCCGCTAATTTGGCACCATCTTGCGCGCCCGAGAAGATCGGATAACGAATAGTATACGCTTGATCTTCCAAAATCACTTGTTTTGCGTGACGAGTTTCCAAGTTTATGATGATGGGTGCGGCTAGGTTCGCGGTTGCTTCCTTGGGTTTACCGGCAGGAATGGTCGTGGTAACCAGGACCAAGTACTGAGTATCCGGGGTCAGCCGTAGCGCGAAAGCCTCCTCATCGCAAATCTCGGGAGAGTATTCGTCGACGAAAAAGTTGGGCATAGAAACGAGGAAAGCGAGCTTGGGCTCGTCGACCGACTGAAGCCATTTAAAGGGGCTTCCTTCCTTCGTATTAACGACGATGTAGTCTTGATAGGCGGTGAACCCGATCATCCCTTCCGAGAAATGGACGATGTCGTTTTCCGCGTAATCAATGTCTCCGAATCGAGTGCCGTAGAGATTCATAGTTATCATTAGCCTGAGATGTAGTCCATTAGGCTTAGCTTCGATCCTTGGCTAACCATCTGGAGAGCGGCTTGATAAGCCGTTTGGGCACTCTGATAATCCGTAATCGCCTGTGCCAAATCGACGTCTTCGATATCGGAGACGCCTTTTGTGAGTTCGTCGATGCGTCGCGAATGGTCCGACTGATAGTCGTCCAGCGTGCGAACGCGGTTGCCGATTTCGCCCCGTGCCATGTTGACCACTTGTAGGTCAGCCTGGACATCGGTGAGCGAGGTGTTGCTGAGCGTCGATGAGTCGTTGTTGTTCATTGCATCGATCATCGTCGTCAGGTGGTCGTAAGCCGATTGGAAGAACGTATCGGTCCCAGGAAGAGACAGATCCATCGTCTGCCCCGGGGCCGCTTCGACCTTCACTTTGCCGGTATCGCCGTTGTAGGCGATGGTATTGCCGTTCAGGGAGAACGGGGTTGTGGATGTGGCAGTGCCAGCGAAAATGTAGTTCCCGCTTCCGTCCTTGGCGTTGGCGAGCTGGAGCAGTCGATCGCGGATCGACGTGACTTCCGAAGCCATTGCCTGGCGCTCGGTCTGGCCGGTGGTCGCGGTTGCGCCACTGACGGCCAACGCGTTGGCGCGGTTCATCAGAGTGGTGACCTCCGACATGGTGTTCTCCGTGGTGGAGTACCAGTTGTTCGCCCGATCGAGGTTGGCAGAGTACTGGGTCAGCCCAGCCTTCACGCCTTTCATCGAGACGACCGAACCGAAGCCGGTCGGGTCATCGCCGAGAACGTTGATTCGCTTGCCGGTCGAGACCTTTTTCTGCGCGTCGTAGTACGCCTCGCCCGCTCGGGCGACTTGACTCTGCAACGTGCTGAACTGATAGAAGGTGCTAACTCGGTTCATGCTTGTCTCCTAGTATTAATATCGGTTCCTGGATTCCTTAACCTTTAGCGGTTCAACATATTCATCAGGTCACCCATGACCTGATCCATCGTGCTCAGGACCTTCGCCGAGGCCTGATAGCTTCGTTGGAACTTCAGCATGTCGGACATCTCGTCGTCGAGGTTGACGCCGCTGACATCCTGCACCTGCGCCTCCACCTGTTCGCTAAGCGCGTTAGCGGTATCGACGTTGTTCTGAGCGACGCTGACGTCGCGTCCCACCGTCGTGATGAGGCTGGTGTAGTAGTCGCCCATCGTCCGGTTGCCGAGGCCAGCGACCTTGGTGTCCCGCATATTCGAAAGAGCGAGGGCGGCGGAACCATCGGACGCGGCTGACGTGGTGCCCACGACGATGTTCTGCGGATTGGAATCGACCGCCGAAGAGAGCGCGAAGTCGATGGCGCCGGTTTGCGGCACCGAATCGTTGAAGAAGGCGACGCCAGTCGAACCATTGGCGGTATAGCCCGCCATGTGGACGGCATTCACCTGAGTTCGGAGCGTGTTGGCGAGGTTGTCCAACTGGCCCATATAGCCGTTAACCTGGTTGGTTGCGTCGAAAATGCCCTTCAGCTTGCCACCGCTGATCGGCCAGCTTCCCACCGAATCCGACACCGTTCCCGATGCGGCATCGAAGGTCGTAGGGAAGGTCTTGGCTCCCACTTGGTCCACGAGCGACAACCCGCCGACGGAAACCACGATCGCGCCATCGCTGGCGGTGTTGGTCGTGATGTTCACGAGCTTGGAGAGATCGGCGACGGCTTGGTCGCGTTCGTCCATCATGTCGTTGGGCGAACCGCCTCGGGCCAAGTCCTTGCGGATACCGGCATTGAGGTCGGCGATCTTGTTGGCCAGGTTCTGGATATCGCCGATGGTCTGGGACGCCTGCGTGCCTTGGTCGGTCGCCTGCGCCTTCAACTGACTGTACGTTGAGCTGATCTTACTGGCGAGGTCGCGACCGGCCGACTGGACAGCCAGAAGGTTACCGGCGTTCGTGGGATCCGACCCAAGGGCCGACCACGAATTGAAAAACGTGCTGAGCGAGTCGCTGATGCCGCTGCCCTGGACGTCCAAGAACATCGACTGAACCTTTTCAAGGTTGCCGAGCGAGCTTTCGGCCTGCCCCTGCTGGGAAAACGCGGTTTGGCGTCGCTGTTCCAGCATTGAGTCGCGAATGCGGGCAATCGTCGAAATGTTGACGCCGGTGCCGATGCTGTACTCGTGGCCACCGAACTCGGTTAGAGCCGGAGTCGCAGCAAGGCTGACCGTCTGCCGCGAATATCCCGTCGAGTTGACGTTGGCGATATTGTGGCCGGTCGTATCCAGACTGCGCTGGAATGCCCGAAGCGCTCGGCTTGCGGTTTCGATGCCTTGAAACGGACTAGACATTCTTCTCTCCTCTTATGCAGCGGCGTCGACCAACACCGACGTGGAACCAGACTTGCGACCTCGATACGGACCTTTGCCGATGACGGCGGCCTTAGCGATCAAGGTGAGCGTTCCATTGATGTAGGTCATTTCGCTCTCAAATAATTTTCGGTTTTTGTGCACCACATCCTGGATGTTTTGCGAGGCCGATAGGACTTTGTTCGCGGTGAGTTGGACTTGAGCCGCCTCGGTCTTATCGAGAACCGAGACCAGACCTCGAAGGCTCTGGAGCGGGGCTCCAAGCTCTTCGGCCAGCCTTTTTGCTTCAGCCAATGCCAGGGTGTCGACGGTTCGGATGCTTTCCATCAGCTCGTCGAGCTCCGGTTGCAGCTTCTCGACACGCGGTACGTCGCGGAGGGTCACCGCTACGGTCTGCTCATGCAGAGCCCGCAGCAGCGTCTCGGAGGTGGACAACCATTCGGTCCACAGATTGAGGAGTTGTCGGGATTTCATACTTTTTTCTCGATCGTTGATTCTTTCAGTCGTTGTTGGGCTTGAGCCAGGGCTACCGGCACAACCTTGTTG
Organism: Armatimonadota bacterium; assembly: GCA_016125185.1. Taxonomy (NCBI): domain Bacteria; kingdom Bacillati; phylum Armatimonadota; species Armatimonadota bacterium. The sequence continues at coordinate 404,773 of WGMG01000001.1, read as the reverse complement.
TAAATCGTCTTGCTGATGTTCAGCGTTCCGCGGGCGGCGAGCACGTCGGACAGGTTCGTTTCGAACATGTCCCGGTAGATATCGCCACCGGGCATTTTCGAACTGAACAGGCCATCCTTGCCACCCATGCTCTGGAGCAGGGATTTGAACATGAAGGCTTCCAGACCGTCGGTCGCCTTCTTCAGCTTCGTGAGGTCGTCTTTGGCTTCGGCGACGAGCGAACCCGCCTTGAGAGCCTGGAGGCTTCCGTTTATCACTGGATCACCAGCCTTGCCTTGAGGGCGCCCTGCTGACGCAGGATCTGAAGGATATTGATGATGTCGCTGGACTTGAGACGCAACTCTTGGAAGATGCGGGCCAGGTCGGCGACGGTCGTATTCGGAGCCATGACCGCAATGTCGGCTTCGCCTTGATCGGCCGAGACCTTCTGGTTCGTGACCGGCGTGGTCGTGCCCTGAGCGAACGGATTCGGCTGGGACACACTCGTCGATTCCTCGATCTTGACGCTGATGGAGCCGCTGGCGATGGCGACGGGAGCGATGCGGACGTTTCCGCCGATGGCGATCGCGCCGGTCTTTTCGTTAATGACGACCACGGCCGCATTGTCGACCAGGACGTTCAGCTCTTCCAGCTTGGACATCGCCTGAACCGGAGACATAGTGGTCGGGAGCGAAACGCCGATGGTGCCGCCGTTCTCCGCCATGGCGTTGAACTCGGGATACTTCTTGTTGATTTCGTCCTGAACTCGGTTAGCCGTCGTGAGGTCGGCATCCATCAGTTCGAGGTACATCTTGCCGCTGTAGACCAGTTTCGTCGGCGCGCCTTGCTCGACCACGCCGCCGCTGGGGACTCGGCCCGCGGTGAGGAAGCCAACCGACTTGCTGCTGCCACCCGACGAAGCGCCGTACCCACCGATGCTGATGGAGCCTTCGCCGATGGCGTAAACCGTTTCGTTGTCTCCGACGGCGTACAGCTCGGTGCGAAGGAGGAGTCCTCCCTGCAAGCTGAGCGCGTCACCAGCCGATGCGACCGTGAGGTCAAGTTCTTGGCCGTTCGTGGCGAACGGGGGAAGCTCGGCGCGGACAAATACGAGAGCGCAGTTCTTCGGTTCGATGAGCGTCGGATCGACGGATTGCCCCATCGACTTCATATAGTTGGCGATGGCCGCCGCACTCTGCGGGTTCTTTCGCGTGTCGCCAGTGCCCTTAAGGCCGACCACTACACCAATACCCATGAGGGAGTTGGAGCGGATGCCGCGGAACCGGGCGATGTCCTTAATGCGGACGCTGATGCCGTTGCTTTCGGCCTGTCGCATGTTGGACATGCGGCGGGACATCTCGTCCGTGATGCGTGTCGGCTTGGTGTCGCCGCCACCGGAAGGAGGTCCAGCCTGGGCAAAAACCATGCTCGCAGTCAGCAAAAGCGTTGCGATGGAAAGGAGTTTCATTTAGAACAACCACCCCAAGAGCTTCGAGATGAAGCCTTGTCGCTGCTTCTTGTAGATCGCTCCGATGCCTTCACTCTTGATTTCGGCATTGGCGAGGTTCTCGCTGAGAAGCGTATTGTCCGTTCGGATGTCATCAACTCGGCAGATGCCGCTGAGGGTTAGATGCTGAGTCTCGCGACCGAACTTCACGGCTCGGGTCCCTTCGACCACCAGCGTGCCGTTCGGAAGAATCTGCTTGATGAGGACGGAAACCTTGGCCGTCATGGTGCCGCGTTGAGAGTTCTGCCCCGTGGTTTGGAACTGTTGATCCGTGCTGGAGCTGGAACTGCCGGTCAGCGACGAAAGCAGGCCAACCTTCAGCCAATCGACGAGCGGAACGCTGTTCGGGCCGTTGGTGACGGTCTCCTTCTTGTTGTTCTGCATGTTCGACTGGTACGAGGAGATGTTCGACTCGCTGATGATGACCGTCAGCGGATCGCCCACGTGCCGGGCGGTTCGAGCCAGGAACGGCGAGTTGTACCTCTTCGGCGTCAGAGAGCCGAAGTTGTCCTGCGAATCTACCTGCTGGCCGAAGGCCACCGAAGTCAGTGCGAGGGCGAAGATGGACGTCAGTTTCATAGTTTCACCTCCACGATTCCGGAGCCGATGAGGGTGCCGGTGTGGGTCGTGCCGTTGTCGGTTTCGACGGTTATGCTCTGGCCGAGATAGCCGTTGGTCGTCGCCTTGGCGTTGACCTCGACGGTGGCAAAATTGGAGATCAGGCGAAGGCGAACCACATCGCCGCGCTTGACCATCGAAAGGGCGGGCAGGTCGTAGCCGATGCGGACGGTGCCTGCGGACTTGCCATCCACGAGGACATCGACCATACCGCTAATTTCGGTGTTGTTCAGGTTAAGCTGGGAGACGCTAATCGTCACCTCTCCATCGGGAACGCTGAGGGTCGTCAGCCGATTCTTCTCTTGAAGCTGGGTCTCGAAGCCGAACTTCACCTTGATCGCCTTGGCGACGGCATCGGAGATCGCAGTCGGCTCGACCTTTTGGCTCTTGCGCTCGACCGTTGCACCTTCGGGGCAGATGATCTTGATGTTTCGGGTATCGATCTTGGCGGCCAAAATGTTGGCCCGGACGTGCAGGACGGTGAGGCCCCGCTTTGCGCCGTAGATCGGGGCTCGACCAAAGTCGACCACGCTCAGCTTCTCTTTGACTTCCGGGTCGCCTTCGATCGTGGCGATATCGCCGAGCAAGATGTGCTCGGACGTGATCTCCGAGTGAAGATTGACCTTGATCTCGGTCGTTCCCGGCACAAACTTTTCGCTCGCGGAGTTGTTACCAGCCGTTTTCGGCGTGGTCGTCGTCGTGCTTCCCTCGGTCGTCTTGGTGTCGATCGGAGCCGTTGTTGCGGTGCCGTTCGTTCGGATCACACCGGCGATCCATTCACCCGGGCTGGTCAGCGTCGGGCGGGAGTCGGTGGTCACGTAGTTGCCCACGTGATTGAACTTCGGCGGGGTTTCGAAAATGGCGATGACAAAGCGGCCGAGGTGCTTGCTTCCGTTAGCCAGAACCGCGGTGATGTTGCCGTCCATGCTGACTTCCAGCTTGGTCGTGCCTTCCGGCGCCACCAGGCGGGGCACCAATAAGGAGCCATCTTTGGCCATGAGGCCCTGCGGCGTGGCCGAAAGCTGGGCCACGCGGCCGTAAAACATCTGATTGTCTTTGGCGAAGCGGAAGAAGCCGTCGCCTTCGATTCGAACGGTGACAGTGGGGACCGTTCCCCCAACCATGAGTGCGAGAATGCTACCGATCATGGCTTACCTCTTCAGCGTGTTCAGAATCGACAGCATGTCGTCTGAGGTCTGGATGGCTTTCGAGTTGATCTCATAGGCGCGTTGCGCAGTGATCATTCGAACCATCTCTTCGACAACCGAAACGTTGGATCCTTCCAGATACCCGGCGGAGACCGTACCCGCTCCATCGGTGCCGGGGGCAATGAGGTTTGGCGCGCCGCTGGCCGCACTCTCCACCCACAGGTTCTCGCCAGCTCGGGTGAGACCGGCGGGGTTGGCGAACATCGCCAAAGTAATCTGATCGAGCCGTGTCGGCGTCGAGTTGCCCGGAATCATGGCCTCGACCGTGCCGTCCTGACCAATATTCACCTGAGTCGCTCCCTCGGGAATCGTGATCTGGGGGACGAGCGGGTAGCCGTTGCTGTTTACCAGCAGACCGGTCGCGTCCTTCTTGAAACTGCCATCGCGGGTGTATCCGAAACTGCCGTCCGGCTTGAGCACGCGGAAGTAACCTTCGCCGACGATCATGAGGTCGAGCGGGTTACCGGTGCTGAGGGATGCGCCCTGCGAGAGGTCGTTGGCGGTGGCGGAAACCATCGAACCAAGACCGAACTGAACGCCACCCGGCGTTTTGAAGTTCTGACCGACCGAGGTACCAGCGGATTGAACCGTCTGATACACCAAGTCGTGAAACTCGGCCCGCTGGTGTTTGAAACCAGTCGTGTTGACGTTCGCGAGGTTGTTCGAGATAACGTCCAGGTTAAATTGTTGCGCAACCATTCCGGTTGCCGAAGTATTGAGCGATCTTAACATGGCGGCTTTTCATGGTTTGCCTTCCTGTGCTGATTCATAGCCTCGCATCCTGCTTGGCCGGTCGGGTCCCGATGTGGGATTAGTGTCGATTCAAGATTTCGAAGAGCTTTCCGGTCATGTCGTCCTGGGTTTGGATCGACCGCTGAGATTCTTCAAAGGAGCGCTGGACCTTGATGAGGTCCACCATCGCCTGGATGGGCTCGACGTTGCTGGCTTCCAGCGAGTTAGTTGCGAGCTCCGGGTTTGCGACCGGCTGAGGGGTCTGCGTGCCGGCAGTCCAGAGATTGAGTCCAGCCTTTGCAAAGTCGGATTCGTAGATGCCGATCTGGGCCACGACGTTATCGCCCTGGTGAACCAGGCCCTGCTCGTCGATCATCACCTTGCCCTTGCCGGTGATCGTGATCGGGGAGCCTTTGGTGTCCAGAACCGGAAGGCCCTGGTTGGTGACCAAGTGGCCAGCGGAGTCGAGGCTGAACGAGCCGTTGCGGGTGTAGTAGGTTTGGCCGTTCATCTGAACCGCAAACATGCCCTGCGGCGTGCGGAGAGCCACATCGAGCGCATTGCCCGTCGTGCGGATCGTGCCGACGCTTCGGTCGATGGAGTTGGCGGTTGCGGCGGGGCCGTTGCCGATGCTTCCGAGATAGACGCCCTTTCCGCCGTTGGCGTAAAGGTTCTTCATCATGACGTCGGTAAACGCCAGCGTGTCGGCCTTGTATCCGTCGGTTCCAGAGTTGGCAAGGTTGTTGGAAATCACGTCCATCCACTGCGTGGTGGTCATCATTCCCCGTGCCCCGGTGTAGATTCCTCGGTTCATCCCGTAATAGGAATCGGCAGGTATTTATTCCTGGTTAGGGCTGGAACTTTGCAATCTACTTTAGGTTTCGCAAATTCGTTGCTGACTCTTTACTTGAGCTTAGGCTTGCTGAATCGATCTTGTCTCGCTTCGCTTCCTCAATCGAAACGACCCGAAACTTGAGAGTCTTTGGGTCGAGGGTTTGGTATTGCCGTACCCGCAGGAAGCTAGGGCCGCTCTGGTAATTCATTTGTTCAAAGACGACGCCATGATCCTGAGTGACCCAAAACCAATCTTCATGCGCAAAGCTGGTCTCCAGTCGCTTCACCTGTCCAGTTTGGGAAACAACATAAGCCTGGGGGACCCGGCTCGGTATTGCCACGACGAGAAAGTCGCTTTTGCGAGCGATGATAGCCCCCTTTTCGCTGTCGCCACACTCGGGAGCCAACGTTACTTCCCGCCCATTTGGACCGGGCAAATGGAGGACCAGACTACGGTCAAGGCCCTCATCACCTAACTCGCGGAGAAGCAACTTGGCCTTTCCATTTCTCGTTGAGGCCGTAGCCAGCATGATCGGCTCCGAAGCTGTTTCGATGCTATGGGGCAGTGCGAGGCATAACAAAGCGACCACAACAATGTCATTGTACGGACTTTCTATTCAATCTCGCCGAACTTACGCACTTTGTCGTAATACGGCTCCATACCCCGCAGCGCGTTGATGCGCGCCTCGGTGGATGGATGGGTGCGGAAGAGGTCGGCCCGCTCCTCCATCAGCTTGAGGGGATTCACGATGTACATATGCTGGGTGGCGCGGTTGGCGGCCTCCAGCGGATCGGGGTCGTTGGAAATCTTTTGGAGGGCGCTGATGAGCCCTTCGGGGTAGCGGGTCATCTCCGCCGCGCTGGCGTCGGCGAGGAACTCGCGCTTGCGGCTCACCGCCATTTCGAGCATCCAACCCGCGATGGGCGAGATGATGGCGAGGATGATACCGACGATGAGAAATACGATGGCGAGCGGATTGTTGTTGTCGTTATCGTTGTCGCTCGATCTCGATCGTCCGCCCCAGAAACCCCAGCGAAGTTGGGTTTGGAGGAAATCCGCCAGCAAGGCGATCATCCCGGCCAGGATTGAGACCATCGTCATGTACCGGACATCGTAGTTGCGGATGTGCGAAAGTTCATGGGCCATGACGCCCTGAAGCTCTTCGCGATTGAGCTTGGAGAGCAGACCGGTGGTCACGCAGACGATGCCCTTCTCCGGCGACATGCCGGTCGCGAACGCGTTGGGCGAACTGTCGTTGATCACATAGATCTTGGGCATGGGAAGGCCGGAGGCAATCGCCATCTCTTCGACGACGTTACGGAGCATCTGGTCCTCCTGCGCCGTCGCCTCGCGGGTGTTGGAAATGCCGAGGATGATGCCCGGACCCCACGACCGAGCGACGAAGGCCACGAAAAGGGCGATGCCAAACGCACCGCCCGCTCCGTAGTACCAATATCGCGGGTGCCAGATGCCGACGATGCAGGTGCCGAGCGCGGTGATCAGAGCGAGCATCACGCAAACCAGTACTAGACTGCCTCGCTTGTTCGCGTCGATCTGTTCCCGAAGGGTCTTTCGCATCTCCAGACTAAAGGTTACGCCACGCGAACCCGAAAAGATGCACCTTCGGCTAGCCGAGAGCCTTGTTCAGCACCGCCGCCAGCCGATATCCGCCGAGAACCGCTTGCTTTCGGCAGAAGATCGACATGCGGTAGAGGTAGTTCATATCCGGCGCGTCGCCTTGCTTAAGGTCGCCGTACACGACCTTGTCTGCCTCGCGCGAGCCGATCTTGATCCAATCCATCGGATCGAGGTCCTTCACCTGATCTGCCGGGGGCTGGAGGGAGGAATCGCCGGTCCAGCGATCGGTCACCTTCTCGACATTGGGGTCCTTGCCCTTTTCCCGCTCCTCGCCGATGGCGCGACCGATGCCGCCATCCCAGAAGCTGTGCAGGTTAGTCGTCCCTTCGCCGCCGAGCTTTTTGATCTTGAAGAAGTTTCCTCCGGCGTCGCCCTTTGATTCGTATTCGTAACTGCTGACGCAGTGCAGAGGCTGGTGCAAATCGCCGGTTACGTGCTCGATCCAGTACAGCCACCAGCAGGCCATCTTGGGGTCGCTCAGGCCGCTTTTGTTCATTTTTGAGAGTTCGGCGATGGCCAAGTTCAGGGCCGCATCTGCGTTCGAGGGGTCGATGGCCGGTTCCTGGCCAGAATAACGAATGGGCACGTCGTAGTAGTGCCACGTCTTGCATCGGACGCCTTCGCGCCCAATCGACGCGATGTTCGGGTTGAACTTGGAGTTCATGGCGGGGATGATGCTTTCGTAAATCGTGTCTTCATGCGACTTCATGTAGTCGCAGAAGGTCGCGGCTGAGCGAAACGCATCGCGCGAATCGTTGTTGAGGATTCGAAAAGAGGGCTCTCCTGCGTTTAAAAGGGTTGTGATTTTGGCCTTGGCCGTCGGAGTGAGTTTCGTCCAGGCGATGTCGGCGATCTGCATGTGGCCGTCGCTGCCCCAAGCAAAGACGACGGAGGGGACCAGGCACAAAAGAAGGGAGAGGGAACGCATTACCAAATTATGAAACGAACGAATTCGGTAAAGGTTCCCTTCCGCTAGGACTTAACGCTATGGTTGACAGATGGCGTGAAGTTCCAGTATGTCCGTACTGGCCGACAGCGTCGCGAAATCCCAGAAGACTTCGCCCGTCACCGGGTCGATCTCACCGTTGGTGGAGACGATTTTGCCGGGAAGTTTGACAGCGACGGACATGCCGACCATGTCGTTCTGATTGTCGTTTGCCTGCTCCTGATCCGGCTTGTTCTGCTTCATCAGGGAGCGGCTGTCCAGCTTGGCGATGAGCTTCTTGAGGACATCGTCCCGTTCTTCCTTGGTCAAACGGTCGCCAAACTGCTCTTCGAGGAGTTGACCCTCGACTTGGCCGATCTTCATGCGAAGGCGGCGAGCGGCGCCATCGGGATTGAGCACCATGGTGCCGAAGAGGTGGTCATCGGGGCCGAGCATCAGGCGAATGATCTTCGTCATCGTCTTCTTACCCATCGCTTTGAAGTCGTCGTCCGTGCCTTTACCAGCGGGCATGGCTGCCTTCAGGTCGTCGATGTAGGATTGAATCTCCTTGTCCATCTTGTCGGTCTCCGGCTTCAGGTCGACGATCTTCTCGAAGTACTCGATTTGGCCGTTGTCGAGCTTGCGCACGATCACGAAATTCTTGAGTTTGGTCTCGTCCTTCTCTTTGATGATGATGTCGGTGATCGGCCCGTCGCCGAGCTTGAAGTCGCGGGTCAGGGTGGTGGTTTTCTCCTGATCCTGAATCTCTTCCGACTTCTTCCAGGCTGGGTCGGTCGGCAGAGTGAACACGTCGTTCCACTTGTTTTCTTCCATCATCGCCTTGCCCACGGTCAGCTTCAGCGACCGGGTCCAAGAGCCATCGGCATTCACCGTCACCTCGGACGAAGTTCGGGCACACCCCACGACAAAAATCGAAAGAATGAGGAGCCATAAGAGCGGCATCTTCTTCATGAGCCCTATTGTAGCGGTTTCGCACTTTCGTGACTAGTTCCGCGTAGACTAGAGAGCCAATGGCCTACCGCGATTTTCAGCACTTCTTGGAGGTCCTCGAATCCAAGGGTGAATTGAAGAGGATTTCGGAAGCGGTATCGCCTTATTTGGAGATCACGGAGATCACCGATCGGGTGGTCAAGAAGGGTGGTCCGGCCCTGCTTTTCGAGAACGTTCAGGGGCCTTCGCACCGGGTTTCGACACCTGATCCTCTCAGCGCGGTTCAGCGGCATCCGTCCATTCACCCTGCCTCTCGGCCCAGCGATGTTCGCAAATACGATTTTCCCGTCGCGATCAACACGATGGCCACGCGCAAGCGGATGAGCATGGCGCTGTCGTGCGACGACTTTGAGGAGCACGCCGAGCGGATCGCGGCTTTGCTCAAGCCCGAGCTTCCGTCCGGTCCCGTTGCCACGCTGAAGAAACTGCCGTGGCTCCTCGGCGAGATGAAAAACGTTCCGCCGAAGACGGTTTCGTCGGGCCGATGCCAGGAGATCGTTTGGCAAGGCGACGAGATCGACCTCTACAAGCTCCCGGTTTTGACCTGCTGGCCGGAGGACGGCGGGCCGTTTGTGACCCTGCCGCTGGTGTTCACTCACGACCCCAATACCGGCAAGCGAAATGTCGGCATGTACCGCGTGCAAATCCACGATAAGACGACCTGCGGGATGCACTGGCAGATGCACAAAACGGGCATGCGGCAGATGGAGGACGCAGGCCAGAAGGGGCTTCAGAAATTCGAAGTTGCGGTTGTGCTGGGAGGCGATCCGGCGTATACGTTTTCGGCGATCTCCCCCTTGCCGCCGGGCATCGACGAGATGCTGTTCGCTGGGTTCCTTCGCCGTGAGAACGTCGAGCTGGTGAAGGCCAAGACCGTCGACATCATGGTTCCTGCCGATGCGGAAATGGTGATCGAGGGTTACATCGATCCGGCTGAGCGTCGGTTAGAAGGTCCATTTGGCGACCATACCGGCTACTACTCGCTCGCGGAAGATTTTCCGGTCTTGCACGTGACGGCAGTCACGATGCGGCCGAAGGCCGTGTACCCGGCGACAATCGTCGGCCAGCCGCCGATGGAAGACGGATGGATGGGGAAAGCCGTCGAGCGGATTTTCCTACCGATGATCAACCTCACGGTGCCGGAGATCGTGGATATGAACCTGCCGGTCGAGGCGACCTTCCACAACATGGCGTTCGTGTCGATCAAGAAGAAGTACCCCGGCCATGCCTATAAGGTGATGAATGCGATTTGGGGGCTGGGTGGGCTGGCATTCACCAAGTTCGTGTTCGTGTTTGACGAGGACTGCAACGTGCAAGACCTCGGCGAGGTGTTGTTCCGAATCGGGGCGAACTGCGATCCTTCGCGGGATACGCTGCTTTCCAAGGGTCCGGTCGATCAACTCGACCATGCGTCGGTTGCTGAGGGGTTTGGCGGGAAGATGGGCTTCGATTGCACGCACAAATGGCCGGGCGAGAATGGGTTCTCGCGGCCGTATCCGAAGCTGATCACGATGGCGGACGATGTGGTGAAGAAGGTCGATGGGATGTGGAGTCGGTTGGGATTGTAGGAAACCAGGATTCAGGATTCGGAGCAATCATCACTTGGTCGGCAGTCGGTCAACAATCACCGGTTCAATCGCCGTACCTGGTAGGGGCGCTTAGCAAAGCGACTCTCTCGGTTCGGTTCGCGGTTTCGGATTACCTTGCCGGATGAACCTTACCGGTCTCTCTTGCCAGAGAGACATCTTGTTTGAACCTCCGACTAGCGGCTTTCCCAATTAACCGCGTCCACTATCGCACGCAAACGCTTACCGCACTCTTTGCCGAAAATTCGCGTCCGCCAGGTGAGTCGATACATTCTGTTAATTTGATGGTCGGTTGCATCGCCCGCACTAAGGACGTCGCGATACAAACGGTAGACCTTATTGAGAGCCTCCACATAAATGGCCCGCTCATCTGGCAGGTCATCGAGCGATACATCCTTCCACTTCTTCTGCAGGGCCGGGTGAGGTAAGTAGCCCAAGAAGCTCGACGCCATTCCGAAATATGCCAAGATGTCGCAAAACTCCGCCAGGCCGTGGGCTTCTGAACTCAAGTTCCTGGTGGAGTAGTACATTTCCTTGAGCGCGTTCTCGATATCGGTCCGCGTCTGAATAGGCATGTTCGGTGGATCAGAGTCCTCCCTCGGTCCTTCTTGCGCCCTGTTTCGTTGTTTCTTGGCGTGTTTGGCCCAGCGACTATCCTCCTCTGGAAAGGGAATCTGGGTCTGCATGTGAAGAGCCAAATTTACAAATCTTCTCGAAAGGTCGAAGAAGGAAAATATCTGAGAGTCGGTAATTGGCGCACCAGAAGCCGCATTCCTAGTTTGCCCTTGGGCGACTACCAGCATCTTCTCGTAAGCAGGATAGTCGGGCAAAACTGAAACCGAATAGGTTTCAAAGAATGGTCTGACCGCGGGCCACGGATGAAAACCAAAGCCGTTGCAGTAGATTAAGACATTGCCGACAAGGTGCGCAAACTCTCGACGATAACTACCCTGGGGAGAATCGTCATTTCGAATGGCTTCATGGTTATTCGTTTGCTCGAAATGCTCAAGCTCGGCAACGATCTCCTCTACTTCGGAGTGAGTCAAAGAACCTCGGCGACTTCCGAAAAGCCCTTCTCCAGCGCAACGTCCTTCGGCGTTTTGCCTTCCGGCCCCGGGCGGGGGATGGCGCCATGCTCCTTCAGGAACAGGGCGAGTGGCTTATTGCCCAGATGCGCCGCATAGTGGAGCGGCGTCCAGTCGGACTTGCTCGCTAAATTCACGTCGGCACCTTCATACACCAACTCGCGGGCGATGCTTTCGTGGCCGTTGGCCAGCGCCGAGTGCAGCGGGGCCACGCCGAGGCCGTTATCGCTGAGCGTGTCGAGCTTGACCCGGCTTGCGAGCAGCACCTTCAGGGCCTCTTGGCGACCAAAGAAGGCAGCAAGATGGAGCGGCTGAAAGCCGTCCGAGCTGAAGGATTCCTTGTTGGCGTCGGTCAGGCCCTTTTCGAGGGCGACGATCCGGCCAAAAGCGGCGGCTTCGAAGATCGAAAGGGACGATTTCTGCGAGGAGATTTGGTCAGCCAGGTCGCGCATTCCGTAGTACAGAGCCAGCATCGCCGCGCTGACCCCGTCGGCACCGACCTCATCCGCCAATTCGGGATTTTGCTCCAACAAGGCAAAAGCCGCTTCGGGTTGCCCCTGCTGGATCAATTCGATCAACGCCACTTTAGGAAATAGTATCAGAAAGCGGAGCCCTTTACAACGCTCAGAAGGTCCCTAAATTTCGGATTATCGGCGGTGCGACACCACTCGTAAGCCACCGCCTCGGTATGGGCGGGTACGACGCCCGCATCGCGAAGGCGCTCCATTCCCAATTTGTGCCGATCCTGGGTTCGCGAGGAGGCCGCATCGGGGCAGATGACCGGCGTCAGATCCATCGAAAGGGCGTGGTGGCACGACTGCGATACGCAGATGTGGGTTTCGATTCCGACCACGACCAGATTCGTCCGGCCCGTCAGCTTAACCAACTGCCCAAACTCTTCTTGGCCAAAGGCCGAAAACTCCATCTTACGATGCGGCTGGCCCACAAACGGCAGCAGAGAGTCGATGGTTCCGCCCATCCGCTCCGGATACTGCTCGGTGGCCAGAATCGGAACCTCGAACAGTTGGGCGACCTGACACAGAAATCGACAGCGAGCCTCGACCCGCTCGGCCTCGAAAATCGGGGCGAGGAACTTCGACTGCATATCGACGACCAAAACCAGGCTGTTTTCCGGCGTTAGAATCGCGGATGGCATTGTGTGATTTTGACCCTGATTTCACCTAAAGTGCTGGACACGGCAAGAATACTAGGTTAAAATAGGCATAACTTGGAGCGGGTGGGCTTATGGGCCTGCTCCTTGAGGCGATCGGATATTGTTATGAAAACGACTCTCGTTGCGCTTGCTGCGCTGATGATTACTGCCGGGGCACATGCCCAAGAGGCAATTGGCATGAACGGCGTGTCCCTGCGACTCGGCCTGGCCTTCCCGCTCGACAACACGCTTTCCGGTATCAACGACAACTTTACGAGCGTAGCGCTGGAGTTTGCAAACCCTTCGTCGCTGGCTAAGGGTACGGACAACTACCTCGCAATCGACTACTTCTCGAAGTCCTTCGGTACGTTCGGCAAGGGTTCGGTCATCCCGATCACCTACAACATGCGAATCTACCAGAACAAGGATGCGGTTCGACAGACCTACGCCTTCTTCGGCCTTGGTATCGCCATCAACGACCTGACCGGTCCGACCGACACGGTTTTCGCCGCTCGAGGCGGATTCGGCATGAACGTGAGCGACCACACCTTCGTTGAGGCCGCCGGTACGTTCACCCCGTCGTCCAACAGCAACGGCTCGTTCAACACGATCGGCTTCTACGTCGGCTATCGCTTCTAGTCCAGCTGTTCACCCGAAATAAGAAAGCCCTTCCGAAATTCGGAAGGGCTTTCTTATTTTGGTCTAAGCCAATTAGGGTCAGATAACACTTTTGGCGAACAACTCGCCTACTTCACTTTAGCGCCGGCTTTGGCTGGCATCGCTTTCTGAGCACGACCTCGGGCCTTCGCTCGCATATCGAGAGCCTTTCTAAAGAGATCACCCTTCGCCACAACTTTCTCTTGTAACCCGTAATTCTTGACTTCTTCAGGTGTAAGTATGACGATGCTCCCGTGGAGCGCTTTAATCATCTGCAAAAGGCTGTCGACACTCAGCGGCTCGCGGCCACGCTCCATCTGACTCACTCGAGCCTGAGAAACATTCAACTTTTCCGCGAGCTCTTGTTGCGACAGATGCTGCGCCTTTCGCATGGCAATGACCATCGACATAAGCTCTTGGCGGAGTTCCAATTCTTTGGCCAAGAGCATCTCTTCCTCCTCGAAGGCGGCGCGGTAATCCGCATTCTCCGCCATCTTCTTAGCAATCCGTCGTTCTGTGTAAGTCATTGATCTTCTTCCTCATTCTTCCGCCTTGCGATATCTGCTTTCATCCGCTTCTCTGCCAGACTGATCATGGCGGCCGGAGTCTTTTGGGTCTCCTTGCGAAAGACCACGAGCATCACCAACTCCTCGGTACCTTTCGGCACCCTGGGCACGTAGTAGAGCAAACGACCTTTGTATTCACCCTTCTTGTGCCTTAGCTCCAAGAACCCTTCATCGAAGGATTGGATAAAGGCAGGACTAGGATCATCTTTTGGGTTCACCTGCTCATACCGTCTCATACAGTAGTCGAGCTTCGCAAGGTCCGAAATGGATGCCTTCTCTAGCGCATCGAGTTCCTTCTCAATCTCATCCTCGTCGAATGGTACGAACTCGCGAAGCATACCTTAATTATAACCTATAACTTATATTTCCTTACCGAGAATATGAATTTTCCAACTGATCCGTTCGATCGGCAATTTGAGGAATCATCGCTTCTTGCGCAATCGTACAGTCAATAAAAAAGTGGCCCACCCCTGAAGGTGAGCCACTTTGGAATGAACCCGAAGCCTTAGCTGATGCTCGCCCAGATTTCTTTCAGCGAGGCGGCCGACTTGTGCAGAAGGTCCTTTTCTTCGCTCGACACGATCGGCTCGATCACCTTGACCACGCCCTGGCGTCCGACCACGGTCGGGAGCGAGAGCGAGATGTCGGAGATGCCCAGCGCGCCGCTCTGAACCGAGCTGACGGGCAGAACCGCGTGCTTATCGAGGGCGATCGCCTCGACGACTTCCTTGATGGAAAGTCCCACGGCGCGACCTGCGCCACCCTTCAACCGGATGACTTCGGCACCCGACTTTCGCGTGAACTCGAACACGTCCTTGATCGCGGCCTCGGTCATGCCCGGATACGAGGTCATCGGCACGCCGCCAACGGTCGCGCTAGACAGGATCGGCACCATCGTGTCGCCGTGCTCGCCCAGCACCAAGGCTTTGATGTCGGGAGCCGAGACGTCGAAGGCATCGGCCAGGAGCGAGCGGAAGCGGGCGGTGTCCAGCACCGTACCCAGGCCCAGAACGTGGCCATCGGCCACCAGGCCGGTCTTCGCGGCAAGCTGGGTCAGGATGTCCACCGGGTTCGAGACCACGAGGATGGTCGCACCGGCGGCGAGCTTGCAACCCTTCAGCGATTCGAGAATTTGCTTGAAGAGGCCGACGTTTCGGTTGATGAGGTCGAGCCGCGTCTCGTCCGGTTTGCGTCGCAGTCCGGCGGTGATGACCACACAGTCGCTTCCATCGACGATGCCGTACTCGTTCGACGACGTGAACTTGATGTTCGACGTCAGCGAAGAGCCGTGGCGAAGATCGAGGGCCTCGCCGGCGGCCATGTCCGGATTCGCATCGACGAGCGCCATCTCGCGAACGACGCCTCCCAACTGAAGTGCGTAGGCGGCGTCCGATCCGACTCGTCCGCCACCGCCAATGATGCTGACCTTAAATCCCATGATTCTCTTTTGATTATGGCAGGTCTTAGCGGCTCAGCCTTGCGATCGCGCTGGCAACCGCTCCGCGCGCAAAGTGCAGAGAGTGGTTCTTTCGCGATTCCAGGACGGGGATCGCCGCCTTGTCGCCATACTCGGCGAGGGCGTTGATCGCCGCGCTCATGGGAGCATAGGGCCGGGCTTTGACCAACGCAATGAGGACATCGAAGACCTCTTGGTCGCCGCGAATATCCTTCACGTGACCCAGGACCCCGATAGCGGCCATGCGGACCGGACCCGGCGCAAAGTTGCGAACCGCGTCCAGAGCCATCTGCCGCGCCTTCTCGGGCTCGTGGTAGCTATACCAGCGCAGGGCGGCGATTTTGGTGCCCAGGTTGTAGGTGGTGGTGTTCCAGCCCAGCTCGGCGGTCTTCTCGTCGTTGTTGATGCGAAGCAGAATGTCGTACGCGTTATTCTTCATCGCTTCGTTGGCGGTTTCGGCGAAGATTCGCTCGGCCTCCGGCTTGGCGGCGGGGTCGTTGAGGGCGGCGAGCCGATCGAGGGCAGACTCGATCTCCCGCTCGTCCTTGCTCCCCAGCAGGCTGATCAGTTCGGCCTTATCCGTCAGATGCGGGATCAGCTCTCGCTTCACCGCGTCGCTCTTCTCTTCCTTATAGATCGTCTCGATGCCATCGGCGTCGAACTTGTCCAGCAGGCGCATCTTCTGGGCCGCGTTCTCGGCGGTGTGCCAGGCGGTCATCCAAAGGCTCTTGTCGTAGTCCGGGTAGTCGATATCGCACATGATCCATGCGCCCGGATCGATGATGATGCCCTTGGCGTTCTGCACCGAGATCAGAGTTGGCTGCTTGTCGCTAAACTCGACTTCCTTCTCGGTCAGAAGGCCGTCGTCGCCGATGCGCTGAACCTCGGTGCTGAACGTGAAGCCGGGCGTCAGTTGTTCGACCTTGAAGTCGTCGCCCTGGCGAGTGACGCGCAGGCGCGGAACGCCTTTGGTGTAGAACCACTGCTTGCGGAAGGCGTCCAGGCTCTCGCCCGCGGTCTTGCCCCAGCTATCGAAGAACTGCTCGGTGGTGACGTTCTTGTGGGCGTACTCCTTCAGGTAGGCCTGACAGCACTTCCAGAATTTGTCCTCGCCAAGCTCGCGCATGAGCATGAACATTCGGGTTGCGCCGCCCGGGTAGGCGTTGCCGTCGAACATCTCCATGGGCACCGTGTAGTCGGTGCGGACCATCGGGTTTTGCCGAGCCGAGAACATCGCGCCTTGGTAGGTGCCGTAGCGCTGAATCTGGTACTCGTCCTCGCCGTGCCGCTCGCGAGTGATGAAGTGGGGCATGAAGGTAGCCCAGCCT
Source organism: Armatimonadota bacterium (assembly GCA_016125185.1). Classification (NCBI taxonomy): domain Bacteria; kingdom Bacillati; phylum Armatimonadota; species Armatimonadota bacterium. Next base: position 388,489 of record WGMG01000001.1, on the reverse strand, counting down.
TCGTTCACCCAGATGTGCGACCAGTCGTGGGCGGTGATGAGGTCGCCGAACCACTGGTGGGCAAGCTCGTGGGCGCTGAGCCCCTCGCCGCTTTGGGTGCCCTTGGAATCCGGCGGGAACAGGGCGTTGATGGTCTGGGTGGTACAGCTTGCGTTCTCCATGCCGCCGAACATGAACTCGGGCACGGCCGACTGGGCATATTTCTGCCACGGGAAGTCGACGCCGGTCAGCTTGGAGTAGATGGCGATCTGGTTATCGGTGCCCTTGAAGGCCGCTTCGCCCCAATCTTCCACGCCCTTGGGCGTCCAGATGGTGACGGGCTTGCCTTTGAAATTTCCGTCCGGCACGGCGGTGTAGTAACCGGCCACGAGGCTGATCAGATAGGTGGACATCGGCTGGTCCATCTTCCAGTGCCAAACCGATTGTGCGCCGACGTCTTTGTGGTCGATCAGCGTGCCGTTGCTGAGGACGCTCATGCCCTTGGGCACACGGATGATGCCTTCGCTGGTGGCCTTGTCGTCCGGGTAGTCGTAGGTGGGAATCCAGTAGTGGTTGTCTTCCATCTCGCCCTGGGTGTAGGCCAGGTCGGTGGTGGCGGGGTAGGCCCGCTTGCCGTTGACGAAGTAGATTCCGGCTTCGGGCTCGGCGTGGTACTTGATGGTGACGGTGACGGTCTTGCCCCTGGCCACGCCTTTGAGGTTGACGTGGACGTGGTCGCCTTCGGCCTTGGCGTTGTAGGTTCGCGCGCCGTCCACCGAAATGCCGGTGACGGTCATCGGACCTTTGTCGAACCAGAGGGTGGCATCGTTTTTGGTGGTGACGACCTTGTTGGCGACATAGCCGCTGATCGACTCATTTTTGAAGTCGAGAGAGAGGTCGAACTTCACATCCTGCAGGTCGTACTCGTGGGGCGGACGAACAGCCGGATTCAGCAACAGGGCGTAGCCGAATGCAAGGGAAGACAGCATTCTTAATCTTAGCCTGTTTTGGCGTCGGGAGGAAGACGGTGGGAGGGAGTACTAAAGAAAGTGTTTGGCATGTTTAGGCGATGAAGGAGTCCTTGCGTGTGAATACTGTCGAGCCAGCCTAAGCATGGACTGGTTCCTTCATGCTCAGACTCCCAGCTACACAGAGATCGGCTGAGCATGCCACCGTAGACCATCTCTTTTGAAGCTACCCTTGCAATCGATAGGCGCCCAAGTCGTCCTTGGCCAGATCGCCCGCTGCGATCGCGTCTTCAAACGCCTCTTTCAGCTCGCTCTCGGACGAGTATCCGAATTCCCCGAGCCGCTTCTGTACGAACTGAATCGCCCAGTGGACGTTGACCCCATCGACCTCGCCGTTCAGGCCGAAGTCGAAGTCCAGCACGCCGGGCGGGAGGTTCACGGCGATTCCGTAGCCATGGCAAAAGAACCGAATGTCGCCCACGAAGGTACCCATCTGCCATTCGTTTCGGGTGACGAGCCATTCGGCGAGGGTGGCGGGTCGTGGCATGCCGGAGGCATCCATGAGCCGAAGAACCTCTTGGATTCCCGCCCTATACTCCTCGATCACATGCTTTAGGCGCAAGTCCATCCGTCTGTCTTACCCGCAGAGCGGCTCACGTTACACTAATCGGCTCAAACCCTCTTCTCACACGTACGTTCTCAATCCGACCACGTCAGCGGCTAGCCCTACTCGAAAAGCCATTGGAAAACAGTCTGTTACCTCAGGGTAAAGCAATTGTCAGTCAGCACAAAGAATTGAAGAGAATCAGTCTATATATTCGGGAAGACCCAATTTCAGTTCTGCCGATTAACTCAAAACGAAAAGAGGAAATGCCGATACTTTCTATATGGAACTTCATACTTTGCTTCAGGTTCTTGGAGGAGTTGGCTCACCGTTTGTGTTGTATTGGCCATAATCTCGGTGGAGACAACGAGTATCCCTCGCTAGGATAGCATCGGAAGGAAAAGGGTTGATTATGAGTGGTAAGGACAAATACGATTTTCGATGCGAAGCAGGCTCAAACTCATTGGACCGTGCAGTTCGGGAGTCTACTCCTAAGCAACCGAGTCTGAAATGAGGACCCAGACTAAGCCAACGTATCAGAAACATGATTTGTGGTTTCGGTCTCAAATATTTTGCTGACCTCAAAAATCCCGAAGATTGTTTGCTGGTTTTCGTCGTAGAATCATATAATGGGCTACGATCTCTCTTTCACACCAGATTCGGCTGAGGTTAAGGTTGAAATTGATGGATATTGGACTGTGTCGGATTTGCAAGGCTTACTGACAAACTTAGAGCAAGCTTATGCGCGTCTGTCAGCTATTTCGCTAATTGGCTCAGCAATTTCGCAAAATGAGGATAGTCTGCAGATCTCAAAATCCGAACGGCGCGAAGTCCTGCAAAAGCTTTCAAGACTGGAGAGCCTTTCCCCTGGGGAGGATCAAGACCACCTCATATCAAGCGTGATTTTCGAGTGTAGCCGCAATGTCGAAGTCCTTCGCTTGAAATCTCTGCACTACAATTCTCCTGGCTGGATTACTGCTATCGGTTCGCTGGGCCCATTGAGAACACTGGTAGAGCTAATAAAGGATCGCAGAGAGCAAGAGACGAAGCGTCAACAGCAAGCTTTTGAGCACGAAATTAGGTTGAAAGAGTTAGAGGTGCAGCGTGAAAAGGACGCCAATGACAAGGAGGTAAAATTGGCGGAATTTGAGGTCGAAAAGAAGAGAATCGAAGCTGACATGAGAAAAACCTATGCTGGACATCGGCATGGTGCGATGAATTCCGACCAGAAGCTTCGAGAGGGACATTTAGAAATTCTTTGCGCTGCAGCGTCTTCGCTGTCAAGTAGTCAAGAGCAACTTGCAAAATTGCTCCTTATTTTGATTGATTACAGTTCCGACTCAATATCTAAATATTCTCAAGCTATCGCAGATGAAAATCGGGTTACGGCAATGTATTTGCTTGATTCTCAACCGGTTGCAATTTCTTCTGAAGAGAATTCTTCCCTTAATGAAGGGGCAAAAGTCGCCTCTATTTAATTCGTGTGCTCATTATGAACCACGTTGCGTAGCCGCTTTTGGTCGGCGAAGAAGTCCAGATCGCTACTTGATCCCCGTCATCACGATGCCTTTCACAAAGTACCGCTGCCCCGCCAGGAACAGGATGATGATCGGGATCATGACGATCACCGAGCCGGCCATCAGCAGTTCCCACTGGTTCTGGTTCATCGCGCGGTACGTCTGCAAACCCAGCTCCAGTGTCTGGTGTTCGGGGCTATTGAGGATGATCAGCGGGCCCTGGAAGTCGCGCCAGTTATAGATGAAGTTGAAGATGCCCACCGTCGCCAGCGCGGGGCCCATGTTCGGCATCATGAACTGCCAGAAGATCTGCGAATGGCTGGCGCCGTCCAGCAGGGCGGCTTCGTCGATGTCGCGCGGAATGCCCATCAGGAACTGGCGCAGGAGGAACACGTTATACGCTCCGCCGCCGAAGAACGCGGGCACGATCAGCGGATAGAACGTATCCACCCAGCCGAGGTACTTCCACAGCACGTACTGCGGGACCATGGTGACGATGCTGGGCAACATCATGGTGCTGAGGAGCAGGATGAAGAGTCGATCGCGGCCGGGAAACTTCAGGCGCGCAAAGCCGTACGCCACCATGCTCGAGCTGAGCAAAACGCCGATGGTCGAGACCCCCGAGATGATGAGGGAGTTGCGCAGGAAGTCGAAGAACGGCGCGTTGGCGTTGGTGAGGACCTTTTCGTAGTTGCCCCACTGCAGGACTCGCGGCAACGACCACACCGAACTGCTGGCGATCTCGCCCGGCGTCTTCAGCGACATCGCGATCATCAGGTAGAACGGCGCGAGCGACAGCACGATGCCGGTGAGGAGCACCACCCACAACAGCCAGCGCAGAATCCGAGCCGTGTTCTCGGCCCGCTTGGCCATGGCGTGCCATTCTTGCGACGAGGTTTGAACCTTGGTGGCCATTATTTCGCCTCCGATTCGTAGTAGACCCAGCGCCTACTGAGCTTCATTTGGATGAGCGTGATGACCATGATGATGATGAACAGCACCCACCCGAGGGCGCTGGCGTACCCCATGCGCGCGGACTGGAAGGCGGCGCTGAAGATGTGCAGAACGAAGAAGCGGGTGGCGTCGTTCGGGGCTCCGGTGCCGTTGGAAATCACGAACGCCTGGGTGAACGCCTGGAAGGCGCCGATCAAGCCTGTGATGGCGCTGAAGAAGATCGTCGGCGTCAGCATCGGTAGGGTGACGGACTTGAACCGGGCGATGATCCCGGCTCCGTCGAGGGTCGCCGCTTCGTAGTAGTGCTGCGGAATGCCCTGCAGACCGGCGAGGAAGATGACCATTCCGCCGCCGATGCCCCACACCGACATGATGATGAGGGCGGGCATCGCGGTCGTCTCGGTCTGAAGCCAATCGACCGGCTTATGCGGGTCGTGCATGATCCAGTTGCTGAGCCATACGCCCACCGGCCAATCGCCATGGGGGCCGTACAGCAAGAAGTTCAGCAGGCCGTTGTCGGGGTTGAAAACCCGCATCCAGATCAGCGATCCGGCCACGCCGGAGGTGATCGACGGAATGTAGTAGAGCGTGCGATACAGCGCCACGCCGCGCACCTTCTGGTTCAGCAACAAGGCCAGGCCGAGCGCGCCGATGATGCCGAAGGTCACGCTGAAGACCGTGTAGATCGCCGTGATGATCATCGACTTGTAGAAGGATGGATCGCTTTGGAAAATCTCTTGGAAGTTGGCGAGGCCGCGCCACTTGGCGGGGGCGATGATGTCCCACTCGGCGAACGACATCAGCAGGGCCAAAATCATCGGGCCAAGGGTGAAGATGACCGCGCCGACGATCCAGGGAGTGAGGAATTTGTAGCCGGACTTGGATTCGCCTTTCTCCAGCCGAGTGAGCCGTCGGCCCCTTTCGGGCAGGTACACGAAGGCGACCATGCTCAGCACGATCAGGGCGGCGATAGCCCCGCCCAACACCCAATTGAACGGCGGCAGGGCTTCCTGTTTGCGCAGGTCGTCTAGCCGTTGCTGGGCGATCTTCTCGTTCTCGGAGAGGATTTTTTGCGCCGTCGTTTGGCCGTTCCACAGAATCTCAAGGCCCTTGTTATATCGGTCGCTGACCGAGATGCCGAACTGGGTCGTGGCATCGAACACGACGTAGTTGACGGCTTCGTCGGTGACGATTCGATTGCGCGGATACTGCTCTTCCAGCGGCGTATCCGGCCCCGGCAGCCACACGCCTTTCGTGAGCGCCAACTGCCGAATCGCGGGCTGCGCAATGCCCGCCTTGGCCATCGCCGTCATGCCCACTGGCCCAGCCAGGTAGCGCGTCAGTTTCCAAGCCAAGCTCGGGTTCTTGGTCGAAGCCATGATGGCGTAGCCCGAGCCGCCCGTCGTCGAGCGGCGGACCGGCTTCCCGTCCTTGCCCGCATAGGCGGGAGCCAGGCAGATGTCCCAATCGAACCATTCCGGCGTGCCGGGCTTCAGCATCTTGCGCATGTTCGGCACGTCCCAGATGCCGTTTTGATACATCGCGATCTTCTGCTGGACGAACATCTGTTGGGTCGTCAGCATCAGCGAGCCGCTGGCTTCTAGGTTCGACGGTTCGAGGTGCAGAACGTTGGCAAAATCGGCGGCAAACTGGAACGCCTTCACGCGGTCGGGAGCGTCGGCCAGCACCTTGGTCGGCTCGGCCATGTTGTCGTAAGGATACGCGCCGAGTTGCAGAGCGTAGGTGTCGGCCTGCATCTGCGGCCAGCTGGGCGCGTAGCCCCACTGGATGTATTTGCCCCGATCATCCTTCTTCACGAACTGCTGGCAGACCCACAGAAAGTCCTTCTCCTTCAGTTCGGGCCGAATGTGGAAGTCCCACGTCCATGAACCATCGGGGTACGGAATCCCCGCGTCCTTGAACATCTTCTTGTTGTAGTACATCAGCCCGATGGGGGCGATGTCGCGCGGCAGGATATAAAGCTGATCGTGGAACGTGTAGGAATCGACGATCGGCTTGTAGTAATCCTTGATGTCGAACCCGGGCGACGAGGCGAAGAACTGGTTGAGGGGCAAAAGCGCGTGGCGGGTAGCCAAGAACTGGTAGTGGCTTCCGTCCATCATCACGACGTCGGGAGCCACGCCCGCCGCGTAAGTGATGATCATCTTCTGATGGTAAAGCGTGTAGTCGTAGTTCTCCAGCTTGACGTGGATGCCGGGATTGTCCTTCTCGAACTGCTGGCAGATGCCGCGAATCGTTTCCAGAGCCTTGTCGCCGTCCCAGACGCTCAGCCTCAAAGTAACATCCGCTGACGAAAGGGACGCCAAAAGCAGGGCAACCACGCCCAGGGCGATGCGGGAGAAAAGCTTCTTCATCGGAGTTCTTCGCGAACCCATTTTAACGTGATATATCTGTAAATCAAAACCCCCTTTTGTCGCTTTTTTGCAGATTCGGGCATTCCCGCCACCTGGTAAACTCGAAGTTCATCCTCTCGGTGCTCGATGAGTGATCCAACAGACGAATCACCCCAAAACACAGCGAGCGAGCTGACAAACGGTCCGGCCGTCTCAACGCCGATGCCGGCACCCTCCATTATCGAGGCGATCTCGGGCATCCCAGTAGAGCAGGAGCAAACGCAAACTATGGCAAATGAACAATTCGACGCAGACATTATCGTGATTGGCGCCGGCCCCGGCGGCTATTACGCGGCAATCCGAGCGGCCCAGATGGGGGCTTCGGTCATTTGTGTTGAGAAGGAGTACCTCGGCGGAACCTGTCTGAACGTCGGGTGCGTGCCTTCCAAAGCGATGATCGCCAGCGTCGAGATGCTCAACAAGGCGAAGAAGGCAGAGAGCTTCGGCCTGAAGAAGATCGACAAGGCCGAGATGGATTTCGACGCCTTCATGAAGCGCAAGGAAAAGATCGTACTGGCCGAGCGCGGCGGCGTGGGCATGCTGTTCAAGAAGCGCGGCGTGAAGCACGTCGAAGGCTTCGCCAAGTTCATCGACGCCAACACGATTTCGGTGACGGCCAAGGACGGAACCGAGAGCAAGTACCGAGGCAAGAATTTCATTCTCGCCACCGGCTCATCGGTAGTCCACCTGCCGGTCCCGGGTCTGGAAGGCGGCCGCGAAGACGGCGTTTGGACGTCGGATGACGCGGTTTCCGCTCCGTTCGTGCCGGACAGCATGGTCGTCCTCGGCGGCGGCGCAGTCGGTTGCGAATTCTCCTACGTTTTCAACGGCCTCGGCTCCAAGGTCACGCTGGTCGAAATGATGCCGACGCTGGTCAACATCATGGACGAAGACCTCGGCGTCGAGTTGGGCAAACAACTCAGCCGACAGGGCATCGACGTTCGCACCGGCGCCACCATCGACAAGGTCGAGAAGACCAAGAAGGGCTGGAAGGCGCACATCAAGAAGGGCACCGAGACCGAAGTCATCGAGACCCAAGTGGTCCTGCTCGGCGTAGGCCGAAAGGCGAACATCGAGGGCATGAACCTCGAAGGGATCGGTGTCAAGCTCCACCGACGCGGCGTCGAGATCGTCGACGACACGCTCCGCACCCACGTGCCGAACATCTATGCGATCGGCGACGTGACGGGCCGAATCCAGCTTGCCCACGTGGCTCAGCAGGAAGGTCTGGCTGCCGTCAACAACATCTTGAAGCCGGATTCACCCAAGACGGTCGACTATCGACATGTGCCGAACGTGGTGTACACCTCGCCGGAGGTTGCCAGCGTGGGTATGAGCGAGTCGGAAGCCAAGTCGAAGGGCTACGACGTGGTCGTGGGCCGTTCGCGATTCGCGATCTTCGCCAAGGCGATGGCCGCCAACGAGACCGAAGGCTTTGTGAAGGTCGTCGCCGAGAAGAAGTACGGCGAAGTCCTCGGCCTGCACATGGTCGGCGGACACGTCTCTGACCTTCTGCACGAAGGCGTGGTCGCCCTCGTCCACGAGGCGACGCTGGAGTCGATGGAGACCGTGATTCACGCTCACCCGACGATGGCCGAGGCAATCATCGAAGCGTTCGAGGATGCCGCCGGACACGCCATCCACAAGATGTAATTTACCAAGGTAAACGATACTGGTAAAAATACCAGTATCGTTTCCGGCAAATCGTCGTATGATGGCAATACGATGAGCCTCCTTTCGCTGATCCTCCTCGCGACGCAGGACTCCATTTCGAGCGATGTTCGGTTGACCAAGCCGACCAGTATCGATGCACCGCTGATGCCGATTCGGAGTCTGCTTCAGAACGCCGAAAAGGCATCGGGCATCCAGTTTTCCTGTTCCCCGTCCATCAAGGACCTCAAGATCGACGTCTTCGTCGATGACGAGCCCCTGAACCAGACCCTGGCGAAGGTCGCCGAGGCGTGCAACCTTCAGTGGGTTCGCGGCGCCGACGGCTACCAGCTGGTCGGCGACGACCAAGCCGACGCTGAGGCGCGGCAGTACGTTTCGGCCGAAGACAAGCTCGCGACCCAAAACCTCGATCGCATGATTACGGTGTACCGGGAGATTGCGCGAATCGTGCCGCCTTCCGACGAGCGGATCAACGATCCCGACCGATTCAATCTCTACAAAGGCGACCTCAAAAAGGCTCAGGCCCAACTGGCCAAAGCCCGGGCGGACAACGCCTCGGACGCGGAGCTGGAACCGCTCGATATCCGCGTTCGTGCGCTCGAAGAGATCGCATCGGGCACCGCCAACCTGGAGCTCGCCCGATTATTCTCGCAAATGTCGGAGGGCGACATTCGGGCCTACAAGGCCGGTCTGCCGTTCATTGTGTCGTCGGTCACCAAAGCCAAATTCGCGTTCTCCCTGGGCGACCTCGACCCATCGCGGCCCAATGTGGACGGTAAGTACGTGCTCTTCACCTGCGTCGATCCAGCGACCAAGCGCATCGGCAAGAAAGACTTTACATTCACGCCGAACCAGCGGATCATTTCTGGAGAGCCACCTGGGCACTATCCGTTCGACGACATGCCGAAGGAGCTCGATGGGCTCAGCTTCGCCGCGAGTCTGAAGCGGTGGGATCAATTTTCCGCGCTCGACGACATGTTCCCAACCAAGATCGACGAGAAAAGCGCCGAGAAGGCAAACTTCGATTCGCCGTGGGACAACGGGCGGTACCGACTAGGCGACCACCTGCGCTGGTTCCACCGGATGAGTGGCGTACCTGTGGTCGCGATGGCCGACCGAACCGTGCATCCCTTCGTCAGGCAGAATCGCCATTCGGCGACGGAGGGGCAGTACCTCACCTCGTTACTTGCCGCCTGCAAGGGTTATGCCCACCGAAGCGGCGACTTCCTGCTCGTGCGCGATGGAATTTATTGGCGGAAAGAGCTGAACGAAATCCCAGAATCCACTTACGCCATCGTCGAAAACCCACAGCGAGGCAACGAGTCGAAGATGGATCGATACGTCGCGTTTAGCTCGAAATTGAATCCGTTGCAAGCCATGCTGGTGCAGGATCGTGATGGAGTGGTCGTGCAATTCTCTCGGCGTGAATTCGCGCAGACATTCCCCGCCCTTCAGTTGGTGGCTACGCTGGATGATGGTGAACTTGGCCAGGCCAACAGGCCAGGCGGACTGTCGTTCAATCGACTGAGCCAACGGCAACAGGGCCTTTTTGAAGCCGCAATCGTCAACGGTATTGGGGACCAAGGGTTCGTCAGCGAGTCGCTCATGGATTCGTTCATCTATGACGGCTACGATTCGCAGTCATTGAACGCGATGCGATTTCACATGAGCACCATGAAGATGAAGGTGATCAACCAACCGGTGACGGTGCAGGACCTCGGCGAGCAGATTGTCGTCGATCCCGGCAATGAAAAGGTCTGCGGAACGATTCACTACGAGTTCGGATACGACGGCGAGAAGGTCGTGACCTTCATGTCCGAGCAGATCTGAGCCGCGCAAATCTGAGCCGCAGAGCGCGGTAGAGTATCTGTCATGATCACAACCGATATCCTCTCCGGGACAATGACCGGAGAGGTTTCTCGGTCCGCGCGGACCGTCGGCGACCTTCTCGAATACTGGGGCGATAGAGACGCGGCGCAGGCGATGGCTTCCACGCCCCTGTACGAGACGGAGACCTACTTTTCCAAGCCGGACGGCACCGAAGGGGCGATCCTTTGGGGTTCGACCACGCTCCACCCCGGCACCGTCGGCGGCGAGTACTTCATGACTCGTGGCCACTGGCACACCAAGCCGACTCACGGCGAACTGATCCTCGTCGTGTCGGGCCAAGGGCTGGTGGTTCTGATGGACCATGAGCGGAAGACGACCACGGTCAAACTGCGGCCGGGTGTCACGTATCACATCGACGGAACCCTTGCCCATCGGACCGTGAACACCGGCGACGAGCCGCTGATTTTCTGGTGCGCTTGGGCGGCCGACTGCGGGCACGATTACGAAAGTATCCGAACCGACGGATTTTCTGAAAGATTTTTCGCGTGAACGTCGTCGTACTATCGGGGTTCACCGAATGGTTCTTGCGCTTACTGTCCTTCTTCAAACCACGCTTCTGACCGACAACCGACTGGCCGCCAAGAGCGACTTTGACGACAGCCTGACCCAAATCACCGACTTCTGCGCCCAGGCCACACAGCAGTCGGGCGTGACGCTGAAAGTTGATTCCCACATCGCCGACCTAAAGGTCGACGTCTTCGTCGAGAACCGCCCTTTGCGAGAAACGCTCGATAAAGTGGCGAAGGCCCTCAACTGCGTATGGACCCCGTCGGAGGCTGGCTACCGGCTGGAGATGGATATCCCGACTACCAACCGCGAGCGCAACTTCATCAAAGCTGAGGAGGACGAGGACCGGCAGATGATTTTGGCGGCTCTGAACATCTACCAAAAGTGCGCGAAGGCGACGCCGACGTCGAACGAGACCGTGCCCCTCGGCATGGGAATGATGTCGGCCGAAGATCGAAATCGCCTTCTAAACCCCTACCAAAAGGCATACGAAGATGCCCAGAAAGGAACCGACGCGGCAGCGACCCAGCGGGCTTACGACGATTACGCCGCGATGTCGGCGGCGGCTGGCAACCCACAAACGACGGCCATCGGCCGAATCCTGCTTCAGATGGATCGGTCAGCGATGGACCGATTCTGGAAGGGCGAGCCAGTGGCGGCGAGCACCTTTCCCGGTTCCCAATACAAACTGTATCGGTCCGACTCCACCACCCTCATCAACGCCTCCTTTATCGGGGCTGACGGCCAACAACACCGGGTGGAACAGGACCTTTTCGATATCATCCGCTACGACCCCGCGTCCGGCATGCTGCGGTGCAGCATGAACGTCTACGCCGCGTACCCCAAGGAGTTCGGCGGGGGCGCTTCGTCGGCCAAGATGAGCGGCCCGTTCAGCGGCTCGTCTTCCAACCTGCCCATCGCGGACTTCCTGAAGAAGATGCCTTTCTACCAAGACCTGGAGCCCTGGATGGACCAGGACGCGGTCGAGAAAGGCTTTCCTCAGTCGATCGACACCAAGACGAAATCCTGGCCCTCGCCGTGGTCCAACCATCGTCGGCGGTTAGGCGACCACTTGCGGTGGTTCCACCTCGCCACCGGCATTCCGGTTGTGGCCCAAGCGGACCGAAGCTGCCTCTGGAATTGGATCAACCTCGAGCGGGGTTACAAAACCGCGGGCGAATACCTGAAGGCGATGATGGCTGACTCCGACACCTATTGCCGCGCTGACAATGGATATCTGGTGGCCCGCAACTTCCGGTTCTGGTCGCATCGAGCTTACGAAGCGTCCGAGTCGGCTTGGCGGCGGATCGAGGATCACGACGCCAAGGTTCCAATGACTTTCGATGAGGCGGTCAAGATCGCCGGTCTGTTGCGAAGGGACCAAATGGGCAACGAGTTCATCGGCTATCCGGTCAACACCGTGGGCGTGGATCGTGTGCTCACGGGCTACGATTCGCTGAAGTTTTACGCTTCGCTCTCGAAGTCGCAGCGGGACGCCGCCCGCGACAAAGGCGGGCTTTCGGCGGACATGCTCGACCCCGTACAGATTCAACTCATGCAGTCGACGGTCCTGAATCTCATCGTCGAGAACGGCAGTTGCTCGTACGAGATGGCGAAGGCGCTGATCGCGCGCGGCCTGGAGCCCACCACCCTCCGGCAGATGACCTTTAAGGTCACCGAGACGGAGCACAAGGATTATGTGGACTACCAAGACGAAATCAAGGACGGCGACGCGGTTGTTTCAGCCCGGAGCCAGGAAAAGCGTCCGGCGACGCAAATTAGCTTTACATTTGCCCTGGGCGAGAAGGAAACCGTCGGCCAGTTCCTGACGCTCTTCAAGCCCAAGTAACGCGGAACTTTCCCAAAGCCCTGGTTACGGGACTTCGTCAAGTACTGTTTTCTCCCCTATAATATTTCGGGCATTCGGCATCAGCCGGATTATCAAACATCATGATCGTGACTATCGCTCTTCTCGTTCAGGCATCCATTCTTACCGATAGTCGATTGAAAGAGGTTGTTGATCTCGATAAGAGCCTGGTGCAGATCACGGACGTGTGCAACGAATTCTCGGCGATGTCCCACGTCCCGCTTAAGGTCAATCGCAATATTTCGGACCTAAAGGTGGACCTTTTTGTTGAAAAGAAGTCGCTTTCATCGGTTATGGACGAGGTCGCCAAAGTCCTTGATTGTCAGTGGGTGCAAGACGGTAACGGATACCGGCTGGAAATGGACATCCCGAAGGCAAACCACGAAAAGGTCTTCAACTTGGCTGAAGATGAATTGTCGAAGAAATACTCCGAAGCGCTGATCTCAGCTTGCGAATATGCCGCCAAGAATACGCCGCCTGATCCAAATTCTGATAAGCGATTTGGATTGCTCCCACCGAGAAGGAAGTTCGAGCTCCTGGATCCTTTCGAGAACGAACTTGAAGCAGCCACGAAGGCCAATGATCCCACAAGGTTGGAGGAGGCCAACAGGCAGTACTTGGCTGCATCTCGAACGATCGGCGATGGCTACATGACTGGCCTTGGAAGAGTCTTTTTGCGGCTCAGCGATGCCCAGAAAGAACAATTTTGGAAAGGAGAACCGTTGGTCGCAAGCACCATGCCCGGCCCGGGGCTCAAACTCGATCCAGCTGATCAAGACCAATCCTCCTACTTCACCATTACGGACGCCGATGGGAATCCTCGAAAGGTGACGCCTTTGGTCTTTGAGATTGTGCGATATCGTCCGGCTACCGGCGACATCCGGGCAAGCTTCAATTCCTACGGAGTCTATCCTGGCATGAAGGGCAATCCCGGTGCCAGCCATACGAATGGAGTGTTCTCGGCAAAGACCTTTAATGAGGGCGTCCCCGGGACACTCAAGAAACTTCCTTTCTACGAAGACTTAGAACCTTGGACCCACGTGCAGGACGTCGCCGAGAAATTTCCACAGAAGCTCGACGCGAGTACAAAGATTTGGCCCTCTCCTTGGTCCTCGATGAAGCGAAGATTGGGGGATCATTTGCGGTGGTTTCACCTTGCGACAGGAATCCCGGTTGTCGCTCAAGCCGATCGGAGTTGCACCACGAATTGGGTGCAACTGAATCGCAATTATCCTGACGCGAAGACCTACATTCAAAAGTTGGTCGAGGACAACAAGACGTTTTGCAAGGAAGATTCAGGCTTCTTCTTGGCGAGGAACTTTCGGTATTGGACTCATCGACGGCACGAAGCCTCGGAAGCGCAATGGTCAAAATTCGAGTCGGTGAATACACCCCACGACCTCAATTTCTTCATTCAGGTCGCAGGCAGTTTTCGTGAAGATCAACTCACCAATGAAGAAGTGGATTATCCTCTAACAACCTTTGATGCCTTTGGCGTTGCTAACTCGTATGATGCCCTACGGTTCTTGTCCCAGCTAACTTCCAACCAAATGGCGGCCGCCTCGGCCGATGATGGCCTCGCCATTGCAACCCTTGGAACCGACCAGCAACAGGCAGCCATTGACACGATCGTAAAGATGCTTTCGGAATCCGGTTCTTGCAGTTATGGCATGGCAAAGACAATTGTTTCTGCCGGTGTCGCGCCGAGTGAGCTTAGGTCTATGAGAGTCACGCTCCACTCTCACTTCTTTGACGGCCTGATTGACTATGGCCGAGAACTTCGTGAGGGCAATCAAGTCATTCAAAAGGCGGTGCCAAAGCGATATCCCGGAAATCAGTACACCATCGGATTCGGATTCAGCGATGCGGAGTCGGTCAGCCAGTTCATCGATGTGGCAAAGTAAACTATGGGTTCGATATGGCCGAGCTGGAGACTTTTCCGAATCCGAATCCGAACCGCAACTACACGATCAAGCACGTGAACCCCGAGTTCACGAGCGTTTGCCCCAAGACGGGGCTGCCGGACTTTGCCACCATCGAGCTGGAATACATCCCTGACGAGACGTGCATCGAGCTCAAGAGCCTGAAGTACTACTACCTCGACTTTCGCAACAAGGGCATTTTCTACGAAGCGGTGATCAACCAGATGCTGGACGAACTGGCGGCGGCGTGTAAGCCGCGCTGGATGCGCGTGGTTGGAAACTTCAGCGCCCGTGGCGGAATTCACTCGGTGGTAACTTGCGAGACGGGCAAGAAGCCCGAGTAGCGGGTGAAGCGAGCAAGGTCTCATGCGCTCGGCTCAGATTTCCCTGAGTTCTTCAATCGCCCGCTGAATTTCGAAGGCATCCGACTGAATTCGCCCAAGGTTGGCGCGTAGCGGTTCGAGGTCGACGTAGACCGTGCGTTGCTGTTCCAGGCTGAGGCTCTTCAGCGTGTCGCGGGTCTTGAGCAGAGTTTGGCGAGTCAATTCCAGATGCGCCTCGGTCCGCTCGGCTTGGACGGCCACACCATCCCACTTCGCCATTCGATCCCTGGCCAAATTGGCGCTTTCGGTATATGCTTTCTGGGCGACCGGGTCAGAGCTTCGATCTGCTAATGCTTCCAGTCGCTCGATTTCGGCGAGCGACTCGGCGTGATCCTTGCCTCCTGCGGAGTGCGTCATTTCGCTGGAAAGCTTTTCGAGCGTCACGGCCTGATCCAGCGCTTGGTACAGAGCGGCGCGCCACGTTTTCTTCTGCTCATTGTCGAGGATCGAACACTCTTCGATGTACCGCAGGCAGTCGAGATAGAGGGTCTGATTCTCGTTCAGATCCAAGGCAGATCGAACCGCTTCGATTTCCTCCCAGGTGAGCAGGCCACGATTCTTCTGGAGGCCCCAATAGCCGAGGCTTAGCCAAGCGATGATTCCACTGAAAAAGGCGGCCAGCACAGCCGGTTTGCCCACATGCTCCTTCAGCCACGGAAGCATGGCAATGACGGGGATGATCAGGACGAGCCACAGCAAAATGCCCTTCCAGTATTCGGCCATCCAAACCTGGGTGTGCTTGTTGCCGGCGGCCGTGACTTTCGAGTCTGTTACGTTGCCGCTCATGTACCCGCCGGTGACCGAAAGCACCTGCTCGAAAATCGACGGATGGATTTCTTTCGGCGTGTACCGCGCGCTCATTTCACTACAGGATACGGTGGAAAGCGGCGGCAGGTTCAGGCAAAATGGACGGATATGCGGCATATCGTAGCGATGGGTGGAGGCGGATTTAGCATGGAGCCGGACAATCTGGCCTTGGATCGATACGTGCTGTCGCTGGTGGAAGCCGACAAGCCGAAGGTCTGCTTCATTCCGACCGCCAGCGCCGATAGCGAAGACTACACACGCCGGTTCTATGAGGCGTTTGAAGGCCTTGGATGCGAAGCATCGCACCTGAGCTTATTTTGGCCGCATCGGCTGGACTTCGACGACTTCATGATGGCCCAGGACGTGATCTACGTCGGTGGAGGCAACACCCGAAATCTGCTCCTGCTCTGGAAAGACTGGGGACTAGATTCGGCCATCCGAAAGGCGTACGAGAACGGTACGGTGTTGGCAGGCATCAGCGCCGGAGCCAACTGCTGGTTCGAGGAGTTCAGTACGGACTCGATGGGTCCTCTCGCACCCTGGAAAGGACTAGGCTGGCTGAACGGAAGTTTTTGCCCTCACTATGACGGGGAATCGGATCGACGACCATCGCTCAAACGGATGCTAGATGAGGGGGAAATGGGCCCTGGATTTGCCTGTGACGATGGAGTCGCAGCGCATTACATCGACGAAAATCTTTATCAATTCGTGTCGTCGAGACCCTCCGCAATGGCCTATCGAGTCGAGGTTGGTGAGGAGACTCCGATCCAGCCCAAAGTCTTAGTTTGATTAGCCGCGAATCGTTTAAGGTTAATTCAAAAGGAACTTATACTTAGCCCTGCGCTTGTAAGGATGAATTCGGCACTGGTGGGTAGAAGAGCCGATCGTCGCTCGGTAGAGTTACCTAGTTTTCCCAGTAAATATGCTTGATAATCTTTGCTAAACCTTTTGAAGAGGTTTTCAAATTAGCAGATCAGTGATAGGATGTAGGGGTCGGGCAGAGATTGTGTCTGCTCGCACTTGGGCAATCTATGAAAAAACTACTCTTGATTGGGGCGCTCGGCGTCCTAGCAGCGGGGGCGCACGCTACGGACCTCACGATCTCCTTTGACCTTACTGGGCTGAACAGCGTGGATGGGCTTTACGATCCGAACAACCCAAACGTCTACGATCCGGACAATTACGCCGTCTTCATCAATTTGGACTCCTACTTTGCGCACGACTACAGCAACTACGTAGTCACCGATGTTTCGTGGGATAATGTCGTACTCCACACGGTTGCCCCGGGCAGTTGGTGCTCGGACTCGGTTTTCTCATTGGAAAACACGGACGCCAGCGAATACATCGACGTAGCTCCATCTTCGCTAGATGCAAGCGGTTCGGATGGACCTCTTTCGTCGGGCGGATTCATTTCCGCAGGTCCCGTCCATGCTTTAGGCGATGACACCGTCTATTTCCACCTTTGGGAAGTCTTTGACGATGCACCGAATGCAATCGACAATACCTACGATTCCGGTATCGTCACCTACAAGATTCACGCCGACGACCCGGTTCCGGAGCCCGCATCCATCGCGGCTCTCGGCCTTGGCGTTCTCGCTCTTGCCCGACGACGACGCAAGTAAGAAATCCAACCTTCAAACACAAAAAAGCCCCGGCGCAACGCTCCGGGGCTTTTTTTAGACGACGACTTCGCTTCGTCGCTCGGCCACGCGGCGCTCGCTATGGTCGAGAATCTTCTTGCGGAATCGCAACTGCTTGGGCGTGACTTCCAGAAGTTCGTCGTCCCGTAGCCAGGATAGCGCCTGCTCCAGCGAGAATTCGCGGTGAGGATCGAGGGCCGTCGTCTGCTCAGACGTTGCCGAGCGAATGTTGTTGGCCGCTTTCTCTTTGGTCGCGTTGACGATCATGTCTTCGTCGCGGCTACAAGCGCCGACGATCATGCCACCGTACACGTCGGTTCCCACCGGGTAGAACAGCGTGCCCCGCTCCATCACGTCTTCGTAGGCGTATCTGGTCAGCTTGCCTGGATCCTTCGAGATGAGCGAGCCCTGGGTTCGGAAGGCGATTTCGCCCTTGTACGGCTTGTATCCGTCGTACAGCGAGCCGATAAGACCGAGTCCGCGCGTGAGCGTGAGGAAGGTCGATCGGAAGCCGATGAGACCTCGGGTCGGAATCGAGTATTCCAACGTCGTCGAGCCGTTATCGTTGGTCTTCATGTTTAGCAGATCGCCCTTTCGTCGGCTAAGCTCTTCCATGACGGCGCCCACGCCGTCTTCCGGCACTTCCAGCACCGCCAGTTCGTTGGGTTCCTGGACCTGGTTGTTCTCATCGCGTTGTAAAATGACCTGCGGTCGCGAAATCTGCATTTCGTAGCCCTCGCGGCGCATCGTCTCGATGAGGATCGCAAGCTGGAGCTCGCCTCGCGCCTTGACCTTCACCGTATCGGCCGCCGTGCTCGGGTCGATCTTGATGGAGACCGAAACGGCCTCCTCTTTCTCCACCCGCTCACGAATCTTGTGGATCGTCAGGAACTTGCCGCCATCCTTGCCCGACAGAGGCGAGTTGTTGGCGTAAAAGTTCATCGACAGGGTGCTCGGCTCGACCTTGATCGCAGGCAGAGCCTCGCTGGTATCGACGAGGGCGATGGTGTCCGAGATGAGGACGTTGTCGAGTCCGGCCAGCATGGCGATTTCACCCGCAGAAATCGATTCGACTTCCTTAAGCTGGAGCCCTTCGTAGGTCCAGAGCTTGGTGACGTTGAATCCCGTCTTCTTGGTGCTCTCCTCGCGAAGCATCTCGACGCGGTCGCCGATCTTCACGCTCCCGCGCAAGACCTTTCCACCGAACATTCGGCCCAGGTATTCGCTGTAGTCGAGGTTGTTGACCTGAAGTCGGAATGGGCCTTCCTGCTCGACGCGCGGCTCAGGAACGTTGGCCACGATGGCTTCGAACAGAAGCCGCATGTCCGTGTTGTCATCTTCCGGCTTGGTGCGGGCATAGCCGCCCGCGCCCGATCCGTACAGGACCGGGAAGAACAGATCGTCTTCCTCGGCACCTAAGTCGATGAACAGGTCGAGCGTCTTGTCGTAGGCATAAGCCGGACGCGAGTTCTCGCGGTCGATCTTGTTAACGAACACAATCGGCTTCAGGCCGTTTTGGAAAGCTTTCTTGAGGACGAAGCGCGTTTGCGGCATCGGTCCTTCGTTGGCGTCAACGACGAGGAGAACACCATCGACCATGCTGAGTACGCGCTCCACTTCGCCGCCAAAGTCGGCGTGGCCTGGCGTATCAACGATGTTGATCTTCGTGCCGAGGTAGTTGACCGAAGCAACCTTCGAGAGGATGGTGATGCCTTTTTCGCGCTCGAGATCGTTGCTATCCATGACTCGGTCGGCCATGTGCTGATTCTCACGGAAGAGACCCGCCTGCTTAAAGATTGCATCGACGAGTGTGGTTTTTCCGTGATCGACGTGCGCAATGATGCCGATATTCCGAATCTTGGGGGACATATATCGCTTATAGTTTACCGTTTAGGCTAGATAGACCTTTCGGAAAGTTAAGCTTCGGTCAATACACGCTCGGCCAGCACCATCGCCGCGTAGTCGTCGTAAGGCTCCGGCGGAACCTGGAGGGTGGCCGGCCAAATCTTTCGCCAACCCTTGCGTTGGTTATGCTCCCAGTACCTTTCGCGAGCCTGAATCGTGGTTTCTGTCTCGTCCACGACCAACAAACCCATGCTCGGCAAGTGCCGCCGTAGAGCGGTCTTCACCTGCTTCGATCCCGTAGAATCCCCGAGAATGACGAGGTGAAATTCCTCGACAATATAGGCCTCATGGAGCTTCACAATGACGGCATCAGCTGGGACCACATCGTGCCAAAGCAGTTTGATATTGCCGTTTTCGTCGCGTTGGACCAAGGCCATACCGCACTTTTCGGTGCCAGGGTCCACAGAGAGGACGGTCTTTTTCGTCATCGGAACTCCAGGTCGATCGCGAGCGGATCGCCCGCGCGAATGTCATCGTGGGCGACGGCGACGATGCGCACGAGTCGGTGGATGGTCTTGGCTCGGGCAAAGGCTTCGAAGAACTGATCCTCAGAGAACTGACCGAAGGATTCGCCATCGCGAGAGACGACGGGAATCATCTTCCGCGACCGGGCCCGCGTGTTGACGAATGTCCGCAGGAATTCGCGGATCGAACTTCGGATGTCGGAATCGCTGTTCCGCGCATCCAGCCGGTAGTCGGAAATGATTTCACCCTTTCGGAATACGATCGGGTTCGGATACAACTGCATTTGGAGGGAAAGCGGCTCTCCCACGAACCGGTTTCCACTGGCGGTCAGCACGGCGACCTGATTATCAGGGACGCGGACGAATCGGTCGACCCAATACTTCTCGACTTGGTCGGCATTCAGATAGTTCTGGCCGGTCTTGTCGGGGATTTCAAAGCCCGCCTGACTGTAGAACGGGTAGGTGATATCGGTGGTCGAGCCACGCTCGGTCGCCACTGACCGCGCCGTCCGCATTAAGCTCCGAAAGGCGTTGGTTGCTTCGCGGGTCGAAATCTCGTGATCGATCGGCATTCGGGCGATCTCCTCGCCGTTCAGGAAGTTGATCGTGGTTTGGCGTACGACCTCGAGCGACTTGGTGAGCAGGGCCCGGGCAGATTCGATGCGCGTTCTCAGGTTTTCGAGGTCCTTGCTATACCTGGCAACGTCGGTCTGAGCCGTGGCGGCTTCTTGCTGAGCGTCCTCCTTGTCCTTCTTCAGCGACTCGATTTCCTTGTTCAGCCCACCCATTTGGGCCTGCAGGTCAGTCAAGGTCGTCTGAAGCTGCTTCGCCTTGGTCGCAAGGTCGGCATTATCGTTGGTCAGCTTCGAGTTCTGACTGGTCAATTCGAGGTTCCGCTTAGAAATCTCGTCGTAGGACTGCTTCGCAATGTCGTACTTGGATTTCGCGGACGCATAATTGTCGGTCACAGCCTGGAGTTGCTTTTGCTTTGCCTCTAGCTGACCTTTGGCCTCCGACAGGCGAGTCTTGGCCGATTCGAACTGGTCGCGAAGCTGCCGACTGCTTGCCTCCAGCGAGGCCAGTTTGTCTTTCTGTTCCTGAATCTTTTTCTCTTGCTCTTTAACCTGGTCCTGCTTCTTCTTGAGGTCCGCGTCGTAGAGGTGATTCTTGTTGGTCAGTTCGGCGTTTTGCGTTTCCTTCTTGACCAGCGTGTCGTTCAGGCCGTTCAGTTGTTCCGACTTCTCTTGCAGTTCGCGTACGAACTGCTGCCCCTTGGTCAGCCAAGTGCGAAAGTCGGCGCTCACGGCATAGATCAGCGCGATGGTGACGAGCGGAATCAACATTCCCGCGACCACGACACTGATGCGGGCGATGTACTTTGGTCGAATACGCTTGAACGAAATCCGTTTCTTGCCGATCTTGTAGCCGAGGATGTCGGCCACATAGGCGCAGATGCCGCCCACGGCGGACATCAGCAGAACAAAGAAAACGGATTGAGGATCCATCCTAGCCGGTGTTCCTCCTCCACATGATGATGAAGGACGCGATCAGCCCAAGCGCGATCGGCGTCAGCGACGCCACATATGGGGGAATGACTCCTCCCATCGCCCAAACATTCATGAAGTTGGCGAGCGTCATGTATGCAAACATTATTGCCACGGCTAAGGCGAATCCGGTTGCGGTTCCTGCGCGATGGGATCGAATTCCCAACGCCGCGCCCAGCACCCCAAACACGAAGGCCGCCATCGGAACCGCGTACTTGTTCCAAAGCCAGTACTCCATGTTGCGGTACTGCTCGGTCGTAATCGACTTATCGAGGTTCGATTTCGACAGCGCTTCGCGCAGTTCGCCGGTTGTGTAATAGTCGGGATCGGTGCTCAGGTGGACGCTCATCTCCTGCGGGTCCTTGTTGATCTTGGGCACCTCGCCGGGCCAGATTTCGCCCGTGATCTGGCTATAGTCGCGGCCGTCGGCGCTGAACAGGGTTGCCCCATTTTCAATCCGCCATCCCTTCGCGCTGTCGCCTTGATACTTCAGCTTGCTGGCCTCCATGAAGAAGGTTGGATGCCCTTCCTTATCCAGGGCCTTGATCGTGACCCCGCTGAGGGTCTGATCGCCCAGATTGAAGTCCCGAGCCATGATCATCGCCTTGAGTTGGCCGTTTTCGATGATCGTCTGGAAAGTTGGTTGAGCCTTCTTGTTCTTAATCTCCTTTCCGATCGAGTCGGTCATCGTCTTCGCCTGCTTAGCCGAGTTCGGCACCAGCGTGTCGTTCAGGATGAACGTCAGGACCGCCACCGCGAACGAGAAGCACGCGACCGGGAAGATGATGCGGTAGATGCTGGCGCCGCCCGCCCGCAGGGCTACGACTTCGGAGTCACCCGAGAGCCGTCCGAACGCCAAAAGCGCGCCCAGCAGAGTCGCCATCGCGAACGTTTTGACGAGGATCGGCGGCAGAAGCAAGAACGTGATTTCGAGAATCTTCGCCGGCGGCAGGCCCTGCACCACGTAGTCGGCGATGCGGCCAAGGTAGGTCGCCGCCAACAACAGCGAGGTGAACATCGCGACTCCGAAAAGCCATGGGCCGAAAAGCTCGCCCACAATCAGGCGGTCAATTCTCTTCATTGTCTTCGAATAGATCGGTGCCGAACTGCTGGCCCAGGTAGCGCTTGCGTACGTGGTCGTTTTCCGAAATCTCTTTGCTCGTGCCCTCCGCCACGATTTGGCCGTCGATGAGAATGTAGTTGCGATCGGTGATTCGAAGCGTCGCCGCCACGTTGTGGTCGGTGATGAGGATGCCGATCCCGCGATCCTTCAGCTTGAAGAGGATTTCTTGAATTTCTTCGATGGTCACCGGGTCGATGCCCGTGAATGGTTCATCGAGCAGGATGAACTTCGGTTCGGTGGCCATCGCGCGGGCGATCTCCACCCGTCGCCGCTCACCCCCGGATAGGACACCCGCGGTGGCGTCGAGCTTATCGGCGATGTGAAGCTCCTCGGCCAGTTCCTTGACCTTGGCGTGCTGTTCCTTCTTGGATTTTCCGGCCAACTCCAGCACGAGCAGAATGTTGTCACGGATCGACAGCTTGCGGAAGACAGAGGTTTCTTGGGGCAGATATCCTAGCCCCGCCCGCGCTCGCCGGTACATCGGCCACTTCGTGATGTCTTGGTCATCGAGGAACACTT